>JBMOJS010000043.1:0-16117 GCA_049315665.1 Pseudobdellovibrionaceae bacterium | reverse complement strand
CAGACTTGCCAAAAAAAGATCCGCCAAAATGGCCCGAGATCAATAAAATATCACAGCTGGGTTTGGCGGCGCAGGCGTTTTTCATCCAGTCTTTTTTGTTGTCTTGGTTAGCGCCGCCGGAATTTAATGTGGTCAGCTCAACAAAGTTCCATAGATCTGGCGATAGATTTTTTTTGAATGTATTGATTTCTTCATCCGAATTAATAGTGATGGAGCACACGGTTTTTTTGGCTGTGGTGGTGGTGGCGCTGGCGGCGAAGCCCTGCAGCAAAAGAGTTCCGGCAATTAAAAAAGTCGAGCGAAAATAAGATATTTTAAAGTGAGCATGCAATGGCTTCTTGGACTGGGGCAATAAACTTTGCGGCATGAAAAAACCCTTTCAGCCCCCCGATCCAACTTCAGCGACTAAGCCCCCCAAACAAATCACCCACTCTTCAGTTCCACTTGAAACTAACTCAATGATCGCCGAAAACAAAATGTCCAAGTTTTATACAGTTATTTTTTACAAGCAAACCCTAAAACGTAAACCCCAAGCGCAGATTGATCCCGGGCATAGGGCTGGGATCAAAGTTCTGGGCAAAAAACAATTGTCCTTCGGCCCCGACGGCCAAGCCCCAGTGCTGCCAAAAAAATTGAAAAAACTGAGCCCCCAATGAGGCCGCCAATAAGGTTTTAGGCTTTGTGCTGTTCAGTGAAGTGCTACCAGCAAAGGTGGTTTTGATCTCTTCAGCATATTGCCCAAAAGCACCACCGACATAAATATCCATCAAAGATTGTGAAACTTGATAGCGATAGACACTTTTTTTCAGCCATAGTTTTTGGTCGGTATAATCCCTTTCAACGGCCAAATTTCCCTCTTGGGTTTTCACCTCAAAACTAGAGGCTTCATATTCAAATCCCCAGGTGTTCCACCAAAATCCAAGGCCCCAACTTTTTGGCTGACGATCTTTTAAAGTTTGATCTTGTTCACGTTCATAACGCATCTCTTGGCCAAATAAATAAACCTGACCAATAAAATCGGCGCGTGCTGATAAAGTAAAAAAAATCAAAGATAAAGTTTGTATCCAAGTGACTAACTTCATAAGTATGGTCCTTTTATAAGTGTGTTCATAAGTATGTTGGATAACCTACTTATTCATAGCTATATTTTCTTGAATCACTATTTTTTGCAACTGGAATTGCGGATCACATTTGTAGCGATCCCCTTCGGATCCTCCCGCCGCAGAATTCAAGACTTTCATAAAAAACTCACAGTGACTGCTGTTTTTTTCTATATGATTAGCCAATAGCAAAAAGAAATTTTGCGGAGATAAATCCTGATCTTTACTTAAAGCCAACCACTGAGTTTTAAAATCAGGCAATGAGGCAACAATGGCCCGGGCCACGATCAAAGCCGCCTGCTGCAGATTTATTTTTTGCGACACAGAAACCTGTTCCGTCAGTAATCTTGTTAACTTGGCATATTGATTTCCCAAACTATAAGCATAATGCAATAAATATTTTTCTTTATTTTTTTCATCTTTTACCAATTCAACCGCCTGATTGATTTTACTGGCTGAAGATAAAATACCAATAGGACTGCTGGAACTTGTTCGTAATGATCGTGCTGATTTTTCTTCCGATAAAGAGCGAGAAATAAAATCCAAATCGCCGGTGTACATCCAGCCCCAATAGTCGGCCAGGCCTTCATTCAAACCACGCAATAAAACCTTTTTATAATCAGAAATTTTTGCCTGATCTTTATTTAATTTTTTTAAAACGATCTTCGAAAAAAGGGAGTGAAAGTGCTCATGGGCTAAAACCCCGGCATTGATAGATAAAGGCATTCCTTCTTGCGTATAGCTAACAAACAGCATGGCATCTAAATCTGCATCATAAAAAGCATTGTTCTCAGAAGCCTGATCCAATTGCACTGACACGGCAATATCCCTGGGCCATGGATTGACTTCAGCAGCTCCTACTTTTACATCCAGTAGGGCAAAATTTTGCATGTGAGCATACAAAACCGCCAACTGCATACTTAAAGTATCGCCAGGAATCCAAACTCCATCACCTGACAAAGAAAATCGAGTGCGTGGTGCGACGCCCTTGATTTTATCAGTTTCTTGCGATGATTTTTTATGCGCACGGTTTAAAGATGGGTTCATAAAAAAATTTGCAAATCTTCCAGAAAAGGAATCTAAGGATGTTAGGCCGGATAAATTTTGATTGCTAAAACTATACAAGTTTCCATCGTCAACCCATAAAGAGGGCCACAATAGCTGCACCTGGGTGTTCTCATCAGGCTGTACGCTGGACCGCCCTTTTGCGCCATTGCAGGCCGACAAAGCAAATAATCCCAGGATCACTAAAAAAAATAACACATTGAATGGATTTTTAAATCCCGACATGCTCACCCCCCAAAAAAAGCTTTGCAAATTATTTGCCATTCGCTGCCTCTTGTGGAAGTTTCATTTGATTCAAAGAATAGAGACCAACAAATGAACAATCTAGAAATTATTACAAAAAATCTAAATCCCGAGCAAAAAAAAGCTGTTGAAAATATCGAAGGTCCGCTGTTGATTTTAGCTGGCGCTGGATCAGGTAAAACCCGGGTTTTGACCCATCGTATGGCAAATATGCTGGCTCTTGGTCATGCCTCTACTCAGCAGATTCTGTGTGTGACTTTCACCAATAAAGCCGCCAAAGAAATGGAACATCGAATTTATCAAATGCTCAGCCAATTGAATGTTCCAGTTTACGAACCCTTGTGGATTTCAACTTTTCATAGTTTTTGTGTGCGTATTTTAAGATTGCATTTTGAACTGCTGGGCTATCAAAAAAATTTTGGCATCAATGACTCCGGGGACTCTTTAAGTCAGCTGAAAAAAATCCTCAATGCTAAAAATGTCAGTGATACTTTGTATCCAGCAAAAAAGATTCAGTCCCGCATCAGTAACGCCAAAATGTTGGGTTTAACTGCTGGACAAGTTGAAAAAGCATATAGCAATTTGATGGACAAGGTGGAACTTGAAGTTTACCGCGATTACGAAAAAGAATTAAAAAAATCCAATACTATGGATTTTGATGATTTATTATTGAACACCTATTTACTTTATAAAAAACAGCCTGATTTGTTAAAGCACTATCAAGAAAAGTTTAAATACATCATGGTGGATGAGTACCAAGACACCAATCATATTCAATATCTTCTAGTTAAAATGTTATCTGAAGGGCATAGAAATTTATGTGTGGTGGGCGACGAAGATCAGTCCATCTATAGCTGGCGCGGGGCGGATATCAGCAATATCTTGAATTTTGAAAAAGACTTTCACGAAGCGCAAATCGTAAAGCTTGAAAAAAATTATCGCTCGACCGCGGCTATAGTTAAGGCGGCCTCGCACTTGATCGAAAACAATTCGCAAAGAAAAAGTAAACATCTATTCACCGACAATGAAATGGGCGAAATGATTTCGGTGCGTGAAGAAAAAAATGAATATGATGAAGCCCGCTTTGTGGTTAAAACTATTTCTGATCGTCTGCAACAAGGTCATGGCAATTACAATGACTACGCTGTTTTTTATCGCACCAATGCCCAGTCCCGGGTTTTAGAGGATCAGCTGCGATCACAATCTGTACCCTATCGTTTGATCGGCGGTATGCGCTTTTACGAACGGCAAGAAATCAAAAATATTTTGTGCTATATGAAATTAGCCATCAATATTTCTGATGATGTTGCTTTGAAAAGAATTATTAATATCCCAGTTCGAGGCATTGGCAAAACCACCGTTGAAAAATTAGAAGCCCTTGCTATGCAAAATCAACTGACTTTACTGCAAAGTATCGAAAAATCTATTTTAGATCGTGAGTTCAATGCTGGCACAACTAGCAAACTGCGTGGATTTTATGAATTGGTTGTAAAATTGGCCGAAGCCAGTGGACAAAAGCAACTGGTGGATTTTTATGATTTTGTTTTAGAACAAACCAGATATGTTGAAACATTAAAAATAGAAAATACTTTAGAATCGCAAAGCCGCATCGAAAACTTAAAAGAGTTTTACAATGCGCTGACTCAGTTCACGCAAGAGCATCAAAGCGAAACCACTTTGGTTCAATTTTTAGAACAGATGGCTTTGGTGTCTGATGCCGACAATTTGAATCAAGAACAAAATGCCGTGACCATGATGACCTTGCATATTTCCAAGGGATTGGAATTTCCCAATGTGTTTATTGTAGGCTTGGAAGAAAATCTATTCCCCAATGTTGGTGACGAAGATGATGATTCGGACGATCTTGAAGAAGAACGGCGCCTGGCCTATGTGGGCATCACTCGAGCCCGTGAAAAGCTATGGCTGACCCATACCAAAAGTCGCAAAGTTTGGGGGCAAGATCAGTTCAACCCTCCTTCGCGCTTTATCAAAGAACTGCCGCAAGATATTTTAGAAAAATCCTCGGGCGTATTTGCTGGAGGCTTTGCCCAAAACCTGTGGCAAAAGCAAAGTGGCTACGGCCGAGGTTTTGTGCGCGATTCCAGTTCGCAAAATGGTTTTGAACATCAGTCTTTTCCAGATGAAGACACTCAGGCTTTCAATGATGGTGCTGGATTTTCTTTAAGCTCGGCCAAATCCACAGGCTTAAGTAAAGGTCATAAAGTGCGCCACCCCACTTTTGGAGTGGGCTCGGTTTATGCTACTGAAGGCAGCGGCGATCAGCAAAAAGTCAGTGTGGTGTTTGCCGACCACACTGTGAAAAAATTTGTGTTAAAGTACGCTAAGCTGGAGAGGGTCTAATAGGCAATGCCCCTATTTTCGTCTACTTTAGGTACAAAAATGCCCCCTGTTTGATACTATTTATGGACGAAAATAGGGGTATAGTTGACTTTTGTGGTGATTTTATATAGCTTAGGTCCATGTATAGATTAGCAAATAAAAGTCTAACTCACTGGCTACAATCTATAGACCGTAAGCCCGTTGTTTTGCGTGGGGCCCGGCAAGTTGGCAAATCAACTCTGGTAAAACTTTTGGCCCAAGCCAATGGGTTTACGTTGCATGAAATCAATCTAGAAAAAGTTTTTTTACAATCTACAGAAAATGAGATTTCTATTGAGAAGGTCATTAGCGAAGTAGAGTCCATTAGTAAAAATCCAGTAGGTAAAAAATCCATTATTTTCTTTGATGAAATTAAAAAACAGCCATCTGTTTATTCTGCTCTTAGGTACTTTAGGGAGGAGCGTCCGGATATCCCCGTATTGGCTGCTGGATCTTTATTAGAAGTATATGTGGAAGAATTTGAACATTCAGTGCCCGTCGGCAGAGTTCAATACTACCATCTTGGACCCATGAACTTTTTCGAGTTCCTGCATGCTTTAGGTGAGAAGGAACTTCTAAAGAAATTATCAAATTATAATCCATTTGATGAACTGCCAGACCGGGTTCATCAGCAAGCTTTGGATTTTTTTTCAATTTATCTTTCGGTCGGCGGCATGCCAGAAGCGGTTAAAAAATATCGAGACACTGGTAGTTTTTTATCGGTGGCGCAAGTTCATGAAAGTATTTTACAAACCTATCAAGATGATTTTTATAAGTATGCAACTCGCACGCAAGTTACGAAATTGCAGACTCTATTTAGATCATTGCCGTCAAAGATAGGCCAAAAAATAAAATGGAGTGAAATTGATCCAACGACGAAGGCTTTTGATCTGCAAAGGTGTTATCAACTGCTTGTCAAATCAGGGGTTGTTTTAAATTGTTGCCACAGCAACGCCACATCATTAAGCTTAGAAGCCACGCTGGATGAAAAAACCTTTAAACCCTATTTTTTAGATGTAGGTCTTTTAAGCTCTAGACTGCAGTTGAATACATCTGCTTTTGATTTAAAGGCAGACAGTCCCATTAAAGGTACTTTTTATGAACAGTTTATTGCCCAACATTTGGCTTTTTATCGAGGTCCCTTGGTTCGGCCTGAGCTTTCTTACTGGCTCCGTGATAAAAAAAAGAATTTAGCAGAAATTGATTTTATTATTGAAAAAAAGCTACAGAAATTTCCCATAGAAGTAAAGGATCAACCTCTAGGAAAAATGCAGTCTTTAAAATTATTTTGCAACCAGCACAAAACCAAAACAGCTATTAACTTTTGTCTAAAAAAACCAAAAAAAGAAAAAATAAACAATACCGAAGTTCTGTGTATACCGATCTATGCTGTTCAATATTTAAAAAAGTATTTGCTGGATTGAGTGCCAGGTCCTATTTCGGGACGCAAAGCGTCCCGAAATAGGACCTGGCACCTAAAATATCTGATCACAGCTGATGACACTGGCTGTGGATTTATTTAATCCCAATCCTAAAACTGGGGTTGATTTTAAATCCACGGACTTGAATGACAAATACTTTTCGCGGACCTCTTGGTATTTTTTGATATAATACTGCCAAGGCTTTTTTCCTAATAAGGCATAGCTGCCTGCATACAATCCCGCAGAGATCAAAGCCCATTTTGCAAATAAATCTGGTGAAGACAGCTGTTTTTCATCCATCAATATAATACTTAAAGGAACTGCCATAATGGTCGTGGTAACGGCCGCAGTCCAAGTGGACAACCAACTGATAATGCCTTTTTCAGTAGTGTAAATTGGTGGATGTTTTACGACAAATTGGAAAATATCTTCTTTTGATTTACCGTCCATTCCAGAAAATTCAGCTAAAGATTTGGGATTGTATTTTTGATACAGATTGCGAAATTTTTGCATGCCTTCGGAATAATTTTTATCCAAACTGGTTGTGGCTTCATAAAACTCTTTTCTCATAGCCTCGATACGATCGCCCATCAGTTGATTTCCCGACTGCACAGGAGTCCACACCCAGGCGTAAAACCACTGGGCGGCAATAAAATTAAAAAGAAAAGCTTTGGTAGCCATGGCTATAGGTTGGTCCCATACGCCAACCCGTAAAACCATCATCATCGTCAGGCCTGCGGTGATTGTAGTAAAACGTTTAGCCAGTCGCTTTAATAATATTCCACCAAGGTCTGCCTTCAAGGGATTCATCACATCCACTGTCCAATTTTTTAAGGCTTTAAAAAAAGGCTCAGTACGATCCGTCGGCTGCACCCGGTATTCAATTTCACTTTTATAATTGTTATTTACCTGTGGTTTGATTTTTTGAAAGATCAACGCCATGGTACTGCCAGATACAAAAAAATGAATATAGGTGTTCATAAAAATATCAAACCAATGGGCTTTGGATGTCCACAATAAGCCATTGGCATCGGCAGAAAGATGTTCTGGTGCATCCAATTTTGCGCGATCGCCGTACAGACCAACAATTCCCACCACCATCAAATGATCCACCACAAATTCTTTTTTTACTTGATCAGAAACAAATTCATTGGTGAATATTTTTTTAAGTCGCTCACTGTCTTCCACGCCAAAATTAGCTGCAGAAATCGTACTGTTTCGTACTTTTGCACTAAAGCTGCGCTTAAATTTGATCCATCGTTTTTGCCAATCGGGCATTGTGCGAAGCTTGTTCAGGGCTGTATCTGCTTTATCTTTATAGACCTGCACTAAATCTGCAATATTACCGTCTGCAGGAAAAGAACCCATCTTCATTGCAGACAATTGTTGAATCAAAGTGTCGGCCAGCATTTTCCATTCTTCTTGATATTCTGATTTTTCAAGATTCAAAAGAACTTTAGACACATCCAAGCCTTGTTCTACAGATTTTTGCAGCATGATCACCGTTGCGGGATCCAATTGATTTTTTTCAGCCACCACAATGGCTGCAATCAACATAGCCAGTGAAGATTTTTTATAATTTTCCTCGGACACCAAAGACTGCAAAGTTTGTTTTTGTTGAACAGATTCTTTGCTTGCCGTGTAGGGCAAAAGTTCACCTTGAGATCCAGGTAACTTTAATACCAAACGATTCAAACCCAAGCGCTGATCTTCGGTCAGACCTAGCTTACGGCCCATTTCCGAATCCGCCAGAACTTTTTGCAAGGGGTTTAATCCTGAATTGATTGCATTAAAAAAACTTTTTTGCTTTAATATGTCCTCGATGGCCACTCGCCAATAAGGCAAAATCAACTTTGCATATAACCGCATGCCAAAACTATTGATCCGCTGCCAATTATTTAAACTAACGCCCCAATTGCGAGCCAGGTCTTTGATGATCAAGGCTTTCTTTGATGTTTCGTTTTTCAATTTTTCAGCCATGGATTTAAGTATATTCCCGGTCATTGCCGATGTAGCGACCGCGGCGGGCCACATTGCGGCCAGACTAGCCATGGACAGCAGTAATGGTTGTCGATAGACTGCATCTTTTAAAACTTCAGGATAAAAGTTTTCATAAGCAAAAGCGATCACCTTGATCTGTTGCAAAACTTCAAAATTTTGATAGGCGTCTTGAAACAACACTGTGCCTGCAGTTCCCGCCAATATCCCAGTTGTTTTTAAAGTGAAAAGTTTTTGCCGAATAATTTTTATTTTATCTGATAATTTTGCTCGTGATTGACTGGTGGTTTCACTGACTTCAGAATCTGCAGAATTCTGATTTTTTAAATTACTATTTATTTTTTCTGTTGTCGGATTTATCCCTGATATCTTTGTTAAATATTTAAACCATTCAACTTCGCGATCTTGCTCAGACACATCTGGGGAATTTTGTAGAATTTCGGCATAGGTTTTTGTCCATGATTCACTTTGTATGGAACCACGACTTTGATTTTTCACTTGCGAAAGTTCGCCACGGCGGGTTTGTAATACCTTTAAAGTTTTTGCTGGTAGATAGCTTAATAGAATTTTAGCCTGGGGAGATATTTTTTCGCTTTCAATTGCCAAATCTTGTTTGTCATACTCCCCTTGCAATTGGGTCAATATTTTTTCCACTGTCAATTGTGTTTGCACATGGGGTGACAAAAGATGGCCCATAAGTTCTAACACTTCGAATCCACGGATCATTTGGTGATAAGTGACATGTCGACTAAGTATCACAGGTTTTTGTGTATCAAGATCCAATATATAAAAATCACCATTTTCCAGCTGAGCCTGACCTTCAGGATTTCTAGCAACAACGTCTGTTGAATCTATATGAAAGGGCACAGTGCCTGGAGTTAAAAAACCCACTTTTAGACGTGGCGGGGTTGAGTATGGTTTTTCTGGTAGCCACAAATTCTGAATCACTGGAATGGGCTGACGAAAAGCATCACTAGCAATAAAACCTAAATCAATGACATGCACAGCCCCACGGCTATCAACAAACTGAAATAGCTCTTTATCTTGGGCCGATGCTATCAAATCAATATTTTTTAAAATTTGCCGAACCACTACTTTTCCATTTTGACCTTGGGCATCGGCCCCTCGCGTGCCCTCAAAAATCAATTCTTGGGTTTGTGAGCTGTATTTGATGGTCATGTCTGTCACTGGGACAAAAGGAATATTGTTCGATAGCTGGTTCAAGTCATAAACAATACTTTGTGACGGGTTTTTTTCGTTTAAAATTTCGATAGATTGATTCAATAAATGAAAGGCGTCGCCGCTGTTATCTAATTGTTGTCCATTTTGCATGCGATCTAAAAACGCATCCACCTTTGGATCGACTGCTGGCTGGGGAAAAGCATTTTCATCCGTTGAAGTTGGCCCACGGGCTGCCCCCATCTGGGCAAAAATATTTTGTGGTACAATCAAAGCTAGCGAAAGATAGATCACCAAAAACTGTCTTAAAATGAGACGCATACTTCTTCCTTTGCACAAGTTTGAGACACTTTTCATGTTCAATAACTACTAAGTATTGGATGCAAAAACTGTGCAAAGGGTATTGCTGTATGCTAAGTTTCAGATGGAAGCGCTGGTTGATTGCGCAAAAACTTGCATAGACACAATTTTTTGCTGTTGATATGGTTTTAAAAATAACCCCTCATGATTATAGGAGGAAGTAATGCCAGCAGGAAAAAAAGTGAAGGACTTGTTAAAGGATAAGTTTGTGCCTGTAAAAAAATACGGGCAACTTACTCCTGGTAAAGCACTAAAAATTTATCGTGAATTGCAAGGTTGGACACAGGCTGAGCTTGCAAAAAAATCTGGACTCAATCAAGCCACTATATCTTCACTTGAGCATGGTCGAGTTGTCATGGGAATTGACCGGGCAAAAATGCTGGCTTTAGCTTTAAAAGTACATCCATCAACTTTAGCATTTGCTGATTGGGATTCAGAATTTACAGCCGCTTAATTAAAATAAATAGCTAAAACTCCCCATCGAATAGAAAATAAAATTCTGACCTTTGCACAAGTTTGAGACACTTGACTTGTTCAACAACCACTAACTATTGAATGCAAAAACTGTGCAAAGGGGATTTAACGAATGAGTTTAATTGGACAACAGATCAATATTCTTGCCGGTGCAATGCTCACATTTTAAATCATAGGACTGTGTAGACATATAGTAGGGATAAGATTCTGCGGGCATAAACAAAGCCTCTGTACCTATAATCTTATCTTTACTTGCAAAGCTAAGATCGACAGATAGCCGTAAATCACCAGTGCTGTATTTATCGATGATCCTTATAGTGTGACCAATCAATTCAATATTGCCAGATCTAGAAACAATAGACCAACCCAAGGAACTTTGCCTAATTGTAGCCTGCCCAGAAAAGACTAAAAATTTGTTTTCATAACTTTCATACACTAAAGATGAAATACGCAACCGTTCCATTTGCGGCTTTTCATTTTCACTGAAACAATTTTTTACGCAAACGTCCTGGTCATCTACTGTTTGCACCCTTACAGTTTTTTTGTAAACTGGTACTTTCTGTACTTCACTTTGGTACTGATATATTCCAGCTTGAATATACTGTGCCTCACCTGCAAAACTAGGACTTTGAAGAAAAATTATTGATAATAAACTAAATAACATTTTATACCTCCTTAAAATTTTAATCTAAACTTATAACTGAACGGCTATCACAGCTCAAACCTGTGTCACTTTGAATTTTTTGTAAATATGTAAAATCAACTGTGCAATTGTAGAAAGAACTGACACTCTTAGTTATAATGCGAAAATCACCCAAAGAATCTAAAAGAGCTTTGGCAAATTTTGAGCTGGGGTTAAGTTGCACCAGTGTATTCCAATAATATTCAAGAGCTTCTTTATCTAAAGGTTTTTCATCTGACCAAGTTTCGAAAGCGTATCCATGACCTAAAATATCCTGGATAAGAATTTCAGGACTTTGAACTTTTAGACTCCACTGATCTGCTGGATTCAAAGTTGGTATTTTTAATTCAAATGGACCGTTGGCCAAATCAGCCAACAGAGCGCCGGTCAAAAGAAGACTTTTGCTACCCAGCGATCTTGTTAAAACATCAAACAATGATTTTTCATAAATCAATTTTTCTTGCGCTAGTGGTGATCGCAAAGCATTTTCAAGGGCAACTTCAGTTCTTAAGACCTCCACCAGAGGCAATTTTGGATTGTACACCCATAAAGCCTCGTGCAGAATTATTGCAGCTTTGGCAATTGAATCTGTTAACTGATAAAATTCGGGCAATAAAAAAGTTTCTTTGCCAATGGTCACAGCAACTATTTCAAAGTTTTCACCCAGGGGCAATTGGCCCACCGTCTTTTGGTAGGCAGCCAGCAGCTGAGCCTTTTTTTCTGGGCTTAGATCAGCACTTTGTAGGTTGAAATATTTTCGTTCTCCCAATGGCACTAAAGCACGTAGTAGGCGAAGCTTTACTAAATCAGGAAGTGCCAAGCGCTGTGCAAAACTTTCTGCAATTGCAATTTCTGGCACTGTGATGCCAGGGTCATTAAAAACAGGTACAACAGGAATTTCAAATTTTACACCGGCCTGTGCAAAAGTCAGAAGGTTTCCATTTCGAACAATCGCGCCACCACCATTGCCGGCGCCACTACTGCCACCAGCACCACTGTTACCAAGACTTGTGCTATCATTCACAGGCCCAGTTGTTGCCTGGGAAGAATTATTTGAACTTTCACCGCAGGCTGCAATAAATAACATTGCAGCAGCTATAAACAGACACTTCACATTTTTCATTTTTGCTCCTTTTTAATTTTTGTTAAGTTAAAAAATTGAATATTGCATTGATAAACTTCACAGGGCTTGGATCGACTTGCAATAAGCTCTAGCTCCCTACGAAATTTATCAATAGAATTTTGGACTTCTGGTAAAAAAGTCGGATCAAATGCTAGCGCAAAGCCTTGAAGAATGCGCTCACTCATTTTTTGTTTCTCAATCGCTTGATAAGCCAACTTAATACTACCCCTATGATATTCGCGAATGGCTTCACTGGCGCGCTCGCCACCAAGGTTTAGACTTTGATGCGTTTTTGAAATAGAATCAGATTTTTTCTGTAAAAGTTTGAGCGATTCTAAACTTTCGATAGCACGATGGATTTGCTGCAAAGAAATAGGTTGCAGAAGTCGACTTTGAATCCATTTTGCATCAAGCGTAAATCCAGGCACTTCAGTCATCTCTAAAATAGCCATGTGCAGCCAACTTGAAATAACACGAGCTTTTTCGGTTTCAAGAAATACCATTTTTTGTTCAGGGGCCAATTGGCGCAATCGGGTTACAAAATATTCACGTTCAGATTCACTTTCTGATTGCTCATATTGCACTAAGGCTTCGATATAAGACCGTTCTGCCTGACTGATGCTTAGGCCCCTAAATACTTTTTGTAAATGACGAAGTCTGACTGGGCGAGTGCCGCTTAAAAAAAACATCAAAAGACTGTGGTTAGCAAATCCCATCTTTCTTGCCCAGGATCGTGCTGAAAATCTTGGGTTGATTTCTTTTTTGTAAATTAAAACATCTCGCAAATATTGGCCAATATTCGAATACTGTCTTGCATCTGGCGCTATGGCTTTAACTTTAGCTTTTTCAATTTCGAAGTTTTGATTTTTTAGTTCCATAAACATCAAGCTGCATGCAAATGGATTTTAATTCAAATGTTTTGTAACAATAGTGGTTACAGCTTGTAACCACTATTGGGTTGTTATCACTCATTGCAGAATCAATGGAAACCCGCGCTGGACACTATCTTCGCCCTAAAACTCCCAGGCGAAATAAGTAAAAATCAAATCGGCGCCGGCGCGGCGAAAGGCATACAAAGACTCCATCATAGTTTTGTGTCCATCGATCCAGCCTTTTTCAGCAGCGGCTTTGATCATCGCATACTCGCCGCTGACATTGTAAGCGGCGACGGGCAATTGGGTATTGGCCCGCACTTTGGCAATAATATCTAGATAGGGTAAGCCGGGCTTAACCATCACAATATCTGCCCCTTGGCGCACATCCAACATCACTTCACGCAAAGCTTCACGGCTGTTGCGGTAATCCATCTGATAAGTTTTTTTATCACCAAAACGAGGTGCTGAATCCAAAGCATCGCGAAAAGGTCCATAAAAAGCCGAAGCATATTTTGCGGCGTAGGATAAAATTCCTGTATCTACAAAGCCCGCTTGATCCAGGCCGTGTCGAATAGCTCCGATGCGGCCATCCATCATATCTGAAGGGCAGACAAAATCAGCCCCTGCTGCAGCCTGCACCACGGCCATCTTCACTAAAACTTCCACGGTGGCATCGTTTAAAACTTCACCATTTTCAACCAATCCATCATGACCGTCTGAGGAGTAAGGATCCAAAGCTACATCAGTGAACAACATCACTTCTGGAAATTTATTTTTTAATTTTTGCACGGCCTGGGGTAAAAAACCTTCAGGGTTGTAAGACTCTGCCGCATCTTTACTTTTTAGTTGATCCGCAATAACTGGAAATAAAGCCAATTTGTTTATACCTTTTTTGAGGCCATTTTCAGTGGCAACAAAAAGCTGATCCAAACTGAATCGAAATTGCCCTGGCATACTGGCAATGGGTTGTTTTAAAGATGAACCCTCTAAAATAAACACTGGCTGTACCAGATGTTCTGGGCCTAAAAATGTTTCGGCCACCATATCGCGAATCACTGGGTTGCGGCGCAAACGACGAGGACGAATGGAAGTTATAGAGCTTTGTTGAGGCTTTGTTGTGTGTTTCATGCTAAAAAACTACTCTGGCTTTAGCTTTCTATCATTTTGTGATGCGTTATTTTGAGACAGAAAGTCCCCAGAAACATCGACTATAGACGTAAATTATTAATTGTGACAAAACAATGACACATCTTTATTGAAAACCAGATAAGAATACTTATGGACCAAATCTTAATTTTACATCGGCTAAAAGCTTCTGCTTTGCCAGAGTCAGCACATAAAACGTCACCGGCTGAAAATAAATCCCCCTCGACGGATTTTCACTTTGATAACAGCTTTGCCATCTATTCTTGGTCCACTTGTTTGCGCGAGATGATTTTTATTCAATCTGCCGAACTACAAAATTTGCAAAATACGACTTTGCATTGGAATGGTTTTGAATACGAAATTCTGAAAGACCATAAGGCTTTGATTTTTTTAAGTGAAATTTTATGTGGTTTACACTCACCTGTGATTGGTGAGACGGAAGTTTTTGGTCAATTTAAAGCTTTTGTTGAAAAATACGCCCCGCACTTTGAACAACAAAAATGGTTGCAATTTGTTTACACCACCGTCAAACAAATTCGCCATGAATTTGTCAATAAATTGGGATCCAATAGCTACGGAAGTTTGGTGCGTAAAAATTTAAAAAATATCGAAGAAGTGGTGATTTTAGGGTCTGGGCATTTGTCTTTAGAGATCTGCCCATGGTTGAATCATATTAAAAAAGTGTTTGTAGTTAGCCGCAGTCCCGAAAAATCTAAAAAAGTTTTCACTAAGTTTTCAAATGTTGAAGTCAAAAACTGGACGGACTTGAACAGCTTGAATGCTGACAAATCTGTGGCCACTATTATTGCGGCCCCCATTGATGATCAACTGGCTTTACAAACTGTGCAAACAATCCCCAGTGTTGTTCACACTCTGATTGATTTGCGTGCTGAAAGCAATTTGACCTGGTCTACTTTTCAACAACAATTGGCTTTATTAAAAAATGATTTATCCGCAGACTGCAAAAATTTTACAACTTTAGTTCACTTGCAGGATTACTTTCAAGAATTACAAATGCATCAACAAAATCTGCAAGTGCAAATACAGCACATTCAAGAGTTCTTATCCAGTACAGTGAAAAAGTACTTGAACCGTGCAGAGCTTCGACCCTTGGGTTGGGATGACTTGTGCGCTTAAGAATTTCGGCCAGAAAAAGCGATCTGGCCCGTCTACAAGCCTACCAGGTGGGTGACGCTTTAAAAAATCAACAGCCCGGTTTAGAAATTGAATATTTTTTTAAATCCTCATTAGGAGATATTAATTTAACCGATCCATTGTGGAAGATTCCCACCAAGGGGGTTTTTACCGAAGACTTTCAAGGTGAATTGCTAGAAGGCCAGACAGATATGGTGGTGCATTCTTGGAAAGACTTACCCACCGAAGCGAATAGCAAAACTTTTATTGCAGCCAGTTTGCCTAGGGCCGACCAACGGGATTTGCTATTAATTAAAAAAAGTTCATTTGTCAGATTGCACTCCAGCAAAAAAATGAATCTGTTCAGTTCATCTCCCAGAAGAATTTATAATTTAGAATCTTTTTGCAAAACCCATTTGCCTTTTGCACTACAGCAGGTGGATTTTAATTCTGTGCGTGGAAATATTCCCACCCGCTTACAAAAAACTTTGCAGGCCACAGAGACTGATGGAATCATTGTGGCCAAAGCGGCTTTGGATCGACTGTTGTCTGCGCAACAAGAAGAATTTCAAGCCACCCGCTTACAGTTGCGCCAAGATTTATCTAAATTTGAATTTTGTGTTTTACCACTAAGTATCAATCCCAATGCCGCAGCCCAAGGATCTTTAGCTGTAGAGATTTTGCGTACGCGTACAGACTTAGAAAAAATATTGAATCAAATCAATGACAAAAATTCTTATCAGACCTCGCAAAAAGAGCGGGATATTTTAGCTTCATACGGCGGGGGCTGCCAGCAAAAAATTGGCATCAGTTGTTTACAAAGAAGTTATGGCGAGCTGTCTTTTTTAAAGGGCGAAACCCAATCTGGACAAATTCTAAATGAAAAAAAGCTGGCCTTGGCCCAAGAAAAAAAATGGATTTGCTTAGAAACAGAGCTT
>JBMOJS010000270.1:0-3611 GCA_049315665.1 Pseudobdellovibrionaceae bacterium | reverse complement strand
TACTCTTTAAAAGTAAAAAATCCACAAATGGGATTAAAGTATGAAGTTATTTATACTGAAACACGCTTTGTGCGACCAATTAAGGGCGACAAGTTGGGGCGCGTGCAATGTCAAAATGAAAAAAGCTTTGTCGTTTATACATCAGTCAAAGACAAATCCTAGAGCTGCAGTTTTTTGATTTGCGTCATTCGCGAGTCTTGACTGTTTTCATGATCAATTTATGATTTGCACGAATGCAGTTACGCAAGGAGGCCTACTGAATGATACAAGTGCGTGATCTTAATAAAAGCTATGGTTCAAGACAGGCGATTTCAAATCTTAATTTTACTATTAACAAAGGCGATGTGGTTGGTTTTTTAGGTCCCAACGGGGCTGGAAAGTCGACAACAATGAAAATCATCACTGGTTTCATGGCGCCCTCATCAGGAACAGCGCAGATTGCGGGCTTTGATGTTTTTGAAAACCCCATTGAAGTTAAAAAACGCATTGGTTATTTGCCAGAGGTCCCACCAGTGTACGGAGACATGTTGGTTAAGGATTATCTAGAGTATGTAGCACTATTGAAGCAGGTTCCCAAAAAAGAAGTGGCGCAAAAGGTGGCCAGAGCCATTGAAAAAACTCAATTGGGGGACGTGCAAAAACGACTTATACAAAACTTGTCTAAAGGTTTTCGCCAAAGAGTCGGCATTGCCCAAGCCATTGTTTCTGACCCCGAAGTTTTGATTTTGGATGAACCCACAGTCGGACTAGATCCTAAGCAGGTGGCAGAAATTCGTGATTTGATCAAAGAGTTAAAAGGTCAACACACAATCATCTTGTCAACACACATCTTGCCTGAAGTCCAAGCCGCTTGTGAAAAAATTATTATTATCAATAAAGGTCAAATTGTCGCTCAAGACTCTATTGAAAACTTGTCTCAGATTGAAAAAGGCAAAAGTCGCCTACACATGAAATTGCGTAAATCATCATCCCAAGTGCAACAGCAGCTTTCAAGTTTACAAGGGGTATTGAAGGTAGAAAAAGGCTTGAATGATCGTGAATGGAATTTAGAAATTGCCGGCGATGAAGCTATCGCAGAGGCCGTATCTGCATTTGTAGTACAACAAGGCCTTGGGTTATTGGAGTTTACTCCAACATTGCAAGATCTAGAAGATGTGTTTTTAAAATTAACCTATGGGCAAAAAGGGGTCTAAATCATGAGTGCAATATGGATTATTTTTAAAAAAGAAACCAAGGGTTTTTTTGCACAACCCGGTTTTTATATCATTTGTTTTTTACTAAGTGTGATTTTTAGCTGGGTGTACCCTTTGCAGTTGAAAGCCTTCAGTCAAATGTTGATGAGCTTTATGATGCAACAGGGGGGGGCGCAACAGCAATTGAATATCCATTACAGCGTGTTTTTACGGCAACTTTCTTATTTAAATTTACTGATGATTTTTGTTGTTCCTGCATTGACCATGCGACTTTTTTCTGAAGAGAAAAAAATGAAAACCATGGACCTTTTGATGACTTCACCAGTAACCTCTTTACAAATAGTTGTGGGTAAATATCTGGCAGCATTGGCTGCGGTTTTAGGTTTGGTTTTGGTGGCCATTGCTTATCCCTTAGCAACCATACCCTTGGTTGATAATGTGCAGTGGGCCCCTTTATTGATTTCATTTTCAGGTATTTTTTTAGTGGGCTCGGTCTACGCCGCGATGAATTTATTTTGCTCATCCCTAACAGAACACAGCCTGGTGGCTTTTGTAATGTCAGTGATTCTAAATTTATCTATTTGGTTTATTGGTATGGGTGCAGATGCTGTGGATAGCGAATGGGCGCGAAAAGTTTTTGAGCATATATCATTGAATACACATTTGGCCGGGCTTATAGAGGGCACGGTGCGTACTCCGGGTTTGGTGTTTTTATTTAGCCTTGTGGGATTGTTTGTATTTTTAACGGAAAGAGTGATTGAATCTTCACGCTGGAGGTCCACATGAGTCGTCTTGGAAAGATCAGCTTATTTTTTTCAGGATTCAGTTTAGTTGCAATGACAGTGACCCGCTATTTGTTGGGTTCCTGGGTGCCTTTTTGTTGGTTGGCCTTAGGGCTATTTGTGGCTTTTATAGTATTAGCCTTATTTGTAGACCGAAAGTTTTTTAAAGAGTTTTTCACGATGAAAACCACCAAACACGGCATGAACATGGGGGCGCTGATTCTGCTGGTTTTGGCGTTTTTGGTTATAGTGAATTTTTTAGCAGTTCGCAATTACAAGACCTTTGATTTTTCAATGGCCAAAGTGAATACACTGTCTAATCAATCTATCACTTTGCTTAAAAATTTAGACAGTGAGTTGAAAATTCGCTTTTTTTATAAAAAAGGAGTTCAGGGCAATGAAGAAAACAGACGTCTATTTAGAGATCTGATCAAAAAATATCAAGATCAAAGTGCCTTTGTGCAATTGGATTTTATTGAAGTCAATGAGCGTCCAGATCTGTCGCAAGAGTATGGAGTTGATAAAGGCAGCGGCATTGTTTTTTTAGAATATAAAGGTAAGCGCAATCGCATAGAAAAGATTGATGAGCAAGAAGTGACCAATGCTTTGGTTAAAGTGACTCACTCTAAGTTGAAAACACTTTATTTTATTTCTGGACATGGTGAAAAAAATTTAGAAGACAATCAAGACCCTTCTGGTTTGAATGCCTTGAAGTTGCTTTTAGAAAACAACCAATACAAGGTGCTTTCTTTGGCCTTGAACCAAAATCCAAAAATTCCTGAAGATGCTGATGTGGTGGTGATTGCTGGGCCCACCCAGGGCTTTTTGGATTTTGAAATCACTGCCCTTAAGGACTATTTAAAAAAAGGTGGCAGCTTATTATTAGCTATAGAACAAAACTCCATAGGATTGACAGATCTATATAATGCTTTAGGGATATTCCCTAAAAACAATTATATATATAATATTGTGGATACCTACATGGGAAAAGGGGTCAACCAAGGTCCAACCATGGGATCTATGTTTTCTGCAACCAGTCCAATCACTAAAAGTTTTGGCCGCAATGAGATTGTTTTGTTCAGAACTCCAACAGCACTAGAAAAGAAAAGTGAAAATATAAATCTAACTTTTGAAAGCTTGGCGCAAACCACAAGTAATTCTATGGCCTTTGAGAGTCTAAAAATTGCTGGGCAAGGCCCCGTTGGCCCGTTCACTTTAGCCTATGCTGTGAATGGTAAAATCAGTGACGATTCTGCAAAACCCTTTTACGCCGTGGTGATTGGTGATTCGGACTTTTTTACCAATAGCATGTTGTATCAGAATTTAAATCGAGATTTAGTATTAAATTCTGTAGCCGCCTTAGCGAAAGAAGAAAATCTTATCAGTGTCACTGCTAAAGAGCCGCAAATCACTAAAATGCTTTTGACAGACACTAATTTTGCTATTTTTCTATTTGCCTTTATTTTGCCTTTGCCGATTATTTTATTATCAACTGGTGTGACCTTGTGGTTTAAAAGGAGAAGTGCTTAATATGAAATTCAAAGGCACCTGGGTGTTTGCTGCTGCGGTTGTGTTATTAGGTATTTACACCTATTTTTTTGATTATAAAAAAGAAGTTGATGAAAAAAACAAACAA
>JBMOJS010000042.1:0-16154 GCA_049315665.1 Pseudobdellovibrionaceae bacterium | reverse complement strand
ACCCATTGTGCGTCAACTACCACTTTCGGTACGATTTCCTATGA
Source organism: Pseudobdellovibrionaceae bacterium (assembly GCA_049315665.1). Lineage (GTDB taxonomy): Bacteria > Bdellovibrionota > Bdellovibrionia > Bdellovibrionales > Bdellovibrionaceae > JBMOJS01. The sequence continues at coordinate 16,110 of JBMOJS010000042.1, read as the reverse complement.
GTCAATTCGTTTACGTAAAACTTCATACGCTGGGCCTCATTTTTGAATAGGTAAATGTTATGACTCAATTTGCGTCCTATAAGATAAATAACAAGTACTGCAGACACCTACTGTGTTTCTGGTTTATACAACTGTTGACCTTTTTTTGTCAGTCTGTGTATGCAGAGGCGAAGGCGTCTCAAAATAAGACAATTTCAAAAATATCACAAAATGATAGTTCTGATATTCTTGGATTTAAAAGAAGCCCGGAACGTCCTGATTTGGATGAAAATATCGCTTCTATTGTACCTTGGATGACTATGCAAAAATTCACCGGATCTGGCGATACCAACTGGGAACGATCTTTTGAAATTGAAGAAAAAGATAAATTAAAATTATTACAGATTGTAGAAAATGGTATGGGCACTCGGGGTGGCGGGCAATCGATTGTAACCAAAAAAAATGAAATACGTTTTTTAGATTCAATGAATGATGAAGAATTAAAAACAATAAGTAAAATTCCCGCCAATGATAGTAACATTGTTAAAATTTTGCAAAAACATGAATGTGGCTCGAAATACCCCATACGATCATTTATAAAAGACCGAAACATCTATGCACAATTGCTAAAAGAGTACCGCCAATTTACCTCACAGGGTTTAAGCATAGAAAATATTTCTAACTTACTTAACAATAAGCTAGATGATCAAATGATCGATAAATTTGAATTATTTAGAAAACTACTACTACAAACACATCTAGATAATAGCGAAAAAATACCCACGTCTAAATTATTATTTACTCATTTTAAGTATTTGCTTGAACCCCGGCCTGAATTATATTTGGGAAAAAATGATTACTTCATGGAAGATTTTGGTTTTGTGCTTATGAATTCTTTGGTTGAAATGCTAAACTCTACATACTGGATTGATTTTATGCCAAAAAATTATAAAGGTTGGCAGACCAGTGACCGCATTGATAAAAAATACCAGTTACCGACAGCTTTTTTTACTTCGCAAGGTTTGATTATTATTAAGCCATTGTATGAACGCCTTTCGGACAAAGACAAAGCCGCTTTGATATTTCATGAACTGGTTCGCTATGTTATTCGTGGAATTAGTAAAGAAAAATTAGATTCTAAGCCTGAAAAAATCGCACTGCAAAATATCGAAAAACTAACACATCTTGTGTTTTTATCAACCCAAGATAAATATAAGAGTATTCATTCCTTGCTGCCCTTAGAGGACAGATTTGATCTAATGGCACAAAGAATGAAGATAGAACTTTACTACACTTGCTACCTTAATATTGGCCAAAACTGCGATAAATATAAAGATCAAGATCAATTTATTAGCGAGCTTCAGAAGCTCGACAACTTACTTGGCGTGCAAAGATATAAAAGAGTAAATCGCTTGTTTTCCCTAGGCGATATCGGCATAAAACAAAGTGCTGGTTTCTATCGTGGGATTAGAGCTGTGTATGACAAGTCTGTGATTGCCGGTGATAATAGGCTATCTAAAGTGTCTGAATCAATTAATTATAAATTGATAAATGAAATGTTTGAAACCCAATCCATTAAGTATGCGGCCCAGATTGGCGTAGAAAACTTTATCAAAAGTACCGATGCAGAAAAATGCCAGGCCTTAGAGCGAAGTTTGGAAATACAATGAGTGTTCCTGCAAATGAAACCGTAGAAACATTGGTGGTCAATAGAGAAGTCAGCACGGCTTTAAAAAAATTAAAGCAAAACTTAAAAATTCTAGAAAAGCAGGTTGGTGCAGAAAAAATCGTCGATTGGTATCGACGCTTAGGAAAAATGTCCTTGGCTATCAAATACCTTGAAAAAATCCAACCAAAAGAAAAAAATATTTCTGTTTTATTGGCCAGAATATACAACATTCTAGGCTACCCTCATTTAGCTGAAAAAATTTTTCAAAGTTTTAAGAAAGAAACAGCGCAAGATCACCTCTATTTTGCAGAATTCTGCTTATCAATTTACAAGTATGACGATGCCATCACATCGTATCTAAAATTTTTTTCCATAAAAGAAAAAACTTATGACCATGAATACCGATTGGCGTTGTTTGGACTAGCAGATTCTTACGCGGGAATTAACGACTTTGATATTGCTAATAAGCTAGTGAACGAAGCCTTGCTATACTCACAAGAAAATATTATGCAAGCCATCGGCTATAGTTGTTTAGGAGAGTACCAGGCAAGACAAACAAACCACAAAGCTGGCTTACAGTATTTTGAAAAATCTTTGTCTTTAATGCCCAGTGGTGAGGCCTTTGGTGATTTAGGGTTGTTGTACAAATGGCAAGCAGTCTGTTTGGCACATTTAGGTTTCAATGACACAGCAGAAGATCTTTTTTTTCTAGCTATAAATCTGATCAAAGAGGCCGGATATAGATCTGACGGTTGGCTTGCCATTTTATTTGAAAGACACAACGCTGGCCTGGGAACATGGCAAGAATTTGCCAGGCTTTGCCATTACCCCGGAACAACAAAGACATTTGGACAAAAATTTAAAGTTGAGAAAGTTCCTTTGAATTTAGGTGACTCAAAAAATGCAAAAATTGTTATCGATTTAAGTGCATCTGAGTTTAAAGTAGATGATAGAATTAAATTTGGTTTATCCAAAGATTTAACTTGCCTAGCCTACCTGCGTATAGGTGAAAATTGGGGCATTAGTTATTCAAGTATCATTAGTCAGCTTTGGAGTGACGAACCCCATGATATTTTTTCTTTAGAAAAGCGTTTGGAACAACTATTCACTCGTATTAAAAATAAGTATGGCCTGGTTATTTATACTAAACATAGGGTCGCGTATTTGCATGAATCTTGTTTGAAGCAAATCAGCGTATTGGCTGGTGGGCCAAGCTTGCCTTCTTTGCTTAGAAAACAAAAAAATGGCGTGACCATTAAGGATATAGAAAATTATTATAATGTGTCCTCTACCACAGCTAAAAGACTTTATAAAAAATGGAACCTTAGCGATTCCTGACCGATGCTTCCCTGGATACGACCACACTTGTTTAAAAGCAATCCATAAGTCTAGAATATGTCTGAGGACCAGAAATCTTTACCCCTCCAATTTTCATAAAAATTCCAGACTTATCAAAAAATAAAACTTTCCGAACAGTAACCTTATAAGGGCGTCACTGTGTCTTGATGAATAGACCCATAGGGTCTTCATTCGATCAATAGACCCGCAGGGTCTTATAAACTGACCAGTAGGGTCGCCCTTTTGACAAGGATGTTCGTTTGAAAAAATCTATTTGGTCCACTGTTGTTTTGGCCCCTGCTGTGGTTTTTAGTGTTGGTTGTAGCAATAAAAAAAATGCGGCCACGGTATTTAATGAAAAAGAAAATTTAAACAAAGCTACATGTGCAGAGCAAACGGTGAAGAATCGTTTTATTGTGCAGTGGGAAAATAAAAGAGTCAGCATAGTTAATGCTACTGATGCGGAAGATTTTAAAAAGAATTTTTTAGAAAAGAATCTAGAAAATATCAAATCAGCCAGTTTTGATCATCGTGTGCAAATTTTAGAAAACTTTAATGCTGGCCAAAAAAGTCCTAGGCCCTACCTGACTGAAAACCTTCAATCCCAAGACTCATCCTGGGGAATAGATTTGATCGAAGCCAAAAGTTTATGGCTACAAAATATTGTTGGAGAAAATATCACCGTGGCTGTTGTGGATTCTTTTGTGGATATCACCCATCCTCAATTAAGCTCACACATTTACACCAATAAAAATGAACTGGCGAATGGCAAAGATGACGATTATAACGGGTATGTGGATGACCTTCACGGAATCTCTTTAGCAGGCGCAGGTTCTGCAGTTAAAAGTCAGCACGGCACCCATATTGCTGGAATTATTGCCGCCGATCCCAACGTTGGTCTTGCTATGGGAGTCGCACCCAAGGCTACAATTTTACCAGCACAATTTTTAGATGATGAAGGCGGTGGAAATTTAGGTGATGCCTTATTGGCCATTCAGTATGCCGTCGATCAGGGTGCTAAAATTATCAATGCCAGTTGGGGTGGTTCTGAATGCAACTCTACCTTTCGACAAGCTTTAGTTGAGTTAGAAAAGAGAAATGTTTTGTTTGTTGCAGCGGCGGGAAATGACGGACGGGATTTGGATTCTTACTCCGTGTCCCCGGCTTCATTCAATTTGTCTTTTCAAATCACTGTGGCAGCCGCATCAGTGAACGACTTGATGACCAGTTGGTCCAACCGCAGCTTTAATTTGGTTCATATTGCAGCCCCTGGGGAGTCTATTTTAAGCACTGTTCCCGATAACAAATTGGCCTACTTCAGCGGTACAAGCATGGCGGCTCCTTTTGTCAGTGGCGCAGCGGCCTTACTGTGGAGTGCATATCCGCAAGCGTCAGTTCAACAGATTCGCGCAGCCTTGTTGGATTCTGCTCAGACTGAACAGGGTCGCGAATACAAAGTCACTACCCGAGGTCGACTGAATGTTCGTAAAGCTTTTGAGCTGCTTAAACAAAGAATTAACTAAAAACCCTGCCCGCTACCATCAAAGAGTCTATTTTTTAAGCAAACCCTGACCTTAGGCATTATAACGCTTTGCATTTATTTTTTCGGGTGATTCCTGTCCTGTTCATAGGGTAATTAACCTTGTTTATAAAATTACAAGGGCACTTAATCTATGCGTAATTACATTGCGGATTTAAAAAATCATGTTGGACAAGAAGTCTGTGTCAAAGGCTGGGCTTACAATACTCGATCTTCAGGTAAAGTTAAATTTTTAGAAGTTCGCGATGGCACAGGCATTGTGCCCTGTGTGTTGTTTAAAGGTGAATGTTCTGACACCGCTTTAGAAGTTTTCGAGAAAATCACTCAAGAGTGTGGTGTTGAAGTTGTTGGCACAGTCAAAAAACACCCTAAATTTGAAAATATTTATGAAATTTCCGCCAAAGAAGTCGTTTTATTATCAGAATCTGTAGACTATCCCATTTCTTTAAAAGACCATGGTGTGGATTTTTTAATGGAAAACCGTCACCTGTGGATTCGCTCTAAAAGACAGCATGCAATTTTACGCGTACGCCATGAATTGATTTCTGCCATCCGCGATTTTTTTGATGGTCGTGGATTTACGCTGACAGATGCTCCAATTTTTACACCCAGCGCTTGCGAAGGCACATCTAATCTTTTTGAAACTCAGTACTTTGATGAAAAAGCCTATCTGTCGCAATCGGGACAGTTGTATATGGAGGCCACAGCCATGGCCTTAGGTAAGGTGTATTGCTTTGGTCCAACCTTTCGTGCTGAAAAATCTAAAACTCGCCGGCATTTGATAGAGTTTTGGATGGTTGAGCCGGAAGTCGCCTTCAATGATATGTACGACAATATGGATTTGGCAGAACAGTTTGTTGAATACATCGTGCAAAGAGTTTTAAAAAATCGCCCAGAAGAATTGAAAGTTTTAGAGCGTGATATTACTAAATTGCAAGCCATCAAAGGCCCCTTTCCACGTTTACACTATAATGAAGCCAGTGAAATCATCAAAAAAGAAAATCCGGAATTTATTTTAGGCAGTGATTTTGGCGCTCCGGATGAGACCATAATTTCATCCAAATACGATAAACCAGTTTTTGTTCACCACTATCCCGCAGCCATCAAAGCTTTTTATATGAAAGAAGACCCTAAAGAACCCGGATACGCCATGGGTTGCGATCTTTTAGCCACCGAAGGTTATGGGGAAGTGATTGGCGGCGGTCAGCGGGAAGACAATATGGATTTGTTACTAAAAAAATTGCATGAACATAAATTGAATGAAAAAGATTTTCTGTGGTATTTGGATTTGCGCCGTTATGGATCCGTCCCGCACAGTGGTTTTGGTTTGGGCTTAGAAAGAACAGTCGCATGGGTCTGTGGTTTGCCTCACGTGCGAGAGACTATTCCTTTTCCACGTCTTTATGGTCGCAGCTATCCCTGATAAAAATAAGGAGTTAATTACAAAATGTTAGAAACAAACTTAGTTGAAGAAAAAATCAAAGATCTGGATCGTCGCAACGAAGCAGCAATGCAAGGTGGCGGGGAAAGCAAACTGGCTAAGCATAAACAGGGTGGGCGCTTAACTGCCCGCGAAAGATTGGATGTGCTTTTAGATCCTGGAAGTTTTGTTGAAATGGATCGTTTTGTCATTCACCACTGCACCAATTATGGCATGGATAAAACCGCGGTGCCTGGGGACGGCGTCGTCACTGGCTATGGTCGCGTGAATGGAAAATTGGTCTATGTAGCTAGCCAAGACTTCACCGTGATTGGTGGATCGATGTCTAGAACCCAAGCCAACAAAATTTGTAAGATCATGGACCTTGCCATTAAAAATGGCGCCCCCGTGGTTTGCTTGAATGATTCTGGCGGAGCCCGTATTCAAGAAGGTATTGAATCCCTAGGGGGTTACGCAGATATATTTTCTCGCAACACCTTGGCTTCTGGAGTTGTTCCACAAATCACAGCCATCATGGGCCCCTGCGCCGGTGGGGCCGTGTATTCACCAAGTATTACAGATTTTGTCTTTATGGTTAAAAACACCAGCTACATGTTTGTCACTGGCCCTGATGTAATTAAAGCGGTCACTCATGAAGAAGTGACTAAAGAGGAATTGGGTGGGGCTAGCACACATTCTTCAAAATCAGGGGTTTCGCATTTTGTTACCAACGATGATAAACACTGTTTGTTGATGATTCGTGAACTTTTAAGTTTTATGCCCTCGAACAATCTGGATGACTCACCGACCTTATCAACAACCGATCGCCCAGATCGCTGGTGTGAGGCTTTGAATAAATTGATTCCGGACAGTTCAAAAAAACCCTATGACATGGTTGGAATCATTACAGAGTGTGTGGATGAAGGTTATTTTTTAGAAGTTCATAAACATTATGCACAAAATATCATTGTGGGTTTTGCCCGTTTTAATGGGCGCAGCGTTGGTATTGTGGCCAATCAACCACAAATCCTGGCTGGTTGCTTAAATATTGAAGCTTCACGTAAAGCTGCGCGCTTTATCCGCTTCTGCGATGCTTTTAATATTCCCATAGTCAGCTTTGTTGACGTGCCTGGCTTTTTGCCTGGCAAAGATCAAGAGTGGAATGGAATCATCACTCACGGGGCAAAATTGCTTTATGCTTATGCTGAAGCCACAGTACCAAAAATCACTGTCATCACCCGAAAAGCCTATGGTGGCGCTTATATTGTTATGGGTTCAAAGCTTTTACGTTCGGATGTGAACTTGGCCTTCCCTACTGCTGAAATAGCGGTGATGGGCGCTGATGGCGCAGTCAATATTATTTTCCGCGAACAGATTGCTAAAGCCAAAGATCCTGTGGCCGAACGGGCAAAATTGACTGCAGAATACGAAGAAAAATTCAGCAATCCTTATGTATCCGCAGAATTGGGCTATACCGATGAAGTCATTGAGCCTGCTTTAACTAGAAAAAGAATTATTGATTCTTTAGAAATGCTTAAACATAAGCGCGATATCATTCCACCTAAAAAACATGGAAACATCCCTTTATGAGTTATTTTAAAAAAATCTTAATCGCCAATCGCGGAGAAATTGCTATTAGAATCACAAGGGCTTGTCGAGAGTTAAACATTGGCTCGGTGGCTGTTTTTAGCGATGCCGATCGTGATAGCCTGCATGTCTTTTTAGCCGATGAGGCTTATCATATTGGCCCATCCCCAAGTAAAGAAAGCTACTTGAATTATAAAAAAATCATTGAAGTGGCAAAACAGGCTGGTGTTGATGCCATTCACCCGGGTTATGGTTTTTTATCTGAAAACGCAATTTTTGTAAGAGCTTGTAAAGAAGCCGGTATTACTTTTATTGGCCCCACGCCAGAAAATATAGATGCCATGGGTGATAAACTTTCTGCCAAGGCTTTGATGAAAAAAGCCAATGTTCCCACGGTGCCCGGCAGTGATGGCGGCGTGGAAACTGTGGAAGAGGCAATAGCCATTTGCAAAAAAATTGGCTTGCCCGTAATTATTAAAGCCACTGCCGGCGGTGGCGGAAAAGGCATGCGCGTTGTTAAAAAAGAGGAAGAACTAGAAAGTGCTTTTAGGGCCTGTCGTTCTGAAGGGCAAAACTATTTTGCCAATCCAACTGTTTACATCGAAAAATTTGTTGGTGATCCCAAACATATTGAAATTCAAGTTTTTGGTGATACCCACGGCAATGCTGTTCATCTTTTTGAACGTGAATGTTCGGTACAACGTCGACACCAAAAAATTATTGAAGAGGCTCCGTCACCTTCTGTGCCTCCAGAAGTGCGCACAAGAATGGGTGAGGCTTCAGTTAGGGCTGCAAAGCAGATCGGCTATGTAGGTGCCGGCACAATCGAATTTATCTTCGACAATCAAACCAAAGATTTTTATTTTATGGAGATGAATACTAGACTACAAGTTGAACATCCCATTACAGAGATCACCACGGGTTATGATTTAGTGCGCGAACAAATTTCTGTAGCGGCGGGCAACCCTTTGTCATTCAAACAAAGTGAAATCAAGCAAAAAGGCCACGCGATCGAAGCCCGAATTTGCGCAGAAGATCCCATCACTTACAAACCACACCCTGGCGTGATTCGTGCCTGTCGACATCCCCAAGGTCCTTTTTTACGTGTAGATTCTTATGCCTATCCTGGTTACGAAGTTCCGATTTATTATGACCCAATGATTGCTAAAGTGATCACCTGGGGTGAAACCCGCGACGAAGCCATAGATCGTATGCAAAGGGCTTTAAGCGAGTTTGTTTTGACAGGCATAAAAACAAATATTGTTTTGCATAAAACGATATTGGATCACCCCACCTTTCGCGACGGCAGCTATACGACTCAGTTCATAGAAAAGAACTTTGAAGTGCTAGAGCCTTTGCTATTTAAACAAATCGAAGATCCGATGTTTTTGATTGCAGCAGCCATAACCGCCTACAATGATCGCAAATCAAAAGATGTTAGACAATTGAACATAGTTTCAAATTGGAAGCGTATCGGTCGTAAACTACAATTAAGGACTTAATAATATGTATTTTGAAGCAGAGCTTAAGGGCATAAAATACAAAGTGGACGTGGTCGAACAAAGATCCAACTGGAAGATTTCTTTGCAGGAAGAAGGTAAAGACTGGGTTCATTACGATATTGCCAAAAATGACTACAAAAAAGCGGAACAGTATTTTAATTTTTTGTTTCAGGGAAAATCTTATCTAGTAGATGTGATCGGATCAGACACTGAATATACTGTTTTTACCAGAAACTCCTTCCGTTCTATTAAAATTTTTAATGACGAAATGCTATTGCACTCTTCTTTGAAAAAGGGCGGTGCCTTTGGTGGCGATGCCGAACTTAAATCAGGTATGCCTGGTAAAATCATTGAAATTTTTGTCAAAGAAGGCGATGTGGTTAAAGCCAACAAGCCGTTGTTGATTATGGAAGCCATGAAAATGGAAAATGAAATGCGCTCTACCCGAGATGTGAAAATCAAAGAAATTAAAATTAAACAAGGCGACAATGTTGAATCTGGTGCTGTACTGATTCGCTTCGAAGATATTCCTAAGTAGCTTTGCTTTTTTGCATTAGGCCGACAACCAAAACGGCCACTTCGTAAAATAAAATCATGGGTACTAGGGCCATGACCATGCTTAAAAGATCGGGAGGGGTTATAATTGCTGCGGCGATGGCTAAAATCATAATAGCATATCGTCGATTTGTTTTTAAAAATTCATGAGAAACAATCCCCATCATGCCTAGTACAATCAAAATCAAGGGCAGTTCAAAAACTGCTCCAAACATCAAACACATTTGCGCAAAAAACCCTAGATATTGATCAATAGATATCATTGGTTTGTCTATGTCTCCGCCAAAGGTCATTAGATATTCCAAGGCCATGGGCATTGCTAAATAATAAGCAAAGGCACACCCTGTTAAAAATAAAACAGTTCCTGCTATGATAAAGCCAGCGGTGTATTTTTTTTCTTTGGCGTACAAACCGGGGGCTATAAACTTCCATACCTGATACAGCCAAAAAGGCGAGGCTAAAATAACCCCTGCGATGAATGATAATTTTAAATGCGCTATAAATTTATCAAAAGGCCCAGTAAAAATAAGCCCGCCCATAGGTAAAAATTTTGCGATGGGCTTACGAATAAAATTAAAAATCTCAAAACTATAGTTATAACAAATCACGGTGGTTACCAATAAACCATAAGCAGAATGAATAAGGCGATCTCGCAATTCTGCCAAATGCTCAGTAAAGGTGAACTCCGAATTGTTGCTCACGCTGGGTCTTTGCTTTCTTTTTTATCGACAGAAGCCACAGCGCCCTCAACTGGGAATGCATGTTCGGGAGGCATTATTTCTGCAGCGGCCTGATGTGTTACAGCACTTGAAGGATGATTTGTAAATTCGACTGAATGATCTTTTTTTTCCTCGTGCAGGGGATTTGCGGCATTCAAATGACTTTTGAAATCATCGGTACTTCTTTTGATTTCATTGATAAATCGAGCAATGGTCCTTGCCACTTCTGGCAATTGTTTTGGACCAATCAAAATCAAAGCCAGCACACCCAATAATAATATTTCTGAAAAACCCAATCCAAACATGAACCAAGATTAAATGCTTTAACCCTGTTTGCCAAGTTTTACTTGCTCTGTCGGTAACAAGACCACGCCCATTTCTATCAATTTTTCTTTGGCTAACAGTGATCCCGTTTTAAGATAACGATCATATAGCCTAAGCAGGCTTTGATTATTTTTTATCAATGATTGTTGACTAATATATGTCAAAACATCGACAAATTCCACAAAACGCTTAGAAAAAGTTCTATACACTTTAGCCAAGGTGTCTTCTTTGGTTACATGGGCCAACGATCCGTATGCCACGCCACCCATTTCAATGTAATAATCAATATCTACAATTTTTCTTTCTAAAGAGTCTCCAAAAAATCCACTGATATACAAAGATCTATCTGCTAGTTTTTTTAACAACTGTCTTTTTTGAGTTTGGTCTTGTGTGTTTTGTGCAACCAAGTAAACTTCGGCCAAAGTTGGATTTTTTCTTTCCTCTAACTCAGAGCTAAAATAATCCCCATGCAAGTTTTGAGCGTCTAAATAAAATTTCAATAAATCCGTTAAATATTTTTCTATCAATGGATAGGTCTTTACTTTTCGTTGATTTATACCTTGTTTTACAAGATCAGAAAAGTATTCATCGCTTGAAATTATAAGTTCTGTTGTCTTCATTTAAAACCACAGGGCCACGTTGATTGTTGCGGCCAGCCTTACTCTTTATTTTATCATTAAATTTTAATTATAGACTGGTTCCTTAAACAAACTAGACCAAAGTGGTACGGGTCTTTGTATCAGTATGGGATTTTATCTGTTTTTCTTTGCCATTCATTAAAAACATCCAAGGCTTCTTCGCGTAGCAACTGAATGGCCGGTATTCTTCGCTGGGAAATATCTTTACCGATTTCTTCATATAAAAAATCATCATCAAATTTTATCGTTGCAGCATCGCCACGAGTATTGGCAAAATATATTTTATCCAAGTGGGCCCAGTAAATAGCTGCTAAACACATCGGACAAGGCTCGCAACTGGTGTAAATTTCGCATCCAGATAGATCATGGGTTTGTAAGTTTTTGCAGGCTTGTCTAATAGCATTCACTTCTGCATGGGCGGTGGGGTCGTGAATCGAAGTCACTTGATTCCACCCTTCGGCAATAATTTGATTGTCTTTTACAATCACAGCGCCAAAGGGGCCTCCATGGCCTGCATTCATATGTTGTCGTGATAGTTCTATGGCTTTTTTCATAAACAAAGTATTCATATATATTTCATTGCAAAAAACCCATGACCTGTCACAGAAAAACAATTATTGGTCCGTGTCGAAATCCATTGATCCTAAGTCAGAAGATTGTTAGCGTTATTTTTGAAACAACACAGGGGGCACCATGGGAAACACATCTGTTGTCGTCAATACGGGCTCTTTAGATGCCATTTTACAGGCCAGCATCGTCGTACAGTTGACCTTAATCATATTAGTCGGTTTATCGATTTTTTGTTGGGCGGTGGCTTACACAAAATTTCAAATGTTTAGAAAACTAACAGTGGCCAATGATCTTTTTCTGAGTAAGTTTTATACTGTTACATCTTTAGATTCTTTGTACGAAGGACTTGATCAGTATAAATTTAGTAGCACTGCGCGAGTTTTTAAAGCCACTTATTTAGAAATGAAAAAGTTGGCGGAGTCTCCGTTACTGACAAAAAATGAAGGCGAGAAGCCTGTGCTTAGTGGTCTAGATAACTTAGAAAGAGTTTTGCGCAAAGCCAGCGATAATGAAATCTCAGCGATGGAATCTAAACTCACTTTATTGGCCACCACTGGCAGCACAGGGCCCTTCATTGGTTTATTCGGCACTGTTTGGGGAATTATGGGTTCATTTCATAAAATTGGTCTTACCGGATCTGCTTCATTGGCCGTTGTCGCCCCGGGAATTTCTGAAGCTTTAATTGCAACAGCCATTGGTTTAGCGGCGGCCATTCCCGCCGTTGTTTTGTACAATCATTTTATTGCAGAAATTCGCAAGGCTGAAATCGGCTTAAATAACTTTGGATCTGATTTTTTGAATATTGTTAAAAGAAACTTTTTTCAAGGGTGATTTTTTATGGGTTTCGCCACTAACAAATCAACAAAGTCCCGCGCGACGCTCAGTGAAATCAATGTAACACCCTTAGTGGATGTGATGTTGGTGTTGCTTATTATGTTTATGGTGACAACTCCTTTAATGCAGCAAGGAATCAATGTGGATCTGCCGCGAACTGCCGCTTCCGGGGTAGAGTTGAATGAAGAGCCTTTGGTTTTAGTCATTGATTCCAGACAAGTTTTGACCATAGCTAAAACTAGAATTACACCTTCAGACTTAAAAAATAAATTGGCAGCAATTATGCAAAATAGAAAAAATAAACAGGTTTATATTCAAGCAGATCGAAAGGTCGACTATGGTTTTGTTGCAGAGTGTATGGCTGAAATTAAATCTGCAGGTGTAACCAGCATCGGCCTTATTACCTTACCTAAAGACAAGTGAAAACATACTTTTTGAAATTATCCAATAGTGAAGACTCTTTTAGTAGATCCATCTGGGTTTCGCTGATTGCCCATAGTGCTATTTTATCTTTTCTGCTGCTAAAGACAGTGTTTTTTCCGCAAGAGGCCATCGACTATTCAGCAGCTGTCAAAGTAGATATTGTAGGTTTGCCGGATAAAATAACCCAGACCCCGGAAAAAATGGAACCCCAACTCAATGCCCCCGAACCTCTACATAAGACACAAAAAGATTTAGAGAAAAATTCAGAAGCTGCAATCAATAAATTACCTGAAGTAAAAACAAATCCAGATGCAATTTCTTTAGAAAAAAATAAATCTAAACAAAAAGAAGCCTTACGTAAATTGAAAGCACTCAGTGCTATTGATAAAATAAAGTCAGACCTGGACTCTGAAGAGCGAAATAAAAAAGTTTCTGCCCTGGAGCAAAAGCAAATCAAAGGCAATATCATTTCACCGGGCACAGCTTTGTCAGGCTTAAATAGACTGCAGCACGACAATTACATTTCACAATTGGATCAGCATGTAAAACAACATTGGTTTTTGCCTCAGTGGCTAGCCGAATTGGATTTAAAAGCCCAGGTCAGAGTAAAAATCAATTCGCAAGGGCAGTTGGTTTCAAAGCAAATTATTAAATCCAGCGGCAATGAAGCCTATGATGATGAGTCCATGAAAACCATTGACCGCGCCATACCCTTTCCTAAGCCCCCAGAAAAGTTTTCTTCCCTTTTAGAAGTCAATGGCTTTATTGTGGCCTTTCCAGAATAATCAGCATGGAGGATTTATGCATTTGTTTACCAAAAATAAAAAATATCAGTCGGTGATAAGTATTGTTCTTTTTAGTGCTTTGTTTTTATTTCCAGCGGCCTCCTTTACACAGTCTGGGTCGGATATAAAAATTGATATCGGCAAGGCAAAAACTAAAAAAAGCTTATTGGCCTTTCCGCCATTGCAGTATTTTGGTTCAGCCACCTCAGCTTCTAAATTTCAAGCTGTAGGTGCAGAAATATACTCTGTTGTAACTAATGACCTTACCGTGTCTTCTTTTTTTCAATTTATTCCACAGAGTGCCTATTTAGAAGATACTAGTAAAACCAGTTTAAAACCGGCCCCGGTAGACGCCAACGGCTTTAAATTTCAAAGCTGGGCTAGCATAGGTACTGATTTTTTAATTCGCGCCGGATTTTCAATTTTAGATAACGAAATCACCATCGACACCTACACCTATCAGGTCAGCAAGGGACAGTTGGTTTTAGGTAAAAAGTATAAAGCTCCCATTGGCAGCGCCCGTAAAATCGCCCATACTTTTGCGAATGATTTACTGCAGATTTTAACCGGCCAAGAAGGCATGTTTCTTTCTAAAGTGGTTGTTGGCAGTGATCGCGCTGGCGGCAAAGCCCGCGAAATTTTTGTTATGGATTGGGATGGTTCTAACGTAAAACAAATCAGTTCGCACAGCTCTATTGCACTTTCACCAGCATGGTCTAAAGATGGAAGAAAGATTGCCTATACTGCCTACGTGCAAAAACAAAAAGGCAAGGGCCGCAATGCTGACATGTTGATTTATGACACTGTTACAGCACGACGCACTTTGATTTCTTACCGCCAGGGAATGAACTCGGGGGCCAGCTTTTCGCCGGATGGACAATTTATCTACTTAACCATTTCGCAAGGAACCAGTCCGGATATTTATAAAATGAATCTGGATGGAACTATTGTCGCCAAATTAACCAGTGGACCCAATGCAGCCTTGAATGTTGAACCGGCGGCAAGTCCCGATGGAAAATACTTGGCCTTCAGCTCGGACCGTGCTGGACGACCAATGATTTACACCATGAATGTGGATGGCTCTACAGTGAAACGAATCACCTTTGCTGGTCAGTTTAACTCCTCCCCAGCCTGGTCGCCGGATAGCAAAAAATTAGCCTTTGCAGGCCAAAGTGATGACCACTTTGATATTTTTGTCATGAACGTAGATGGCAGTAATATGATTCGTTTAACTTCTGCTAAAAAAAGCAATGGTCGTTGGGCTAATAATGAAGATCCCAGTTTTTCTCCTGATGGACGCTTTGTGATGTACATCAGTAATCGCACGGGAAAAAGTCAGATTTATATTTCAACTGTGGATGGCAACGAAGAACGCCGCGTGACAAATGACAACTACAACTATTATCGACCCAAATGGTCGGCCAATTTGCCTTGAAGAGTCATTTTTATATCAAAAAACTTGCCTAGCTGTGCGCCTATCACTATGAATACTCCCTCTTGGATTTAAAAAAAAGAGGATGTTTATGCCCAGTGGCGTGCAGATTCGTAAAGCAGTCTGGATATATTTGTTGGCGTTTGTTTTAATGGCCATCACTTTTCATGCAGATGCAAAAAAAGAAACTCAAAAAAAAGGAAAAACTATGTTTGCAATTTTTGAAACTTCACAAGGTACATTTAAAGTACAATTGTTTTCTGATAAATCTCCAAAAACTGTAGAAAATTTTGTAGGCCTGGCTAAAGGCACCAAAGAATGGACAGATCCTAAAACAGGAAAAAAATCCAATGCTCCTTTCTACGACGGTTTGACTTTTCACCGCGTGATTCCTGACTTTATGATCCAAGGCGGATGTCCACTGGGCACTGGAACTGGTGGTCCCGGATATCAATTTGCAGATGAGTTTAAATCTGGCCTTACTTTTAACAAAAAATATTTGTTGGCTATGGCCAATGCCGGTCCCAATACCAATGGCTCACAATTTTTTGTAACTGTTGCTCGTACAGAGTGGTTGGACAATAAACACACTATTTTTGGTGAAGTTGTATCCGGCACTGAAGTGGTTGATGAAATTGCTTTAGCTAAAGCTGGCGGCGGCAATAAACCACTTAAGCCCATCACTTTTAACGTTAAAATCGAAGAGAAGTAGCTAGCTGATTATTCGTCGACGAAAAACTGCGTATTGACTCATAGATAAATGTCCCTGAACTAGGATCTGGTTACGCAACTTTG
>JBMOJS010000041.1:0-16208 GCA_049315665.1 Pseudobdellovibrionaceae bacterium | reverse complement strand
TGTTGCCGTGGGTGGTATGATTTATCTATTTTTGTTGCAATGGCCGTGGCAGGCCGGTGTTCTTGGATTGCAAGTGGGTTTGCATGGCACAGTCTTGATTGCAATCAATAATCTGCGCGACCGCGAAACTGATATTGTAACAAATAAAAAAACTTTGGCTGTGCGCTTGGGAGTGGCCTTTAGTCGTTATGAAATTGCGTTTTTATTGGCTGCACCCTTTGTCTTATCTTTTGTATGGTTGCAGCAGAATCACTACTGGGCAGCCTTGTTGCCGCTGTTTGTACTAAAACCAGCTTGGCTTTTGGCAGAAGATGTTTTTTCTACAGATCCCAGTCCTGTGTACAATGATTTTTTAGCCCGTGCTGCTAAAGTCCATTTGCTATTTGCCGGGCTTACCAGTGTTGGATTTTTATTGAAATGAAAATTTATTTTCATAAGTACGAACTTCAACCTCTGCAAAAATTGAATGCCTTTACACAAACATATTCAGAAAACTTACATGCCAGTCTTGGCACAGATGTAGATTCTTTTACTGATGCTGCTGCTAGCCCACGAAAACCCACTGCTCGCCACGGGGCTTTGTTAAAATTTGTATTTGAGTCTGATCTTATTGGTTACGCTGATTTGCATCCTTGGCCCGAGTTGGGGGATCTAAATTTGTCGCAGCATTTGCAAAAACTAAAGCTGGGTGAATTTACAGATCGAAGCCTTTGCAGTAAAAACTTTGCCAGAATGGATGCAGAGGCTCGAAAAAATAAAAAATCCTTATTTTCATCAAATACAAATATTCATAATAATTTTTTAATTAGTGATTTAGAAAGTGCGTCCAAAGTGAAGGACTCATTTAAACAAAAAAGTACTTTGTCGGATCATCAAACTGTTAAAATTAAAATTTCTTCGCAAACCAAGATTGAAACACTGCTGTCTTATTTAAACCAAGTGGTTTTGTTGAAAGACATGAAAGTGCGCTTGGATGCCAATGAAAGCTTCAGTGAAGAAGGTTTTAATTTTTTTTTAAGTCATTTGTCTAATGAGCATTTATCTGTGGTTGAATATATCGAAGACCCTTTTCCTTTCGAAGTCGAAGCTTGGCAGCGCTACAATCAAAAAGTCTCTTTGGCTGCAGATAAAAACTTGCCACTTCTTTTGCAAAATATAGAAAATAAAACTTCATTTAATTATGCCATTATCAAGCCAGCACAAATGGATTTTTTTTCGACACTAGCTGCAGTCAAGGACTGGGGCTTAATACCCACAGTCACCAGTTCCATGGATCACCCGGTGGGAGTATCTTATGCTTTGCTATGCGCAGGGCTATGCAATGAAAACTCTGCGCAGATCAAAGTGCATGGCTGCTGGACCCATCATCTTTATGAACAAGATGCATTTAGCCAAAAACTCAATTTATCTTTTGACCAGAAGGGTGTGTTCCAAAACTCTACTTCAGGATTTGGCATTGGATTTGATGATTTATTGCAACAACTTTCATGGAAAGAGCTGTAGATTTATGCAATTAAAAATGTATGCTGGCTTTTCAACCGATGTTGCAAAAAATTCTTATGACTTTTATGATCCTATGGCTTTGCCAAAAGACATTTTAGCTGAAAAGAATATTCTGCTGTTGAATCCGGCCATGGATCTTGCGCAAAAAAAACAGCTGATTGAAATTGCGCAAGCTTTGCAACCACACTGCGCGGCCCACCTGCCCCATATTTTTTTAGCAACATCTGGCACCACCGCTGATACCCAGTCTTCGGCTAAAGTGGTGGCCCTGTCTTATGCCGCATTAAAAGCTTCGGCCCAGGCCGTAAACCAACATTTGAAAGTGCAAGTCGGGGATGCTTGGCTTTTGGCTTTGCCTTTATTCCATGCTGGTGGACTAGGGATTTTAATTCGCGCTTCGATGACAAATTCAGCAGTGGAATGGCACTGGCCACAAAAATGGAATGCAAAAAAGTTTACCCAAGATCTTGATGTGAATAATATTGCTTGGACTTCTTTGGTACCCACCCAGGTTTATGATTTGGTCGAGCAAAATCTTCTGGCGCCTCAAGCTTTGCGTGGAATTATTGTGGGAGGAGATCACTTGTCAGTTGCCCTATATCAAAAAGCTCGCCGTCTGGGCTGGCCTTTGCTGCCTAGTTATGGCATGACCGAAACAGCCTCGCAAGTGGCCACGGCGGAACTAGAAAGTTTAAAAACCAATGCATATCCCAAACTAAAAATCCTACCCCATGCCAAGATTCAATCCGATGCCGATCAGTTTTTACAAATTCAAAGTGCTTCTTTGTTGTCAGCCTATGGGCAAAGGCAAGATGGAAAAATTAAAATTTTTGACCCCAAAATAGAAAATACTTTATGCAGTTCGGATTTGGGTTCTGTGGCAGGGGAATACATTGAAGTCCTGGGGCGAGAGCAAGATCAGTTCAAGGTCAATGGCGAAGGCACCCACCGCTTGCGCTTGCAAAATATTTTAGAGCAGATCACCGACTGTGGAATTGTTTTTCCATTTTCTTCACAAAGAAAAGGCAAAGAGGTGGGCTTGATCTTGCTAAAAAATCAATACAGCGAAGGGCAGGTGTTAGAACTGGTCGAGAAGTTCAATCAGCTGGTTTTACCATTTGAACGCATCCATAGGGTGGAATATATTGAAAATCTACCACGCAATGAAATGGGCAAATTAAATTTAAACGAATTGCGAAAGAGGTTTTCGTGAAAAAAGAAAAAGTACCTTGGAGCGAAGCCAGTGTTTTAATATGCACTAAATGTCATCTCAGCTTTGCTCCAGGTCAGTTGCAAGAAGAGGGCAACTGTGGGGAAAATCTTAAAAATCATCTGCGCGCAAAAGGCAAAACACAAGGTTTGAATGAAAAAGTTCGAGTGATGACATCCAGCTGTTTACACATTTGCCAGGCCGGTCAGCAAGCTGTGCTTATTCAGCCGGTGCAAACTTTAGAAGGCAAAACGGGTCCAACAGAAATCTGGACTCTTCACCCCGAATCTGACCGCGAAGAATTTTTTGCTCTGTTAAGTCAATCGTATTGATTGCCGATTTTCTTGTAAGTCGACAGTGCCACAAGTAGGATCCCTAGACGCCACTGAAACGACTTGCTTAGCCAGGGATTCTGTATCATATCTAGAAGTATTGCGATCGCTCCTATTTAAAGATTGCCAATATTTTAAGCAAATTTTGAAATGTGTTATTAAAAGGGGTCATGTTTGGGCGTTTTTAAACCCGCAGATTTAAAAATTTATGACAGCAAAGACTTCCCTGCCTATCTTCCTAAACTGAACCGTTTATATGATGATCTTTTTACGGGTGGAAAAGGTTTTCGTGCAAAATTGGTTTGTATGATTGGCAGTAGTTTGTCGATTCCCGATAAAACTCAGCATCTTTTAGCCCAAACGGTAGAGTTTATTCATAACGCTTCTTTGTTGCATGATGATTTGGTGGATCGGTCTTTGTTGCGTCGAGGCAAACCCGCCGCTTGGAAGAAGTACTCCCCAGAATATGCTGTCTTGTCTGGGGATTATTTGTTGGCTCGAGTGATGGTCAATCTTTCCCATTTTGGCAATATTCGCTTAGTGCAATATACGGCAGAAGTGATTTCCGATCTGTTGGAGGGCGAATGGTTGCAGGACTCTATAGTCGGAGACTTTTTTATTAATGTGGATCAGCTGGACCGCATTCATAACTTAAAAACAGCCTCTTTATTCAAGTGGTGTTTGCGGGCTCCATTTATTGCTGAAAATAATTTCAATAAAACAATCCATGATTTATTAGAAGAGTTAGGCACGATCATGGGACAGCTTTTTCAACGCAGTGATGATTTATTGGACTTTGGTGTGCGCAATGATGAAGGCAAAGCCGTACTGGGCGATTTAAAGTCCGGTTATTTAAATTCTTTCGGTGCTTTTTTATGTCAGAATAAATCCAGACAAGTTATTGATCAGCTGGTGCGCTGTCGCAGTATGGAAGAGTTTAAAATTCAACTGGGCGGGGTTCATATTTTTGAAGAAAAATTGAAAGAATTTGATCAGATCAATCAAAAATTAATCGATCTTTATAGTCATCATTTGGATGTTCTAAATCAATATTTAGATCCACACCAACAAAAACTGATCGAAAAACTAAGGCCTATCACCGAAACTTTGTATTGGCGAAAAGTTTAATTGATGGAATCCTATGTCACTTTAGAAAAAGACTCTGCAGAATTTTTATCTTACCTAGAGGGAAGTTTTTCTAAACAGTACCGGGCTTTAGTTTTACAAACTTTAAATTTTAATAGCACAGCTGAAAGAGTCACCTTTCACATAGTGCCCGTAGAAAAAATTTCCAGACCTTCTAGTTTATTGGTGTGGGCCCAGGCTTTGAAGTTAAGAACATTTTTATATATTTTATTCCCGCTGTTGGTGCTTTTAGTTAAGAATATCATATCACAAAGTATCAGTGATCCATTGACTCTTTTGTTTAGTACAATGGGAGTGATTTTTGTATTTGCTGCCAGCAACTTGCGCAATGAGTACACGGATCATATGGTCGGTTTTGATCGGTTAATTCGTGACAGTGGCAGTGGCGTGCTGCAAAAAGGCTGGTTGCCGGCGCATCAGTTAAAATCCATATCTTATTTGTTTTTATTTTTAGGTTTGTTATTCGCAATCCCTGCCTTGTTAGAGGTGCCTAAACTATGGATTTTGGTGGGAGCCAGCTTAATTTTGGGCCTTAGTGCCCAGTTTCAAAAAAACAGTTCATTCAAATATCAAATTGGTGGTGAATTTTCGATTTTCTTTTTATTAGGTCCTTTGCTTACCGTGGGCTACCAAGTTTCAATGGGAACGCGTTTAGATTTTGACTGTCTATGGTTTGGAATTGCTTGGGGCTGGTTGGTTCTATTTTTAGTACACATTAAAAACTTTGCGCATTTGATTGAACTGTCGCAAGGACATTTTGAAAACACCATTGTGGCCTTGGGGTTCGATCGGGCACGTCGTTGGATTGCCTTGTGGTGGCTGGGGTTTATTGTTTTTTTTCTTATTTATCACCAGCTTTACGCGGGAACATTTTGGGGTTGGTATTTGGGTTTTGCCTTTTTATTAATTTCTGCCCGATTTATTTTAAAATTAAAAATGTTAAAAAGCCCAGCTGGGTCTGAACTGAAAAGTGTCTATGATGCTGGTTATCGATTGTATTTGATTGTGGTCGGCACATGGACCTTGATCAATATATGGTACATCTTTGATTGGGCCAAGTGGCTATGAAATGCATTGAATCTTGCTATAAACTAGTTAAAGATTCAGCACATCAATGGACTTTGTTCGATGACGAAAATAAAAAAATTAAAATTAATTTTGATCTGGATCAAAAAAATTACCGTAGAAAAAACAGTCGTGGTTTTAAAGATCCATTGTTAAAAGCGGTAGGCTTAGGTAAGGGCACTCACAATGTTTTAGATCTGTCGGCAGGCTTAGGCATCGATTCCGTTTTTTTTGCTCAAAATGGATTAAAAGTCACTGCTGTTGAACGTCACCCCTTGGTGTATTTTTTGTTGCAAAAAGCTTTGCAGCAGACAACTAGAAAAGATCTTGGTCCTTTAGAGTTTATTTTTTCTGAAGCCGAGGATTATTTAAAACAATACTCACCAGAAAAGTGGGAATGTATTTACTTTGATCCCATGTATCCAGAAAAAAAGAAGTCTTCATTGCCTAGGCAGCAAATGCAGGTTTTTCGGCAAATGATTGGTGCAGATTTAGATGCAGAAGGTGTTTTAAAATTGGCATTGGAACAAAACTGTCAAAGGGTGGTCATTAAACGTCCATTGCATAGTGAGTTTTTGCTACGTCAGCCGCTGCAAAGCATTGAGGGTAAAACAGTAAGGTTCGATATATATATCAATTCCAATAAATAATTTTATAGTCATTGATATTATATCCTTAAGGAGATTTATGATTTTAGTTTGGCTAGGTTCGATGGTTTTGTGTTTATGGGGCTGGTCCTTGGTGCAAAAAAATGTCATCGATATTTTATCGCCCCTTCATTTTGTACAAAAAGTCATTGAAGAAAAGAAAAGCCCTCAATTACCAGATCTTTTAAGGCGTATAATGAGTATGCATTTTTCTACACCTAGCGTTTTAAAAAATACATTTTCACATTTGGCTTATCACAATTTACAAATTGTTTCTTTGCGGTCCACTTTGCTAGGGTTGTGTTTAGTGCCTTTAAGTCAATGGCTGTTGATTTTACTGACTTTGGGACTATTTCAAGTGAATGGTCTTTGGATCTTAGGTTTGGGGGCATTGGTTTTTATTTTGCAACCCCGATTACAAAAACATTTTTCAATTTGGTTAGCCCTGGGAGTGTTTTTTTTAGGTGCTGAGCTGGCGTTAAAAAACTCCAATATATTGCTTAGTATAATGTCAGACAGTGGCTTTGGTTTTTTTCTTACAGACAATCGTTGGACGGCAGGACTGCAGGTTTTTGCTTGGGCTTTAGCTTTGGGTCTTTTATTACAAATAGAAAATGCTGTGTATATTTTTGTTCTTATTCTTTCTGTGGCTGGAGTTTTGGCTGACAACAATGTTTTGTGGGCTTTGCTAGGGGCAGAATTCAGTCGTATTTTATATTTGCTGATACGCACCTATAGTTTAGATAAAACAGCAAAAAAAATCATCTATGAATATTCTTTTATTTATGTTTTATCTTTTGTATTGGCTGGGGCCCTGCTGTTGAATTTAAGGGTGTCGTTTTTTGAAGAATATTCTATTTACACCAAAGTGTATTCTGTGCTGATTGATTTTATAGTTATATTGTTTATAGAAACAGTGTTTTTACTGATCTGGGGACATTGGCGAGCTAAAAAAATTAAAACAGAAGATAACCAAGTTCAATATTTTCCGACTTCGTGGTTAAAAGATGAATTGCTTATTTTGGGCTTTTACCCTTTTATTAAGACCAAAGTCCTGGCTCGCCTGGCAGAGATGCGCTACCATTTACAAGGATTGGGGTCTTTGCCGGAAGGGAAAATCCCTGCTTCGTTGAAACACAGGCTGGAGTCCGAAGAAAAACAACTTTCCCAGATCTTTCAGCATCTTTCGTAGACTTCTATAAATTCAAATTCTAAAATAAAACAAAGTTTAACCAAGAAAGTTTGTCGTGTCTGAACAAGAAAATAAAGAAAAAATTTTACAATTAGAAAAAGATCTCGCTAAAAAAGATTTAGAAATCTTGAATTATAAAAAAGATCTTTTAGTGCTGAATCATAAAATCGAGTCTTTAGTGACGCAAATGCAAGGTCAGTTGCAATGGGCCCAGACAATACAAAAGCTTTTGTCACCGACAGAACTTCCGGCCATTCCCGGCTTTGAATTCAGCACTAAATTTATTCCCGGCTTGCGTGGTGGCGGGGATTATTTTGATATTTTTGAACATGAAGATAAATTTCGTTTCGGCATTTTTATATCTAGTTGTTCCGGGTATTCCATTTCATCTTTATTGCTTTCGTTAGTCATCAAAATCTCTGCTCAGATAGAATCTAGAAAAGGCATGTCACCAGAACTTGTGATCCAAAAGTTGGGAATTGATTTGGCATCGCAGGTCCAGAATCAAGAAAAAGCCAGTGTGTTTTATGGTGTCATTGACCGTCGTAATTTTGAAATGAAATATTGTTTAGTTGGCAGTATAGATGTTTTTTTACAGTCTTTTGGCCAAGAATCACCGCAGCGCATTTCATCCTGCGGCGAGCCGTTGAGTAAAGACTTTAGTTTTTTGCCAACCCTAGAGACCTTGCAAATGAAGTCGAAAGATCGATTGATTTTGGCCACCGAGGGCTTAAAAAACTCCCAAGACAAGTCTCAATGTTATTGGGGTTCACTAGGGCTAGAACAGTCTATTTTAAAAGCTCCGCGCCAAGGGGTGCATGAATTGCGCAATGAGATTTTTTATCAAAATGAAAAATTCACTGGAAAGACCGAGCCTGATCGGGATCAAACGGTGATTATTGGTCAAGTCAAAGAGAACCTGATAATGCTTGCAAAAAACTGAAATTATATTAGCTATGAGTGATACAAAAATTTTAATGATCTGTGAAAGGACTTAAAGAATGGCAACAGAAGTACAGATATATGATGGGGCTTTAGACCGTGGACTTGAAGGTGTAGTGGCTTGTACGACAGCTGTGTCATCTATTATTGGTAACACTTTAAATTTTAGAGGTTATACTATTGAAGATCTAGCAGCCAATTCAACTTTTGAAGAAGTCACCTATTTACTTTGGCATGGGCATCTTCCAACCGCCTTAGAATTAGCAGGATTTAAAAACCAATTGGGGCAAGAAATCACTTTAGACCCTTCGTTTATTAAAACACTAAAAACAATACCAACAGCCAATGTTCACCCTATGTCCTGGTTGCGTAGTGCAGTGTCTTTGTTGGGGCACTGGGATGCATCTGCCAATGACAGCTCTATTGCAGCCAACTATCGCAAAGAATTAAAGCTAGCGGCTAAAATGGGAACATTGGTTTGTGCTTTTGATGCCATTCGTAAAGGGCGTGAACCTGTAGCTCCAAATCCAGAACAATCTATTGCCTGGAATTTTATGTACATGCTGAATGATGGTAAAGAGCCAGATGCTGAATTGGTGAAGGTTATGGATACCTGTTTGATTTTGCATGCCGATCATGAGTTGAACTGTTCAGCCTTTGCAACTCGCGTAACTGCTTCTTCTTTGAGTGATTTGTACTCGGCCATTGTTTCGGCTATTGGGGCTTTAAAAGGATCTTTGCATGGCGGCGCCAATGAGCAAGTGATCTTGATGTTGAAAAAAATTGGCACTTTAGAAAAAGCTCAGCAGTTTGTAAAAGATTTGTTATCAGCCAAAGAAAAAGTCATGGGTATCGGTCACCGCGTTTATAAAAATGGTGACCCCCGTGCTTTGATTTTGCGTAAATTGAGTGAAACACTGACTAAAAAAATGGGTGAGCCCCACTGGTATCAAATATCCATTTTGATTGACGATACTATGCAAAAAGAAAAAGGTCTTCTTCCCAATGTGGATTTTTATTCCGCAACTGTATACTACGCTATGGGCATTCCTTCGGATTTGTTCATTCCCATTTTTGCTGTTTCTAGAATCAGCGGTTGGATTGCTCATGCCAATGAGCAGTACGCCAACAATCGTATCTATCGCCCCCGTGGGCACTGGGCTGGCAGAGACGGTTTGCAGTGGAAACCTATGGATAAAAGATAGTTATGGCTTCTGTTTTTAGCAAAATTATTTCTGGAGAAATTCCGTGTTATAAAATCCATGAAGATGATTTAACTTTGTCTTTTTTGGCTTTGGATCAGGTCAACTTGGGACACACTTTGGTGATTCCCAAGCAAGAAGTGAATCATTGGATGGATGTGCCCGAGGAAGCTTATACTCGGGTTCATTTGAATGCACAAAAAATTGCCAAGGCCATTCGCCTGGCCACAGATTGTCCTCGCATCGGCACTATTGTTGCGGGGTTTGAAGTGCCTCACTTTCATTTGCATTTAATACCCGCGTGGTCGATTCCAGACTTAAGTTTTTCACGTGCCAAAAAATACAGTGATGAACAGATGAAACAAATTCAGTCATTGATTTTAAAAAATCTGTAGCTTTTTATTTATGTCCTAGTATCCTTAAAGAACGATCACAGCTTCAAGCACTTATCAGCTTGAAGCTTGTGTAGACCCTTTATTGGGGTCGGAAGGAGGTGATGCTGTGGTTACGAATGAAGAAAGCAAAACTATGGCGGAGGTGTCTGCTTTTTAAGCAGACCTTCGCATGAATAGCTTAAGGCAGCTTGGTGCAGCATCCTAGGGATCCAGCCAGGCTGCCTTTTTTTTTGACACTTTGATGTGGGTTTTTTGTCGTTTTTTCACTGGACAGTGTGCAAATGACTTCTTGTTTTAAGATTGCAATTGGGACAGTGGGCATCCTCTTGAATCAATGCCGAGTCTTTTTCCTGTATATAGTGCAGCTCTAAGCTGGTCCCGCACAATACACAGTGAGTTTCTGAAATAATAAACTCTTGGTGTTCCAATTTTTTTGAATTTTCGAAATAGTTGATATTTTGTTCTTTATTGTTTTTCATGCAAGAAATTACAATGCAACTCTGATGCTCAATTTTACCAATTAAAAGTTCCATCACAGCAGCCAGCCGAAGGCATAGTCCGAAATCTGGAAGTCATACATAGGTGCATCACTCAAGTCCTTGTCGTCTTTTTTGCTAATACCCTTTCGAACAAATAATGAACAAAAGTTTTCGCAGACAATTGGTAGAGCTTTGGTTTTTTAACTCATAGAAAGAGGGTTTATGAAAAAAATAAGTATTTTGTTTTTATTGTGTTTATCGGCCTGTGTTCGTATCAAAGACATCCCCTCGGCGGATGCTGATTCTGTCAAGCCCCCATCCAGTCCGAAGTCTATAGACTTTGTACAAAATTTTGATTTGGAAGAGGTTTCTTTAAATGAATCCGTTTATTTATTTCAAGGCGAGTTTATAAGTCCAGAAAATTTTAACCAACTTTCTGAAACTGAAAAATCAATTCAACAAAAATCGGTTTTAAATATTAAAAATTTATTTTTGGGTCCCAATGCTGTGGTTTACTTTTTAAATCAAGATGTCGAACTTCATATACAAAATATGATTTCTGATAATGCCCAATGGACCACGTATCAAGAAGGACAAACGGCCCCGCAAGGAGTGAATGGGCGCCATGGTGGAAACCTTATTATGAATATCGACAATGCCAAAGGTGTATTGAAAATGGTTTTGCGCGGTGAAAATGGGGGACTGGCTCCGGCAGGCCCCATGCCGACAGCAGATATGACCGGAACTCCAGGCAAAAATGGCGACCCCAGTGAGGCCGTAGTCAAACAATGTGCAGGTAGAAACTGCATCAGCGAATGGATTTGTACCAAGCATCCAACAGATGGTGATCCTGGTGGCCAAGGAAAACCAGGGAATACGGGCTTTCCGGGTAGGAATGGTGGTCATTCAGGAACCGCGATGATTAAAGTTCAATCCGGCGCAGATTTTTTAGTGCAGGCTTTGATTCAGCCTGGAAAGTTTAGTCAAGGTGGACGCGGGCCCGGTGGACCTGGTGGACAAGGCGGAAAGCCAGGAGCGCAAAGTAACATGTTTGCTTGCCATGAAAAAGTGCCAAAGGGTGGAGATGATGGTCCAGAGGGAAATCTTGGCGCTGAGGGGCCACCGGGCATCGATGGTCAAAAACAAAATATAATTATAGAACAAAATGGTCAGCGCATTATTTATTAGATTAGGGCCCTAGAATTTAATAAACAATTTTTATATTTTTATCTAAATCATACTTCACAAAAGCCAGATCAATCAGTTTTGTAATCAATGAGTTGTAGGGAAGCCCCGAGGCTTCCCACATTTTAGGATACATAGAGATACTGGTAAAGCCAGGTAAGGTGTTCACCTCATTCACATAAACTTGATCATCGGCAGTCATAAAAAAATCCACCCTGGTGAATCCTTGGCAACCCAAAGCTTTATAAGTGGCTATGGCTACTTGTTGGAGTTTTTCAGTCTGTTGTTGCGAAAGTTCTGCTGGAATCTTCAGCAAGGCCCCTTTGTCATCCAAGTATTTGGCTTCATAAGAATAAAAATCATGTTGCGGAATCACCTCGCCAGGTAAAGAGGCCTCGATATGAGTGCCTAGACCCAATACAGAGCATTCTAATTCACGACCGCGAATAAATTTTTCAGCCAAAACCTTGTGGTCAAATAAAAATGAATCTTGAATCTTAACAGTAAAATCTTCAGCAGATTTGATTTTATGCACACCAACGCTAGATCCGGCATTGGCCGGTTTTATAAAAAAGGGCAAACCCAGTTGGTTAGCCAGTTTTTCATAAACAGAATCTATTTTTTTTAAATCTAATTCGTTAGCTGCAGTTTTCCAGTCTGCTGTTTTATAAAGATCTTCTTTGCGCAACACCAGGCCCGGAGAATTTTGAATCTTTGCGCTGGATAAAATTTGCTTCATAAAGTCTTTATCCATGCCGATGGCCGAGGCTAAGACATCGCAGCCGACAAAAGGCAAATCTACACTTTTAAATAAACCTTGCAGAGTCCCATCTTCACCAAAAGTCCCATGCACAATCGGAAAGGCGCCGTCGATTTTTTGTGATTGGTTGGTTTTTAAATACAATAAGGTTCTTTGTGGAATCAGTGCCACAGGTTGGGCCGAAGCTGGAAGTTGAGCATCTAATAATAAATCACAAGATTTTAGATCTTGCTCATCCAAGTGATACCAAAAACCTTCTTGGCTGATGCCAATACATAAAGGCTGAAATAGATTTTTATCGATAGCTTGCAACAAACTGCGGGCCGAACGGATCGAAACCGCATGTTCAGCACTACGGCCACCAAAAACCAAAGCAATTGTTTTTTTCATATTTTCAGGCTCCGTTCGTCGTTCAACACCATTCTACCAGCTCATGCACCATGCCTTGGATCCCTTTAAAAACCTCAGCAGGGCTGGCGTCATACATATAAGCCGGGGTGCTTAAGATTTTATGTTCACGGTCACTGACATGGTCATCCACAGGGCAGTCAATAGGTACAGCTCCCGTTTTTGCGACCTCAGCAGCCAGTTCTGGATCATTGCCTATAGTGATTTCAATTTTATGCGCACCCAAAGCTTTGGCCACCATAACAGGAGCAATACAAACAGCAGCAATGGGTTTACTTTGTTGATAAAAATCCTTCAGTACTTTTTGTAGGTCCGAATTCAGCTGACAGCGATGGCCATCGGTAGACCAAGTGGAAAGATTTTTAAGTGCACCGGATCCGCCCGGAATCACCAAGCCATCAAAATCGGCTGCCACTAAAGAATTTAGACCTTGAATTTGGCCTCGGCATATTCTTGCGGCCTCTTCCAATAAACTTCTGGAGTGTTCATAAGGCTCAAAAGTCAGATGATTGATGGCTATCTTATTTTCTTCAGGGGCAAAACAGTAAACTGTGGCCTTTTTTTGTGACAGGGCAATCAATACACTGACGGCTTCAGTGATTTCACTGCCATCTTTAAATCCACATCCGGCTAAGATCACCGCAATTTTTTTACTCATCGCACCCACTTAATTTTTGGGTGCCTGAACTGAAGGAACAGGTGCAGCACCAAATTGAAAATTTTTAACTTTTTCACAAATTTTTACCAGAACTTTTTGCCCGTTGCTGGGTATTTTTATCAAACCCTTGTAACAATATCCCATCAGACGGGCAAGGTATGGAACATCAGGGCTAAAAAAAAGTTGGTAATTGATTTTTTCTTTGACCACAGTGCCGGACTCGGGCCCTTGGGATGTATCTGTGTATTCATAAATTTGGTCAAAAGAAATGGTTTTGTAGTTGATCTTACAGTCCTGTAAATTAAGGCAATTGGGTTGCTGGGCCACTAAATCCGGAGCGGGAATCTTTTCATCAGTTATTTTTAAATTGTAACAAGTGGCTTTAACTTTATCTGTGCTTTTGCATGCTGAGTATAAAAAATTTTGAAAAATAAGAACGGAAATGTATTTATAGTCACTGAATGTGCGAACATCCGAAAATGATTTCAAACTTGCCGAGTTTAAATTTTTCTGATCCATACTTAAAGAACTATTCTTTGGCACAGATATTTTATATTCATCGGTGCTGACTTTTGAATTTCCATTGGTGATTTCGTTGCTTTGAAAAGCCATAGTGTATAAATAACTGTCCGAAGCTTCGACTTTAGTTATAACACTAACCCCCTGTTGAAAAATTAAAATAGGATTGTAGTCTTGCACCTGTTGTTCGCGTTCAATATAAACAAAATCATTTTTTTGTATACTATTGGGAGTGTCTTTACCCCAAGCCGTCAACAGACTTTTTTGTACATTGACGGATTGGGTTTCTTCACCTTTAGTTTCATCAAAAGTGGTTTTTTTCATACAACTGGTGCTGATTAAAAAAATCCAAACTATTAAAAAATATTTCATATTGAATCCCATCCCCATATCCAAAACTTCAGTGGCAAGACGTTTTCGATTTTTCGTAAATTTTCTGCGCTGAAAATACCTAGATCCGCGTAGTTCAAAGGACCAAAAAGCAGTTGCACCAAAGCAGAATCGGTATTCACCGTAAACAATTCTTTATCAAATCCAAACAAACAGTGCTGTGGGTGTTTTTCTAAAACAAAGTCGGCAATGCCTAAAGATCTAAAGCTGCGTTTAATTTTAGCAAACAACTGATCATGGTCTAATATTTTGATCATGCCCAAAAAACCTTCATTGCAAAAGGTGGCTTGAGTTTTCAGCTCCATTGCTAAACGGTGGGCGTGCTGGGGGCAAATGATTGTGATGGGTGATTTTTTTTCACTGACAATCCAGCTAAACAAAGACAGCAGATCGGTGACGGACCCGCCCCCCCACTCATGAATGTAGCCATTCAAATCCGCGCCTTTGCCTTCAACGGCATAAGCCTTTAATTGGTGGTCCACATCCCATGCCGTATACAACTTGGTTTGGGGAATATTTAAAAATTTTCTGATATCATCCACATTGCGAACACTATTCACACTGTGCTGATTGTAAAGTTTTAGCAAAGCTTCGGGGGATACTTTTAGATCCGAAGAAAAACGCAACCTGGGGCCATCCACGGCAAAAGGCTTTTCAATTAAAAAGCTATGTTCGCTGCCGGCCAATTCAAATCCCAACTTGCGGTAAAATTCAAACAAATCGGTCCAAAGAATGGCAATGTCGCAATTTTGCTGGCGTGCTGAATCTATACAATTTTCTAAAATCTGCGTGCTTAGCCCATGACCGCGATGGCTTTCTGCAGTGACCACTGATCCAATGGATCCAACTTTAAAAATCACATGCGGAGATTTAACAATCAGGGGTTTTAAGACAGCATGGGACAATATATTTTCGTTGTCGGTGATGATGCGAATATTATGAATATTATTGCTATGAAATGCGGTGGGGTATTCATTGGCAATAGACCAAGTGCTTTGGTTGCGCAGAGTTTGATTTAAAAAATCAAAGACTTTAGGTATTTCAGTTGTATTGGGGCTTCGTGGTCCTTGCACGGCTGACTCCTTGTTATTTTGAAATTTTACCCTTGATTTGCCTAGAGCTCAGTAAATCCCTTTGAAAAACCTATAAATTGCGACAAGAGTCTGTGTAGACGTTTGACTTAAAGCCTGAATTCAGGTTATGTACAGCCCATGGCAGATTTAAAGCAAAAATGGAAAGAAAATAAAGCAGGTAAAATATTTGTAGATCAATCTTGTATTGCTTGCGATGCCTGTGTTTTGTCTGCACCTAAGAACTTCGCTATGCATGAAGAGGATGGCCATGCTTTTGTGGCTAAACAGCCAGAAACCGATGAAGAAATAGCTGCTTGCAAAGAAGCCTTAGAAGGTTGCCCTGTTGAAGCTATCGGGGACTTTGGTGACCAAGGCTGATCTGCAAAAGAAAATCTTATCAGATATCAAAGCTCTTAAAAAATTCTATCCCAATGCCCACTGCGAACTGAATCACGAAAGCCCTTTTCAGTTATTGATTGCCACTATCTTATCAGCACAATGCACGGATGAACGAGTCAATAAAGTGACTAAAGTCCTGTTTGCTGAGTTTCCAGACGCTGATAGTCTGTCTAAGGCTTCGCTTTTGGATATTGAGCAAATCATTAAATCCACTGGTTTTTTTAAAAACAAAGCGCAAAATCTAAAGCTGTGTTCACAAAAAATAATGGAACTTTATCAAGGCCATATCCCGCAAAAAATGGAAGAGTTAATTGAATTGGCAGGGGTAGGGCGTAAGACGGCCAATGTAGTTTTAGGCAATGCCTTTGGTTTAGCCAGCGGAGTTGTCGTAGACACCCATGTGGGCCGCCTAGCCCGACGTCTTGGTTGGGTGAAAGAGGACAACCCAGAAAAAGTAGAAAAAAAACTGATGCAATTAGTGCCTGAAAAAGATTGGATTCAAATTTCTCACTACTTGATCTTTCATGGCAGAAGGCTGTGCAAAGCTAGAAATCCAAACTGCAAAGAATGCTTTTTAAAGAAAACCTGCCCGTCATTCAAAATTTGACCTACTTAGAAGACAGTGTTTAGATAATGCTATGTTGTTATCTTTTTTTGAGAGCATAAAATATGTAGGCCACATGGTGCCGATTTCTTTTTTGAG
>JBMOJS010000269.1:0-3652 GCA_049315665.1 Pseudobdellovibrionaceae bacterium | reverse complement strand
TAGTTCTATCACATTATTTTACTTTGAAAATGTGGGGCAGACTGACGATGTACGGAGTTTTTAAGTTTACACAAATACAACAGCATCGAAAGTTTGCGACAGCAACTTAGAAAATGGATTGAATACTATAATGAGCAAAGGCCGCACAGCTCGCTAGATTATATGACTCCAAAAGAATTTGCGCAACAACAGCAGAATATGATAGGACACTAAAGTCTTAATAAAAAAATTTGCTGGTACTAAAAATGGGGTAAAGGTCAATTGTGGGTTTCAAACGGAAGTGGTGGCGCAGCAAAGTGTTGTTCTTGCAACTTTATAATTCAATTTTTAGAGCAAGCCATCAGATCAAGATCAGATCATGCTCAAGCAAAATTTAGTACTAACGCCCCTGGGATCTGGCTAATTTTTTATAAACCTCATCATCATTGCGTTTGCCAACAATCTTGATTTCCAGCATGTCACCATTGACCCAATACACTATACGATACTCGCCAGAGTCCGTACGATGAAAGGGATATCCAACTAGTTTTGCTGAATCCTGCGGATAGGGATTTACCCGCATATCTTGAATTTTCTTTTTTATTTGTTTTGCAGGCTTGCCTGAAATTTTTTTTAAGAATTTTATCGCTTGTGCTGAAAAATCAATATCAAGCATGATCAATTATTTTCCGAACTCTTTTAGAAATTCTTCGCTCTTGGCTTTACCAATCATCTTGGTCGCCTTTTCAGCTTTTTCACCCCAATATCTGTCAGAAATAACAGTCTCTTGGTAATTCTTGAACTCCTCAAAAGAAATAACGACACTTACATTTTTGCCATTTTTTTCAATCACGATGGGTTCACGTTGTGAAGCGGTTAGAATTTCACCGAAATTATTTTTCGCCAATGTCGAAGCCATTTTTTTCATAAACACTCCCGTAGAACCATCTTAACAGAAATGGTCAAATTAGTCAAATTAGCTAATATATCAGCTTTAAATGCCGTTATATTGGATTTGGGCTTGCTACTTTAAACCGTGGATGCAATCGCGCAAAGTTTCTATGACAAGTTTTGGATTTTTGAGTTCCTTATTTGCGAAGGGTTCGTGTGCATTCAAGGACTTCGTCCCTGATTTTTTTGCCAAATTCACAGACTTAGGAAGTAAAACATTTAATACCTCTTCTTATTTTAAACAGATGAGTTAAAATAGCTAAATGCTAAAAATCTTTTCGATTTGTATGTATTTGATTTTTATTTTTGTCGGTACTCAAGCGGTACATGCTGAAAGCAAGCACCCCTTATGTCCTGCCTCCCAACCTTTGAGATCTTTTAATATGACCCCGGGTAATATCCAAGCGTGGTTAAAAACAGTTAAAGAATTTGTGTGCTGTTTACCGGCAGCATATAGATCCAATTACATGGTCGCTCACTCAAGCGCCGCTGCTCAAAATGGAACACCCAATAACCCTCGCATTATTTTGTTTACCTCAGAAAAAGGACATGGGAAACAAGATAATATCCCACTTATTTTATCTTTCAACAGCCAAGGTCCGCATAATATGCAAAGCAAGAGCATTGAAATGGCTTATTTAAATCCCCAAATAGGACAGCTGGAGTTTTTTGATCTTGAGTTAGATATTCGAAACAGCAGCAAACTTTCGCCGCCTAATCCCGAAACATGTATGAACTGCCATGGGAACCAAGGAAGAGTTCCATATGGTGGTCCTAAGTATATATTCGATTTGTTCAACCACTGGCCGCGATTTGTAGGGGGCGCTAGGGACTGCTCTCCTGAAGAAGATAGAATACAAAAAATAGTTCAGGAGCATGCAGTCAAGTCTGTAAAAAATAATTTGCAGTACGAATGTCTAGATAAAAGTTTGTTAACACGACAAGAAAAAATCAAGCTTGATAATCCCTCTGAACATTACCCAAAGCTTAATGACGTCATAAAATCATTTGATAACCGGATATCTTCACACGTTACGAATCAAGGATTTAGATGGGCACAGGGTTTACCTAAATTTCATAAATACAAATATTTTTTACTAGGTGCAAAATACTGCTCTACTAATCAGGGATACTTGAATTTGCAAGATTGGTTTCCAAGTTATATCATCGAAAAAAATATGAACAATATTGAAATCGAGAATAAGTTACGTAACGCCAAAGACTTAAAACACACGTTTTTACAGATGACCCAAAATGACTACGAGGCAGTAAAAAGACAGCGTATAGCTCAGTCTCAAATCAAAAATTTTGAAAAAATTTTTGATCAAGGATTTTCACCTAACTATGCTAATGCAGCGTGCTCAAATGGGCCTCAAGACCATCATCCACTATACTGGAAGGTACAAAAAAACGATCTACTCTCTGATGATAAATTGAAATCTAAAGATCCATGGGTGCTCATGGTGTTAGATGGCCGAAGAAAATTTATTCCTGAAGGAAGCAGCTTGGATCCATCAACTCGATTTTTCTTAGAAGGAGAAGGTTACGGAACGTTCCTCATTCAAAAATCGACAACTCCAGACTTGATGCTTAAAGGGCAAGTTCTACCAGAATTAATATTAATGAATGAGTTAGATCAATCTGCGCTAAAACAACTATTCAAAAAAACCCAATTCAGTTTTAAACAAATTGATAATTTTGAAATTAAGGATAAGCAAAGTGGTTGCCTGCAATTGCAACAATGGTCAAAACAACAATTCAATTTATCCAACTTAAGAAATCAAGACATGAAATCGACTAATTAACTTATGGTTCCTCACTGCCCCACTACCCCAGCAGATCAATCACTTGCAAGACATAGGCAAAAATAATCAGGCCGGGGATCAGCCATAACAAAGACTTTTCCCAGTACTCGTACATGACGGTGCTGACAAATCGGGTTTTATCGACAAATTCTTTTTGGCGCCAAGATGCCGAAGTGCCCGAGGCGAATAGCCAAACAAAGCCCAAAGCCACCAATGGCAAAATCCAGTTGATTAACACTGTATCTAAAATTTCAATCAGGCTTTTTTTGCCCCAAGTGAAATCTTTCAGTACAGTGCTAGACAAAGCCGGTAGAATTGAAAACAGTAAAGCGGCACAGCCAGAAAACCAGGTGATGCGAATACGCTTCAACTTTTTTTGTTTATCTTTCCAGTTAGACACAATGACTTCCAGCAAAATAATGCTGGCATTGAGTGCTGCCATATACAGGCAGCAAAAAAACAAGACTCCAAAAATTCTTAAAGCTTCACTGGCAGCCAAATACTGGGGCAATACTTCAAACAATAAAACCGGATTTTTTAATGATTTAGAGCTGGCCATAAATGCAATCGGAAAGATCGCCATAGCTGTGGTTAAAGACAAAGCCATATCCACCAAGGATACCCTAAAGCCCGCCGTGGGTATATGATCCTCGCTGCGCAAATAGCTACCAAAGGTCACCATCACACCAAAGCCAATGGATAAAGTAAATAACACATGCCCTATGGCTTGCATCAAAGACGACAAGGTCAGTTTTGAAAAGTCAGGATAAAATAAAAATCGCACCACTTCAGATGAGGCCGGCAAAGATAAATTGCGCACCAACAATATCATCAACAGCATTACAAAAAAAGGCATGGCCACGGTGATCCACTTTTCAATTCCTTCGCGTACCCCTTGACCAACTATCACCACAGTT
>JBMOJS010000268.1:0-3673 GCA_049315665.1 Pseudobdellovibrionaceae bacterium | reverse complement strand
TTCGTTTTCGATGCTAAAAATGCCGCTATCAAAAAGATTATCTAAGTAGTTTTTTAATCCCCCGCCAGAGGGGATTTTTAGTTTTAAAGAAATTTCATTCAAGTCTTTTGGGCCTGTAGATAAAAATTCACAAATGCGTTTATAAGAATTATGGTCGCCGAAATGTGAAAAGAAAATGCGATCAAATTCTTGGGCAAAAAGGGCCTCTTTTTTAAAACACATTTCATTGATATTTTGTAAAAAAGATCGATTCAATGGGATCTCTTCTAGGTATTTAGGGACCCCGCCAAAAAGCATCAGATATTTTAAGATTTCTTGCCGGCTTCTTTTGTTTTTAAAAAACAGCTTTGCTTCATCGGCCTGCAACTTTTTAAGATCAATGGACCAGCTGATACGGCCATACAAAGCTTTGGAGCGTAAAACATGACTGATCATAAAGCTGGATGTTGAGCCACATAAAATCAGAAAAACAGGGCAGGACTTCCAATGATTGTCCCAATAATATTTGATCAATGACACCAGCGAGGTTTTTAAACAACTCATCCAAGGCAGCTCATCAAAAAACAAGACATAGGGTGAGTCTTTGGAGGCAGATTTAAGAATTTCGGTCAAAATATCAAAAACTTCAGGCCACGTCTTAGGTTTTGCTGTTTTTAAAATACTTGAGGTCAGTTGGTAAGCCATTTGATTTTTAAAGTGGGTGATTTGTGCTAAAGACTCTTCATCTTCAAGGCCTTCAAAAAATAGATGTTTTTTATTTTTAGCAAATTGTTTGATCAGCTCACTTTTTCCAACCCGGCGGCGTCCAAAAACAATACCAATTTGCGATTTTTTTTTACTGTAGAGGGATTCCAGCTTTTGCAGCTGATTTTGGCGCCCTATAAAACCCATATTATCCGCAGAAGAAGTCATTAGAGGATCTTCTGCGGATAATAGTGTTTTGTCAATGCATTATCCGCAGAAGAAGCCAGTGGAACATCTTCTGCGGATAATGTCATGTTGTTAAGGTGTTATCCGCAGAAGATGTCACAGGCCTCGGTTGCGCACTGATAGGGTTAAGCTGTACTTCATGATGGGTTGGTCTAGTTGACCAGCAACAAAAGCGGCGCCGTGAAAAGTGCCTTCCAGGCGTTCTTTTGAGGATAGGGATTGTTCAATCAATTCGGCCACGGCACCAGCTTGTTCGCAAATAAAGTGCACATCGCCGTCAGCGCGTTTTAAAAATTCACAGTGAAAATCTTTAAAAATAAAATCAATTTTTTTACCACTTTTTTGAATATTTTGCACCGCCTTTAAGGCGATAGAAAGCTCTGCCCCCATGGCTAAGGCGCCAAAGTACATCACATTTAGATGGTTTTTGGTGCGATAACCTAGACCAATTCTTACTACCGATCGTTGATCTGAAATCTCAATCACTTTCGGTGCACAAAAAGCCAATAAGGGTATTTTAAGCCAGCTTAAAGCATTCACTAAAAAAGTCAGTTTTAAGGACTCTTTCATAAGATCACCTCTTTGTTATTGATTGTTGCGACTTTTTTGCCCATAGTAAATAAAGATTGTGCGAGGGCTTTATGAAAACAAAAGATGTTTTAGGATGGCTTTTTATACTTTTTGTTTTTACAGCAGCCAGTTGGCAAGTCTATAAAATTGAAAAAAACCATATTTCGCGCGGAGTCTCTTCTAGTTCTATCAGCGAAGAAAACCTAGCCTATGGTCGAGTGCAAGAGGTCTTTAACAACCGCTGCGTGGTTTGTCATTCTTGCAACAATGCCCCTTGCCAGTTGAATTTAACTTCTTTTGAGGGCTTGCGCCGTGGGGCCAACAAATTAGCGACCATTGACCCCGAACGCATAGAAAGTGCTGCGCCCACACGTTTGGGCATTGACGCCACCACAGAAAAGCAATGGCGGCAAAAGGGGTTCTTTGCGGTTTTAGATGATGCAAAACCTTCCCGGGGAATTTTAAGTCAAACATTACAACATAAAAATAAGTTTATAGAAAGTAAAAATTATTTTTGGCCGCCAGCCCAAGACAGTCATTCTTGCCCCGTGCAGTCTGAAGCGGCTGGATTTTTAAAACAAAATCCCCACATGGCTATGCCTTACGGGTTGCCACCGATTGAGCCCTGGGAGCAGAAAACTTTAGAAAAGTGGCTGGCCTTAAAAGCCCCTGGGCCAGATTTGGCTTTTAAGGAAGACCCCAGTGATGACGAAAATAATGCCAAGATGGCCTGGGAATATTTTTTAAATCAACCCAGCAATGAAAAAAAATTAGTCGCCCGTTATCTTTATGAACATCTTTTTTTAGCGCATATTCATTTTTCATCGTCTACAAAATTATTTTTTCGACTGGTTCGCAGTCAAAGTTCTTGTGATCAAGAAGTGATCGAGGTTCCTACACGCAGACCTTATGATAAAATCAGCAAAAACTTCTTTTACTGTTTTAAGCCCATAAATCAAACCATTGTTGAAAAAACTCATATGCCTTATTTGCTGGATCTAAAAAAATTAGATTGGATGCAAAAGAATTTTTTTAGTGAGCCATGGACTGCTAAAAAACTTCCATCTTATGATCTGCAGACATCTGCCAATCCTTTTGTAACTTTTGAAGATATTCCAGTAAAGGCTAGGTACCAATTTTTATTGGAAGATGCCCATTACCATGTGGCCACTTTTATTAAAGGCCCTGTTTGCAATGGCAATAAAGCTGTCAATTCTATTGATGACCAGTTTTATATCTTTTTCACGCAACCACAGTCCGATTTAATGGTTCGTGACAGTGACTTTTTACAGCGAAGCAAAAATCTTCTAGTGGTTCCCGCCGAGCAGGGCAGTGATGCTTCGACGTTAAGTATTTTTTCTAGAAAGTACATTAAATTACGCAATAACTACCGCGAACAACGCGAACAAGCTTTACAAAAAAACTTTCCTAAGGGCTTGTCTGCTACTGATATCTGGAATGGCGATGGTTATAATCAAAATTCTGTTTTAACTGTTTTTAGGCATAGCGATAATTCCTATGTGTTGCAAGGAGCCAGAGGGGATGCTAGTCATTCAGCTTTTGTCCTGGATTATGCCCTGTTTGAAAGATTGGTTTATAATCTGGTTGTTGGTTATGATATTTACGGGGATATCACTCACCAGTTTCACACCAGGACTTATATGGGATTGATCCGCATGGAAGGCGAAAGTAATTTTCTGGATTATTTTCCGACAGAGTATCAAGAAAAAATATATGAAGACTGGCATCAATCTACTTTGGCGGAATTAGAAAAAGCCTTTATTGAAAAAAAATTTGATAAACAGCATTTAACCCAAATTTTTATGCCAACAAACTTAAGTGTAAAAAAAGCCAAATCAGAAATGTACCAGATTTTTTTACAGGAAAGAAATTTGCACAGTGTAAAGGTCCATCCAGATATTTTAAATTGGAAATCCTTAATTCTATCCAATCCAACTGCAGTAAATAAACTTACAAATTTAGAAAAAAGTCTGGATCCCGATTTATTAAATTTTAAAAAAATATCTTCTATTCCGATGCAGAAGATTGGCGGTTGGATGCAGTGGATGCCTGATTTAGCGTTATTGGTGGTTAAGGATGGGGAATCTATTTATAAAATTATTTCTGTTGTTCGCAATAAAGCGCACGACACTGTGGGATCTTTATTTTTTGA
>JBMOJS010000040.1:0-16412 GCA_049315665.1 Pseudobdellovibrionaceae bacterium | reverse complement strand
ACAAGCCATATTAATCTAGTGCTTGAGGAGAGATAATGGGTCAGAAGGTTAATCCAATTGGTTTGCGTGTTGGAGTTATTAGAACTTGGGATTCTCGCTGGTATGCCAAGGGTGAAAAATATTTTGAAAATCTACACGAAGATATTCGATTGAGAAAATATTTGAAAGCAAAACTAAAGCATGCGGGTATTGCTAAGATTGAAATGGAAAGAGCTGCAAAAAAAATCAAAATTATTATCTCTACGGCTAGACCTGGTGTGGTAATTGGTAAAAAAGGAACTGGAATTGACTCACTAAGAGCTGAAGTTCAAAAATTAACTCCTAATGAGGTGTTTTTAAGTATTCAAGAAGTTAGAAAGCCTGATTTGGATGCTCAGTTAGTGGCAGAAAGTATTGCGCTACAGCTTGAAAAAAGGATTTCTTGGAGACGTGCTCTTAAAAAAGCAATAGCTGCTGCTATTAAAGGCGGAGTGCGTGGGATAAAAGTGCGAGTTTCCGGTCGTTTAGATGGCGCTGAGATTGCTCGTTCTGAATGGTACAATGAAAAAAGTGTCCCATTGCATACTTTGAGAGCTGATATTGATTATGGAACAGCAGAGGCTTTGACAACATATGGCATTATAGGTTTAAAAGTTTGGATTTATAAAGGTGATATTTTGTCTGCTCGTGAAGTTGAGGAGGCTGGTCGTGTTAAGTCCTAAAAGAGTAAAATGGAGAAAGCAATTTGTTGGTAGAGCTCGAGGCTTTGCTAATCGTGGAAGTAATTTAGATTTTGGAGACTTTGGTCTTCAAGCTATCGAGGAAGGTCGTCTTTCAGCACGACAATTAGAAGCTGGGCGTATTGCCATTTCTAGAAGTGTTAAACGGGGCGGAAAAGTGTGGGTTCGGGTATTTCCGAATGTTCCTGTGACTAAGAAGCCTGCGGAGACTCGTATGGGTAGTGGCAAAGGAAATCCAGAGTTTTGGGTAGCTAGAGTTCTGCCTGGACGAATTTTATTTGAGATGAACGGTGTGACGAAAGAGCAGGCTAAAGAAGCTTTTGAACGAGCGGCCCATAAGCTGCCATTTAAAACAAGATTTTTGGTTCGGGAGTAGAAAATGAAGTTTGCAGAAATTAAAGATCTTTCAGTTGTTGAATTAAAAAAGAAAAGAAGTGCACTAAGTCAGAATCTATTTGAAGCAAAGATGAAAAACTCTATTGGACAGCTGTCCAATACTTCAGAGATTACAAAGTTGCGTAAAGATATTGCACAAATTAATACGGCTATAGTAAAAAAAGTAACGCGTTAAGCAGAGGTTTGTATGAGTGATGCGAATGTTCGAGGTAGAAAAATTGAAGTTGTTGGTGAGGTTGTTAGCGATAAAATGGATAAAACCATTGGTGTACTGATTTACAGAACCATTCGTCATAAAAAATATGGAAAATATGTAAAAAAGACCTCTGTATTTAAAGCTCATGATGAAAAAAATCAGGCTAAATTAGGTGACATAGTTAAAATTTATGAAACGCGTCCATTAAGCAAAACAAAAAGATGGGCTTTAAGCGAAGTCGTTGAAGCAGCTAAAGCTTAGGAGATAATAATGATTCAGATGCAAACTCGTTTAAATGTGGCAGATAATTCTGGAGCGAAAGAGCTTCAGTGTATCAAAGTCCTTGGTGGATCTAAAAAAAGAGTCGCTTCTATTGGTGACATTATTGTTGTTTCAATAAAGGACGCTTTGCCTAATGCTAAAGTAAAAAAAGGTGATGTAGCTAAAGCTGTCGTAGTAAGAACGGTTCAAAAATTGCGAAGGGCTGATGGGTCTTATATTCGCTTTGATGATAATTCAGCTGTATTAATAAATGCAGCTAAAGAACCTATTGGTACACGAATATTTGGCCCTGTTGCTCGAGAGTTAAGAGGAAAACAGTTTCTTAAAATTGTTTCTCTAGCTCCAGAAGTATTGTAAGGAGTTTTTGTGGATAGACTAAAAGAAAAGTATATTAAAGAAATTGGACCATCCTTAAAAAAGCAACTAAATGCTAAAAACATTATGGAAGTTCCACGTCTTAAAAAAATCACTTTGAGTGTATGTTTGAGCGAAGCTGTGCAGAATCCGAAGGTTTTGAATAGTGTTGTTGATGAAATCACTTCAATCACTGGTCAAAAAGCAGTTATTACTCGGGCAAAAAAAGCTATTTCAAATTTTAAGTTAAGAGAAGGTATTCCAATAGGAGTACGAGTAACATTAAGAAAAGATAGAATGTGGTCTTTTCTTGATCGCTTGAATTCTTTAGCGCTTCCTCGGGTAAGAGATTTCAGAGGATTGCCGTCAAAAGGTTTTGATGGACGTGGTAACTATAATATGGGACTTAAAGAACAAATTGTTTTTCCAGAGATCAACTATGACCGTGTTGATAAAGTTAGAGGAATGAATATTACAATCTGCACGACCGCAAAAAACGATGCTGAAGGAAAAGCATTACTTGAAGCATTAGGTGTGCCTTTTAGAAAGTAAATAGGAAGGTGTAAATTGGCTCGTAAAGCTAGTATAGAAAAAAATAATATGAAGAAAGCTCTTTCAAAGAAGTTTTGGAAGTTCAGACGTGAGCTTAGAGAAAAAGCTGTTAATCTTAATCTGTCTGA
Source organism: Pseudobdellovibrionaceae bacterium (assembly GCA_049315665.1). Classification (GTDB taxonomy): domain Bacteria; phylum Bdellovibrionota; class Bdellovibrionia; order Bdellovibrionales; family Bdellovibrionaceae; genus JBMOJS01. Next base: position 13,785 of record JBMOJS010000040.1, on the reverse strand, counting down.
TGAAGAAAGAGTATTAGCTAGAAAGAAATTGCAGTCATTGCCTAGAAATACTTCTCCTTGCAGGGTAACTACAAGATGTGAGTTAACAGGTCGGCCGCGTGGAAATTATCGTAAATTTGGTTTGTCTAGAATAGCTTTTAGACAGTTGGCTTTGGATGGAAAACTTCCTGGTGTTACGAAAGCCAGCTGGTAGGGGAATCTATGGATACAATAGCTCAGTTTTTAACCGTAATTCGTAATGCTGGATTTGCTAAGCATGAAAAAGTTGATATTCCTGCTTCAAAATTTCGCACTGGCGTGGCGCAAATTCTTCAAGAAGAAGGTTTTATTAGAAGCTACAAAGTTGCTAAAGATAGTAAACAAGGAATTATGCGTGTCTACCTTAAATATGATGAGGAGGGTAAGCACGTAATAACATCTTTGGATAAAGTGAGTACTCCTGGTCGTCGAGTTTATGTTAAGTCCGATAAAATTCCAAAAGTAAGATCAGGAAGAGGAATTTGTATTTTGAGTACTAGTAAAGGTGTTGTGAGTGGTAAAAAAGCCGAAGATTCAAAGCTTGGCGGCGAGCTTATTTGTACAGTTTGGTAGGTGATATATGTCTAGGATTGGTAAAGCTCCTGTTGTTTTTGATGATAAAACTCAAGTAACTGTTACTCCCAACAATGAAATTATTGTTAAGGGTGCTAAAAGTACTTTGAATATTAAAATGAAGCCTGAAGTGTCTGCCAAGATTGAAGGCAAAAAAGTTATTTTGCTTAGAAATTTTGAAACTAAAGCTGCTAGATCTCTGCATGGTTTATACAGGGCTCTCGTACAAAATGCTGTTAATGGAGTATCCAAAGGATTTACAAAAGGTTTGGAGCTTCAGGGGGTTGGTTACAGGGCTAACGTTACCGGCAAAAAACTTGAGCTTTCTTTAGGTTATAGTCATACTATTGTCTATGATATTCCTGATGGAATTGAAATTAAAGTGGAAAAGCAAACTAACATCAGTGTTTTGGGTGCTAGTTGTGAACTGGTTGGTCAGGTAGCAGCAAAAATAAGATCATTTAGACCTCCAGAGCCTTATCTGGGTAAAGGTGTTAGATATGCTGGTGAGAAAATACGTAGAAAAGCCGGCAAGTCTGCAGGGAAGTAGGGATAAAAAATGAAAATTAAAGTAAGTAAACACACAGATTCAAAGCGTGCTAATAGACTTAAGAAAAAAATTCGTATTAGAAAAACTGTAAAAGGAACTGCAGAAAGACCTCGTCTTTGTGTATATAGAAGTGCTAAGCACATATATGCACATATTGTTGATGATGTTACTGGAAGCACTATCTTAACAGTGTCATCTTTGGGAAAAGAAGATAAGTCTGGAATAGATCAAGCTAAAGAAATTGGTGTAGAGGTAGCTAAAGCTGCAATCAATAAAAGTATTAAGCAAGTTGTTTTTGATAGAAATGGTTACCTTTATCACGGGCGAGTGAAGTCTTTAGCAGATGGAGCACGTGAAGGTGGGCTTAGTTTTTAAGGAGTATTGAGTGGATAAGAATACGGCAGAGTTAGAAGAGAGAGTTGTTGCTATCAACAGAGTAACTAAAGTTGTTAAAGGTGGAAGAAGGTTTTCTTTTGCTGCTCTTGTGGTTGTTGGCGACAAAACTGGAGAAGTTGGTTTTGGCTCAGGTAAAGCTGGAGAGGTTCCAGAAGCTATTGTTAAAGCTAGCCGATCTGCGCGAAAGTCTTCTGAATCTATAATTTTAAAAGAGGGTAGAACTATTCCTCATGAAGTTATAGGTAAGTTTGGAGCCGCTAAAGTGATCATGAAGCCAGCGGCTCCTGGAACCGGAGTTATTGCTGGAGGCGCTGTGCGCGCTGTTCTTGAGTCCGTTGGAGTTAAAGATATCTTAACAAAATGTGTGGGAACTAGAAATCCACATAATGCTGTTCGGGCAACGCTGAATGGCTTGAAACAGTTGAAATAAAGTGCAGGTTGATATGGCAAAAGTATTTGTTCTTACCCTTAAAAAATCTTTGATAGGATGTTCAAAAAGTCAAATTGACACTGTGAAGTGTCTTGGTTTGAAAAAGAGAGAGTCAAAATCTGAGATAAAAGATAGTTTGGCAGCCAGAGGTCAAATTTTGAAAGTTCAACATTTGCTTGAAGTAGAAGTAAAAGGATAATTTATGAGTATTTTAAGTCAGCTATCTCCCGCTAAAGGATCAAAACATAGTCCAAAAAGAATCGGCCGTGGTATCGGTTCAGGTATGGGTGGGACCTCTACAAAAGGGCATAAAGGGCAGTTAGCCCGCACAGGCGGCACTGTACGTAGAGGCTTTGAGGGTGGACAAACTCCTTTACACCGTCGTCTACCAAAGTTTGGTTTTACAAACGTTGCGTTTGCTAACAATTATGACATTGTTAATCTAGATGCGCTGAATGATTTTTCGACTGAGGTAAGCCCAGAAGTTTTAAAAGCTGCTGGATTAATTTCTTCATTAAGACTAAAAATTTTAGGCGGTGGAAAATTAAATAAAGCTTTAACTATCAAAGCTCATAAGTTTTCTGAAGCTGCAAAAAAAGCCATTGAAAATGCTGGTGGTAAAATTGAGGTATTGAAATAGTGTCTACAGTTGAAAATATCGCTAAAAATTCAGATTTAAGGAATAGAATCTTATTTACTTTATTTTTACTGTGCATTTATAGAGTTGGTGTGCATATCCCAACTCCTGGTGTTGATGGCTCTGCCGTAATGTCATTTTTTCAAGCTCATAGTAAGGGAATATTCGGACTATTTAATACTTTTACTGGTGGCGCTTTATCGCAATTCAGTATTTTTGCTTTAGGGATTATGCCTTATATTTCTGCTTCGATTATTTTTCAATTGCTTACTTCTGCTATTCCAACTTTAGAGGCACTTAAAAAAGAAGGCGAGCAGGGTAGAAAAAAAATTAATCAGTATACGAGATATGCCACAATCGCTCTTGCTATTGTACAAGGCTATGGCATTAGTTCTTGGTTGTTGAACTCCACAAGTCCAGAAGGTAGATCTTTGGTTGTGTCTCCTTTTGTTGGGATACTCCCCTTTCAACTAATGACAATCATTACTTTAACTGCCGGTACTTGTTTTATCATGTGGCTTGGAGAGCAAATCACAGAGCGCGGTATTGGTAACGGGACATCACTAATTATTTTTACCGGGATTGCTGCATCAGTTCCTCAAGGTGCTCAGCAGTTGTGGGACCTGATGTCCTCTGGTGAAATGAAGTTTGCTGTGATTTTGGTTCTTTTAATTTTAATGGTTGGTATTATAGGTTTTGTTATTTTTATGGAAGTCGCACAAAGAAAGATCGCGATACAGTATTCTCAAAGATCTAATGCTGGAATGCAATCTATGCAGACTCCAAGCAGTCATTTACCAATTAAAATTAATTTTTCTGGAGTAATTCCTCCTATTTTCGCGAGTTCTTTATTAATGTTTCCTGCGACCATGGCACAATTTGTTAATACGCCTTGGCTTAAATCACTACAGGAATCTTTGAATCCATCAGGGACCATTTTTAATATATTCTTTGTACTGCTAATTGTGTTCTTCTCTTTCTTTTACACAGAAATTGTTTTTAACCCAAATGATGTTGCTGAAAACCTAAAAAAATATGGAGGGTTTATTCCTGGGGTTAGAGCTGGGAAAAGCACGTCAGATTATATTCAAAAAGTTTTGGATCGAGTAAATGTGTTGGGTTGTATATATTTAAGCACTGTCTGTATTTTGCCTGGTATTTTAGCAAGTCAATTGAGTGTTCCATTTTATTTTGGCGGAACGAGCCTTTTGATTTTAGTTGGAGTTGCTTTGGATACATCGCAACAGATTTATTCGCACTTAATATCTCAAAAGTATGAAGGCTTCATTAAAGGTGCAAAAATGAAGAGTCGGAGGGTGCAGTTTTGAATATAGTTCTTTTTGGCGCGCCTGGAGCCGGCAAAGGAACTCAATCCAGCTTGTTGGTTGCCAGAAATAGTATGGTGCAGTTGAGTACAGGTGATTTACTTCGAAACGCAATAAAAAATCAGTCTCAATTGGGCTTGTTAGCTAAGTCATACATGGATAAAGGAGATTTGGTTCCTGACTCTGTTGTGATTGGTCTGGTAAGGGAAATTTTGGATCAGGGTATAAAAAATATAATATTTGATGGTTTTCCAAGAACAGTTGTGCAAGCAGAGGCTTTACAGAACTTACTAGAATCAGTAAAAATGTCTATAGATAAGGCTATTTTTTTAGAAGTACCGCATAATGAGATTATACGAAGATTGACTGGTCGGCGGGTTTGTAAGAGTTGTGGGGCTGTGTATCACGTTGAAGAGCAGCCTGTAAAAGTTTTTGGTGTTTGTGATAAGTGTGGTGGAGAAGTTATACAAAGAACTGATGATAGCGAAAGTGTAATTGAAAATAGATTAAAAAATTATCAGTCTTACACTCAACCTCTCAGGGATTTTTATAGAAAAGTGGGCTGTTATTTTGAAGTTGATGGAAAAGTAAGTACTGAAAATGTGTATCTATCAATTGAAAAAATATTAAATTAAAAAATAAGATGAATATACTGGACAGACTGTAAAATTTAGTGATAGTTTCCCGACTCGCGTTTGAAAGTATCACTTGAAGGAATTCCAGTAAAAAGGATTAGATATGAAAGTAAGACCTTCTGTAAAAAAAATATGTAACAAGTGTAAAGTGATTAAAAGAAAAGGTGTTATCAGAGTGATCTGTGAAAACTCTAAACACAAGCAAAGGCAAGGTTAACAATGGCTCGGTTGATGGGGGTAGATTTACCTCGTAATAAACGTGTAGAAGTTGCATTGACATATATTTTCGGAATTGGGCGTTCTCGAGCTCAGTCTATTTGCAAACAAGTTGGAATTCCTGAAAGTTTGAGAACTGAAGGTCTTTCTGATGAGTACATCGCAAAAATTCGTGCTATAATAGAGCAAAGCTTTAAGGTTGAAGGGGATCTTCGCCGTGAAGTTGGACTTTCGATTAAACGTTTAATGGATTTAAACTGCTATAGAGGAATTAGACATAGAAAAGGTCTTCCTGTTCGAGGGCAAAATACTCGTTCTAATGCTAGAACTCGAAAAGGGCCTAAAAAGACTGTTGCGAATAAGAAAAAAGCTGTATAGCAAGGATTTATAAAATGAATACCGAAAAAAAGCAGGTTGTTGCAAAGAAAAAAGTAAAAAGAAATATCCCGCAAGGTAAATGTTTTATCCAAGCTGGTTTTGGTAATGTAATAATTACTGTAACAGATCCTAATGGTGAAACAGTTTGCTGGTCATCAGCAGGTCACTTGGGCTTTAAAGGAAGCAGAAAAGGCACTCCTTTTGCCGCGCAGATGGCAGCAGAAGATGTTGCTAAAAAGGCTTTGGACTCTGGGATGAAGTCAATTGATGTATTTTTAAAAGGTCCTGGGGCGGGAAGAGAGCCAGCTATAAGAGCTTTGGCTTCTACGGGCATGAGAATACTTTCATTGAAAGATGTCACGCCTATTCCACATAATGGTTGCCGCCCACCCAAAAGAAGAAGAATTTAATACCAGGAGAATTTTGTGAGTTGTGTAAATGACAGTGTTTGTAAACTGTGCCGAAGAGAAAACCTTAAGCTTTATTTAAAAGGTGACCGTTGTTACACTGATAAATGTGCTTTTGAAAGAAGACCTTATCCCCCCGGACAGCATGGCCAGTCGCGACTAAAATTTTCTGAGTTTGCTTTACAGTTAAGAGAAAAGCAAAAAACAAAACGTTACTATGGGGTTTCAGAAAAACAGTTTGTTAAATATGTTCATGAGGCAGGAAGCTCTAAGGAGTTGACGGGGACAGCATTACTAAAAGCTTTAGAGATTAGATTAGATAATGTTGTTTATAGTCTTGGTTATGCAAACTCTCGTAGAGAAGCAAGACAGTTAGTAAAGCATAACCATATATTACTAAATGGAAAAAGAGCCAATATTCCTAGCATTCTAGTTAAAAAAGGTGATGTTGTTGAAGTTTCAGAGAAAAGTAAAGAGATTATTAAAATTCAATCAGCAGTACAATCAGTTGCAAGACGTAGTATACCAGCTTGGTTAGAAGCTGATCACTCTCACTTTAAAGGTATAGTTAAAGACTTACCAGTGAGAGAGGATATTGCGCTTCAAGTTGAAGAAAACATGATTGTAGAGTACTACTCAAGGTAAGCATTTCAGCATAGGGGATTTTTATGCAAGAGCACTATTATAAATTTTGGAGAGAAATGATAAAGCCGAAAGGTTTTGAAGTTGATCGTGAAACTCTCAAAGATGAGTACGCTAAGTTCATTATTCGTCCACTTGAAAAAGGCTTTGGTGTTACCTTAGGAAATTCCTTAAGAAGAATCCTTTTGAGTTCAATGATGGGCTCTGCAGTTTCTGCTGTGAAATTTGAAGGCGTATTGCATGAATTTACGACAATCCCAGACGTATTGGAAGATGTAACAGATATTATATTAAATTTAAAAGAAGTAAGATTTAAACAATTTTCTTCTGAACCACAAACATTGAGAATTAGTAAAAAAGGTCCAGGAAAAGTAACAGCTGCTGATATTCAGACTAGTGACAAGATTTCTGTTTTAAATCCTGATCAGCATATTGCTACTTTAGGTGCTAATGCTAATTTCAATGCGGAAATTCTAGTTAGTTTTGGACGTGGTTATGTTCCAGTTGAAAATCACGATTTAGATTTGCCGCTTGGATATATAGGTGTTGATGCTTTATATAGCCCTGTTAGGAAAGTAAATTATAACGTTTCTAATGCTAGGGTTGGACAAAGAACAGATTATGATGCTTTGGCTTTAGAGGTTTGGACAGATGGTTCTTTAAAGCCAGAAGAGTCTGTAGCTTTGGCTTCTAAAATTATGAAAGAACAGTTACAGATTTTTTTAACTTTTGACGAATCTATGGAGCCAAAAGAAGAAGTTAGAGAAATTGGTGGTCAAAAGTTAAATGAAAATCTATTCAGGTCTGTTGATGATTTAGAACTATCGGTGAGAAGTGCAAACTGCCTAAAAAATGCAAACATTAGATATATTGGTGAGTTGGTGGTTCGCTCTGAAGCGGAAATGTTAAAAACAAAAAACTTCGGAAGAAAATCTTTAAATGAAATTAAAGAAATTTTGTCCGAAATGGGGCTGGGTTTAGGTATGAAAATCGAAGGCTGGCCCCCCCCTGGTTGGGATCCTAATCAACCACCACAAAAACGTGAACAACAGTAATTTTTGGAGTAAAAGATGAGTTCCCATAGAAGAAGAATAAAACATTTCAGCCGTACAAGTGGGCCTAGAAAAGCATTATTAAGAGGTTTGGTTGTTTCTCTTGTTGAAAATGAAAGAATCAAAACTACAGTTGATCGTGCTAAAGAAGTAAGAAGACACATTGAAAAGGCTGTAACAATTGGTAAAAAAGGTGATTTGTCAACAAGACGTCTTTTGTTATCTCGGTACCCACATCAAGATGTAGTAAAAAAAATAGTTGATGATTTGTCTGTTAGATTTAAAACGCGCCTTGGTGGTTATACTAGAGTTATTAAAATTGGTAGACGTCCAGGTGATACTGCAGAAATGGCCTTTTTAGAGTTTGTTGATTATGACTTTAGTAAGAAAAATCAGATTGATGGGTTGGTTACTGAGTCTAATGTTGATACTAATAAAAAAGTTTCAAAAGAAGCTTTAAAAGCTAAAAAAGTTGTTCAGAAAGCTGTAGTTGCAAAAAAGAAATCTACAAAAAAAGTGCAGAAAAAATCTAGATTATCAGCTAGAGGCTAATTGATTTTTAGCTGCTATAGATTCAAAAAGCTGGTTTAAAACCAGCTTTTTTTTTGCTAAGTGAGATTGATTTTTATGGTTTTTAATAAAATTGGACTATTGACAAAAATATGAAGATTTTCAGAAAAATCCTGATTGTATTACTTATATTAGTAGCTTCGCTATTGATTTATAGTCAGATCTATCAAAAATTTTATCCAACACAAAATGCAACCGCAATGAATTTTTCTGATATTGATTTTATTGAAAACATGAAATCAGTACCTGCTCCAGATTTTAGTACTATAGATCTGCAGGAAGCCACAGTTCAGTTGAGTCAAATAAAGGAACCCATCATCATTATTAATTTTTGGGCTAGTTGGTGTACTCCTTGTCTTGAAGAGATTCCGTCTTTGCATAAGCTAGTTGCAACATTTACTGGGAAAATACGCTTAATAGCTGTATCTGGTGACTCTTCTGTAGAAGAAATGAAAATATTTTTAAAATCATATCCTGAGTTGACAAATAAAAATATTAGTATTGTTTGGGATAAAGATAAAGAGTTGATGAAGTTATATCGTGTAAATAGGTTACCTGAATCTTTTATTTTATCTTCAGATAAAAAATTAGTAAAAAAAGTTGTAGGATCGATTGATTGGTATACTTTTGAGTCTAAAGAATTCATTAAAAATTTGCTGGCAACAAAACAATAGATTTATGGCTGATGTATTTTTAAAGATAAACTTAAACATTAATATTCGCGAAAGTGAATTTAGTTGGAGTTTTTCTAGAAGCTCTGGCAAAGGTGGACAAAACGTTAATAAAGTGAATAGTAAGGCCACCTTAAAATGGGATCCTTATCAAAGTCATGGGTTGACTGACGAGATTAAAAAAAGATTTTTAAATAAGTATAATCACAAGCTAAATACTGAAGGGTGTTTGATTATACAAAGTGACCGCTATCGCGATCAACCTCAAAACTGTGAGGATTGTATAGATAAGTTGAAAAGCATGTTGCTGTCAGTTGCTTTAGCTCCTAAGATACGTAAACCTACAAAACCAACAAGGTCATCAAAAATAAAAAGACTTGAGAATAAAAGCAAACATTCAGATAAAAAAACGAATCGTCGTTCGAAAAATTGGTGAGATAAGTAGTCTTTTCCCGAAAAAATGGACAGGAGGATTCTGCAGCTATTAACTGTTGATGTTGATAGTCTATTAGTGTCTGATAGCTAAGGGCATAATACAATCTTTGCAGGTTGGTTGTAACAAGCTTCTGCAATTGACCTGCAAGCAAGGGAAGAAGCAGCGACTTGATCTGACATATCTGGAATTCAAAAGATGTGGATTTTGACTTAGACACCAAGCTAGTACCAGCATCAGTCAGAGTTTTGCCGAGTAGTTAGTTGTTGAAGCTAAGACGTGATCTTCCAGATACTTATTTGTTGGGCATAGTTAAATTGTCTGACAATACAAATAAATTTGCTGAATAAAATGGCAACCGTCAGATCAAATCTTAACGTCTATAACTAAAATCCAAATTTCTTTTTTAGATCTTCAGCGGCTTTTTTAGCTTGTTCTTCTAATTTTTTTCGTGCTTTTTGCTCTTCTTCTTTTTTAGCAGTATCCGCCTTGTTTTCAGTGTCTTTTTTTGCTTGGTCCGTTTTGGATTCCACCTGCTTTTTTTGTGAATCCAATTGAGCTTTCACTTTATTGATTTCACCCTCAAACTGCGCACGGAACTTTTTTACTTCACCATCAATCTGTGTTTTGTACTGTCCAACCTGTTGATCAATATAGGCTTGAAGCTTCTTTTTAGCTTCTTCAATTTTTGCATTGATTTGCTTTTCAAGACCTTTTTTTACCTCGTCGCCCAGATTCGAATTTAACTGGACAGGGAAGTTAGGTAATACCCCTTGGCTGCTAAGGTCTACCGTAACAACTGGGATGCCTGCAAATAGCGTTTTTAAAACATCTTCAGCAATATTATTTTTAGCTTTAATAAGATAATCTATTTTTAAGAACTGATTATTTACATTCAGTGTATAATCTTTAAAATCTCTAATAAATATTTTACTATTTATATTTCCGCTGGCTTTTTGCCAAGCTATTTGCACATCATCACTTGTTAGCAGATCTTTGTTTTCAATCGGGTAACTAGCCACTTTGAAATCCAAAGTCACATCACGATGAGCATGTACATTGTCCAAGATCAATTGAAGAAATAAACCACTGATATTTTTTTGCGGAAAGTCCCCTTTGATGGTGGCTATAGTCGGACGACCGACCAAAACTGGATTCGAAGTTATATCTGTAATTTGACCAGAAACATTGCCAGAATCTGGTGAGGCGCCTGCTTGTGAACTGATGGAAGTTTTTTTTACCCAAAATAGGGGATAAGAGTTTTTACGACCAAATTCATAGGTAATCCCTTTGGCGCGGGGTTTAGGTTGTATCTGTTCATCGGCTTCGCCCGGTTTATCTTTTTTAAGTAAGTTGGGTGGAAGATACTTTTCGGCTAAATCTTTGTAGTGATTAAATTTAGAAAAGTATTCACCAGTGTAGCGCTGAAACAAAGCGCGAGTGATGGCCTTCGAATCTATTTGTGGTATGCGAAAGTGCTTTTCTAAATCTTTAATATCTTGACGGATTTGAGCCTCTAAGGCCTTAAGATCTTGATCCGTTTTATTTAAATCAGAAGTTAAATCATTGCTGGCGGATTGAATCTGTTTATATTTGTCATCAGCATCCTTGAGTACAGATGAAAATTGCTGAATAGAGTCCTGTAGCTCTTGAATAGATTTAAAATCTTTAGATTTAATTTTACCTAGACGGTCCGACAAAGCTTGCACGTCTTTGCTTTGTGGTAAGTTTTTAATCCGTACTTCCCAGGATTTTTGTTTTATTTTTAACTCTTTATCTAAATTTTGAGCTAGATTTTTACTGATCACTTGTGATTGTAGTTTTTCAAGTTGAACCTGGCTTGATCCGCCACCAAGTAAAGCGGCAATATCACCAAAAACATTGTTGTCGTATTTTTCTTGCGCCTTATTTAAGGCCTCATCTTTAAGTTTACCAGCCTCTTTTTCGATAAAACTGGGCTGTGTAGACGGGGGCTCTGGGGGTTTGACTTTGCCGGGGTATTTTCGCAAAGTTTGAAATCGAATATCCTCGACGGCAGCTTCATTAACCACAAATTTTAATCGCAGCAAAGCGTCCCATGATAAAGAGTAACGGATATCACCGATGGCAATAGAGTTGAATTGAGGTTTTGCTGCGTCGGTGATTTCTAGTCCCTGCAGTCGAAAGCTAGCATCCCACACACTGGTTTTCAATTGGGTCACATTCACTTCACTACCCAAAGCTTTATAGCCGAGCCATTCAATGGCTGACTTTAAATTATGGTCGAATACAAAATGAAAATATAGACCCACTAGGGTTGAAAAAACAGTCAATGGGATTATAGCTTCCCAGCGAATTGGCCCCTTTTTTTTAATGGTTGTATCCATGCTGATTCCTTAGGGTTGAAGATTAAAAAATTAAATTTAACGAATCATTTATTCAAATGGTTATTTTGTATAAATTCATAACACTATCTATAAAGTTGATCATATTTAGTATACCAGTTGTATAAACTTGTAGCAGCAAAGGCCTTCCAAGCTTTGGTGTCTTTGAATCTTGCCACCACTGTTTCGCGATATTTAATAATTAAAAATTTAAACGTAAAAAAAGCTATGGGTGTTAAAATAAAAGTTAAAATCATTGATCCCATAACAATCGAATTATTAAAACGGGTGAAGGGCACAATTGGCATATTATAGAGCTGTATATATAATGGGCGAAGTGCTTCGGATTCTAAAGTGATGCGACCAATAGAATCAGACACTCCATCAAAAAGATAAGCTACAAATTTAAAAAAGAAGGCTGATAAAAATGCAGCTCCCAATTGTACGCGAAAAAAAAGCACAATCAGAATCACCAATAGGGTTTGTAAAGAAAAGAATGGAGCAAAGCCCAAAACCAATCCAAAACTCAGTCCCCAAGCCAATGAATGAGTGCCTGTGTCTGAATTGAGCAGCTTTAAGAAGGCAAAGATTTGTTTAAGAAGTAAAGTCATTTCAGATCCCTCACAATTTATAGACGATCCTATCAAAGGCACTAATTAATAAGTTAAGAAAAGCCTACATTTCGTAGGCAAGAATTTCAAGATTAATAATAAGGGAACTATTGACTAGAATGGGTAAACAACACGTTTCTTAAAATAAATCATGAACTGATAAATAGTCTAATGTTTGAACTACGGTTTGAGTTAAACTTTCGACGGCGATAGCAAAGTTTTTAGTAAACTCTGTTGCAGAGTCTTGATTTTCATCGATAAGATTGGTGACAGATTTAATAGCAAACATGGGAGTGTGAGTCACAAAGGCTATCCAGGCTACTCCGGCAGCTTCCATTTCTTTCAACTTGGCATTGTTTTCTTTAATTCGATTTAAATCTTGATCAGTAAAATCTAAAGAACTGCCCGATGAAACATCTGCTACCTCTATGCTTAACTCGTCCGCCATTTTTTTAACATTCAGTGAGGGGTAATGACCTTCGCCGTACTCTTTCCATCCAGGTATTGGAATTCGATGATCGTGAAAATAAAATTGTTTGTCACTAAGGTAGACTTTGCCCACTTTTGCGCCTACTGCTTTAAAGCTACCTGCTGTCCCTGCACTGATAATTATATTGGGTGATAGTTCTTTAATAGCAATAAATGCAGCCACCGTGGCGGGCTCGGTACCAATGCTATCCATTTGGTAGCGGGGATCAAGCCCTGGTAAAATGAGGCTCAGATGGATTTTATTTTTATAAACGCCAGAATAAATTTGAAATTGCAGTTGATCATAAAATGCTCCCAAAGAGTGTTTTTTCAAACCTAATAATGCAACTAAAGGTTCTGCTTCAGATAGCATCGCTATCACAAGTGAAATTCTTTTCATTGTTGGTCTTTCTTGTAAAAAAAGAGATCAGTTAATGATTTTTTAATACTATAGTTCTAGCTCAAAACCTGCAAATCCTGATTTATTTGGCTTTTTGCGTTTTTATGATTAGAAGGCTATAAATCTTTTGTTGGCTATCCGTTGGCTATAGGTTATGACTTATAAACAACTAAATTTATAGATAAAAGCATAGGTATTTTAAATTCAAAGTTTGAGTTCAAATACTGTGACTTAAATAATAAGTTTAAAATTTGGTATTAATACGGAATTTGAGGTGTTTGTGGATTATAAAAACTTTATTTCTGACAGCTTTAAAAAATCAGCAAATAATCTGACTTTATTGGCTGAAAATAAAACCCTACAAAGTCATATTGCCGAAGCTGCCGAGTTGATTGTGAATTCCTATAAGAATAAAGGCCGCTTATTTATTGCTGGTAATGGTGGGTCTGCGGCCGATGCTCAACATATCGCTGCCGAAATGGTTGGTAAATTGGCCAAGGACAGAACTTCTTTAGCGGCCTATGCAATGAATACAAATAACTCTTCGCTGACTGCTATTGGTAATGATTATGGCTATGATTTTGTTTTTTCTAGACAGGTGCAGGGGTTGATGCGCGCTGAAGATGTGTTTTTAGCTATCACCACTTCCGGAAACTCGGTGAATATTATTAAAGCCTTAGAAGAGGCCCGTAAGTTGGGATGCAAATCCATCTTATTGAGTGGAAAAGATGGCGGAAACGTCGTTAAAAACAACCTAGCTGATGTGGTTGTTTTGGCGCCTGGCGAGCAAACAGCCCATATTCAAGAGGCCCATATAGTCATTTACCACACCATTTGTTTTGCCATTGAAAATGCCCTGATTGAATCAGGACATGCGCAATACTTTTAGATTCATATTGGATTTACCCTAGGGTTTTGACTCAACTACCTCTACCGGTACGATTTCCTATGAGTCCGTATTGACTCATAGATAAATGATACTAAGGAGCAGTGAGTTGTAATCCGAAGCT
>JBMOJS010000267.1:0-3703 GCA_049315665.1 Pseudobdellovibrionaceae bacterium | reverse complement strand
GCTCTTCGTATATTGCTCAGACTTATTTTTCTCAACAAAGAGCCCATTTTGGATTGAGTGGCGTTCGCTATCTGTGGGACTTTGCTTACCCCAAAGCCTATGCTGAAAAAGTCGAACAAGCGGTTAAAAAGTTTTCTGTACCTGAAGAACTGGTATGGGGGATTATGCGCGCTGAAAGTCAGTATCGCCGTGATGCAATTTCACCTGTAGGAGCTTTAGGGTTAATGCAGGTCATGCCCTACACCGGTCAAAGAATTGCCAAGCTGTTGAATGATACTAGTTTTCAAACACAACAATTGTTGCAGCCTGAAACAGCTATCAAAATGGGAACATTTTATTTAAAACGATTGATGAATAAATTTGATAACTCAACACCCTTGGTGGCTGCCGGTTACAATGCTGGCCCCCATCGGGTTAAAAACTGGCTGATTTCTTTTGGTCATCTGGATATGGATGAATTTATAGATCACATCCCTTTTTTAGAAACTAGAAATTATGTTAAAAAAGTGGTGGCCAATACTCATGTCTACGGCCAAATGTATAAAGACAAAAAAAATCAGTGGACCTTTTTATCCAATCCCATCAGCGTTAAACCAGATGCGAATCTAGTGACTAAAGAGTCTTGGGACGAGATATAATACTGTTTTTCAAATGAAACTAGTACAAAACTCATTTGTTGAGTGTCGGCGGCGTCCAGCCGCCAAAAATAGACTCTAAAACATCAGCCACATAAAAATTCAAATCATCACGAAAAGGGGCGCTAATAATTTGCACTCCTAAAGGCAATCCCTGTTTATTTAAACCCATGGGCACACTAGTAGCTGGATTTTGCAGCACAGTAAATATTCCAGAATAAATAAAATCAAAAGGGGTTAGAAAGGCCTGGCGATGAGCAGGGGCTACTTTCGGATAGGTGGGGGCAATTAAAATACTATTTGGTCCTAAAAGATGATGAAATTCTGAACGCAGCTGTTGCAATTGCAGTTGATACTTTTGTTCTATTTCGGGTGTCCATTCTGACATGTTTTCTAAAACAACCGTAACTAAACTAGGTATTGTGTATTGCGATTGGCCTGTGATTTGTCCCCAAACCTCTTTGGTCCAATGGATTTTTTTATCGGCTCGGACCAACAGGTCTTCGTACTTGCGATCGGGCTTGGTGGCTTTAACCGCAGCCATCCACAGACTTTTAGCATTTAAAAAATATTTTTTTGGTAATTCTATAATATCTGCACCCAGCTCTTCCAAAGCTTTCGCCGCATGGATCACCGTTTGACTGATTTCTGCGGAAGCGGCGCTGGTCCCATGGATGATCGGCTCGGGCAAAATATAGACTTGTAGCCCTTTAACAGAGTTTTGTTTGGTTTTTTGTGCAAATAAAAAATCCAATTTTTTTGTTTCAGTATCTATACCATCGGGGCCCTTCAGGGCATCCATAATTAATGGTAGATCTTTGGCGTATCTAGATAAAAACCCCATGGTGGTCCATGGATATGCAGCACCCCTTAGATTTTTAAAATCCTCTTGACGGTATGGAAAGTGTCCAGTGAAGGGTAAAGATTGATGGGTTGGTTTATGACCAAAAATTCCACAAAAAGATGCTGGTAGTCGCACACTGCCGCCAATATCACTGCCCAAACCAAATATTGAACCACCACTGCCAATCAAAGCGGCTTCGCCACCGCTGCTGCCCCCAGAAGTTTTTCTAGGGTCATAGGGGTTTTTAGTTCGACCATAAACAGGATTGTCTGTTTCAAACCAAAATCCAAGCTCGGGAACATTGGTGGTGACAAAGGGAATAGCCTGTTGATTTTGTAAACGCTGAACTACAGTGGCTGTTTCTTCACTTCTAGATTCGCGACGATGCCAACTTCCCCCAGTAGATAAAGCATCTTGCACGGCAATCATTTCTTTTACACTAAAGGGTAGACCATAAAATACCGAATCCGGATTAAAATCTTTTTGTTCATGCAATTGCGTAGATAAAAGTTCTGCTGTTCGTCTAGCGCGGTCATACAGCTTTTCAGTAACAGCGTTAATTCTTGGGTTCATGATTTCTGTTTTTTGAATAAAATATTCTAAAACTTCAGCAGGGCTGAGATGCCGTTGGATGATTTTTTCATGCAATTGGCTGGCGGACAGCTGCCCTAAATCATCACTCATACATTGAACCTAAAAAACAAAACATCGCCATCTTTGACAAGATATTCTTTGCCTTCCAAACGGTATTTGCCGGCTTCTTTAATGGCTTGTTCAGTTTTAAATTTAAATAAATCTTCACAGTGATAAGTTTCTGCGCGAATAAAACCTTTTTCAAAATCGGTGTGAATCACTCCCGCAGCTTGTGGGGCTTTTGTTCCCGCGCGAATGGTCCAAGCGCGAACTTCTTTTTCTCCGGCGGTGAAATAAGTCTGCAGTCCTAAAAGTTTATAAGCTTCACGGATCAGACGGTTCAGGCCTGATTCTGTGGCACCCATGCTTTGTAAAAATTCTTTACGTTCTTCCACGGGAAGCAACGCGATTTCAGCTTCCATGGCCGAGCAAATCATTAAACTGTTGTTGTTTTCTTCTGCGGCACGTTTTTGCACATCAGTGACCCACGCATTACCGCCCGCCGCGAAATCACTGTCAGATACATTGCACGCGTAAAGTACAGGTTTGCTAGTCAGTAAATGCAGTTCTTTTCCATAGGGGGCTTCGTTTTCATCCAATACCACAGATCGTGCAGGTTTACCGGCCGATAAAGCTTGGTGAACTTTAGAAACCACTTCAAATTCTGTTTTTAGTTTTTTGTCCGTGGTTGACTTGGCTAATTTTTCAATGCGTTTTAATTTTTTTTCAACAGAATCTAAATCAGCCAACATCAGTTCTGTATTTATGATTTCCATATCACGCAAAGGATCCACACTGCCTGAGACGTGAATAATATTGGGATCATCAAAACAGCGCACCACATGAACGATGGCATCTGTTTGGCGAATATGAGTTAAAAATTGATTGCCCAAACCTTCGCCTTGGCTAGCGCCTTTAACAATTCCAGCAATATCCACAAACTCAATGGTGGTTGGAACTACACTTTGAGGTTTTACATATTGAGTGATTAAGTCCATGCGAGGATCTGGAACCGTCACCACACCCACATTGGGGTCAATGGTGCAAAAAGGATAATTGGCCGCTTCTGCTTTGGCAGAAGTTAGGGCATTGAACAGCGTACTTTTTCCGACATTGGGTAAACCAACAATTCCAACTTGCAAGCTCATTTTACGTATTTCCTATTTTTTAGAGTTAAACACATTTGCACTCTGTTGATAACCCTTAAATAAAATGGATTCTATGGCATCAACAGCTTTATCTAAAAAAGAGGGCAGCAAGGCCTCTTCTTCTTTCGAAAATTTTTGTAAAACATAGTCCGCGACTGAAAATTCAGGGTGAGGGGGGCGGCCTATTCCTAATTTTAAGCGAATATAATCCGCATGTCCCAGAACTTGATGGATACTGCGGATGCCATTATGGCCGCCATGGCCACGATTTTTATGCAGGCGCAGTTCTGTAAAAGCTTGATCCAAATCATCATGAATCACAATAACCTGTTCAGCTGGGATTTTGTAAAAATCCATGGCGGCTTGAACGGACTCACCTGACAGATTCATAAAAGTCTGCGGCTTTATTAATAAAATATTTTGTTCTTTGATTTTTGATTTTA
>JBMOJS010000266.1:0-3738 GCA_049315665.1 Pseudobdellovibrionaceae bacterium | reverse complement strand
AGTACCAAGATCCCAAGACAGGACTTCAATGTGGAAGTAGAAAATTTTTAAGTGTAGATCACATTCAACCGCAGTTTGCTGGCGGCAACAATGATCCAAAAAATCTAAGAATTTATTGTCGAAATCACAATACCTATCGCTACCATGCAGAGAATTTGGCAAGAGTTGCCAGTTAAACGATATTGACATCGATCAATAAATAGGGTAACTTTAGATCATTGATGAGGTCCAATATGAACGTCAAAGTTTCCCCCAAATTTCAAGTGGTGATTCCTTTAGAAATCAGGGAGTCTTTAGGTTTAAAGGCCGGCGCTTCTGTCGAAGTTATTGCCAAAGGTCAAGTGGCTTATATAGTTCCTGTAAGTCCTTTACAAGATTTGCAAGAGCAACTTAAAAATCGATTGGACTCTAAAAAAATTCGCGACAAAAAGGATCGATTCGAGTGAGTTCTAAAAAATCTATTCTGTTGGATTCTTCAGCCTGGATCGAAATATTCAATCAGGGTCCCAAAGCCAAGATTTGTCAAAAAGAACTAGACACCGCTGATACGGTGTATGTGCCCAGCTTGGTATTTTTTGGAGTCTACAAAAAAATTTGCCAAAGTGGATCTGAAGATATTGCTTTGAAAGCTGTGGCGTTTATGTCGCGTTTTCATTCCCTTGATTTAACCAGGGACATTGCTTTAACTGCGGCGGACCATTCTATATCTTATAAAATGGCTATGGCGGATAGTTTTGTGTGGGCTCATGCTTTGGCTTGTCAGGCTAAACTGATCACCTTGGATAATGATTTTGCAGGCCTACCCATGGTGAAAGTGATTCGCTAATACATTAGGGCCTGGTAGAAGCGACCCTTGCAATTTTACCCTGCTTCTGCTATAAGCGCAGCTTGCGCAACAACTAAAACATAATCCTGTAATAAGGACCAAGAAAAGAGACCACGATGTTTCTAGAAGAAAATGCGGCGATCACGCCAAGCCCTGTGCCTTTTTATTCACTGACTTTGGAAGATTTAAAACAGCTTTTTAAAGCCCATGGTAAAGAGCAATTTCGTGCCCAGCAGATTTTTAAATGGGTCTATGAAAAACGCGTACATGATCCACAGCAGATGACCAATCTATCTAAAGAATTCCGTGAAAAATTACCACAAATGCTGTCCTTCGAATTGCCCGCTGTGGTGAAGCACTTAAAGTCCGTGGACGGCACACAGAAGTTTTTATTTGATATGCAAAATGGTAAAACCGTGGAATCTGTGGTTATCCCTTCCGATGATCGCAGAACTTTGTGCATTTCATCTGAAGTGGGTTGCAACATCGGCTGCAAATTTTGCTTCACCGGAAAAACCAAATTGCAACGTCGACTGACCACCGCTGAAATAGTGGGGCAATTTATGCAGGTCAATGACCTTTTGCCCGCCGATCAAAAATTAACCAATATTGTATTTATGGGAATGGGCGAGCCCTTGGATAACCCCGAGGCTGTTTTTAAATCTATAGATATTTTGCATTCTACTTGGGGAATGAATTTTTCACGCAAAAGGGTCACTGTATCCACCTCAGGAATTGTGCCAGAGATGTGGCGCATAGCCGATGCAAAGGTGCGCTTAGCCGTAAGTTTGAATGCCAGCAATGATCGCATCCGTTCTGAAGTTATGCCTATCAACAAAAAGTGGCCCATATCTGAGCTTTTTGCTGCTTGCCGGGATTATTGTTTAAAAACCCGTGATAAAGTGACCTTTGAATATGTTTTGTTAAAAGGGATTACGGACCAAGTAGAGCACGCGCGTGAACTTTTTCAATTGACCAAAAGTGTTCCATGTAAGATCAATATCATTCCCTTCAACGAACATCCGGGGTCAGACTATGAAAGACCTGCGGACGAGCAGATTGAAAAGTTTCATTCGACGTTGATGGGTTTGGGCGCTCATGTTTTGCTTCGTCGCACGATGGGGCGAGACATTTTTGCAGCTTGTGGTCAGTTGACCCAAGCTAAAGAAGATCGGCCAGAAACTATGGATATTTCAAATTCACGATTAGGGGGACGTCATGTCGCAGGTTCACAAAACACAATCCATCCTGGTAGTCGGTAGCCTTGCTTACGACAGTATTCAAACGCCAGCGGGCAAAGCTGAAAAAACTTTAGGTGGGTCTGCCAATTATTTTTCGTTGGCGGCATCGATGTCGGCTCAGGTTCGTTTGGTCGGCGTGGTGGGTGAAGACTATTCTGAAGGCGATCAACAGTTGCTTTTAAAAAGAAATGTGGACTTAGCGGGATTGCAAAAAGTTCCGGGTAAAACCTTTCATTGGGAGGGGTCATACAACGACAACTTGAATGAAGCCCAAACTTTAAAAACAGAATTGAATGTGTTTGAACATTTCAATCCCCAGTTGCCGGCCCATTACCAAGATTCTGACTTTGTTTTTTTGGCCAATATTGCCCCTGGCCTGCAGTTGAAAGTGTTAGAACAAGTGCAACAGCCGATCTTGATTGGCTTGGACACTATGAACTTTTGGATTGCCTCACAAAAAGAGACTTTACTTAAGGTTATACCCAAAACCGATATCGTTTTGATCAATGAAGGCGAAGCTCGACTATTGACCGGAAAATCCAATGCGGTGGCTGCGGCCCCAGAAATTGCAAAATTGGGTGCAAAGTTTGTGGTGGTTAAGCGCGGCGAATACGGTTTTGTTTTATTCAATGCAGACCATGGTTATCACATCCTGCCTGCATTCCCAATTCCAGAAGTGGTAGATCCCACAGGTGCGGGGGATACTTTTGCCGGTGGATTTTTTGGTTATTTAGCTAAAAATGTAACTCGTGAAGGTGCTAAAAATACCACTGGACTATGGTCGCATTTGCAAAAGGCCTGTGTGCAGGGAAGTTTATTGGCTAGCTACACCATACAAGATTTTGGTGTAAAGGCCTTGGCTAAGGTCCAGCCTGAGGCATTAGAAAGCCGCAGTCAGCAGTATCACAAAGTGATTGGTAGATAGACTAGACCGCGACTTAATTTAGAAAAAGCTTAGTTTTTCCGATAACTTTCTTAATGAAAGAGTCGAAAAAAAAATCTTTGCATAGTTTAGAATTGCAGAATCCCGTGTCAAATTCTGCTGCGGATCAGTTGGTGGATACTCTTTTAAAAGATTTAGAAAAAATGCCTGAAAATTCTAGCATCAGGTTTGAAGTCGAAGGCACTGCTGCAAAAAAAATAGATTATTTTTCTACAGAGTACACGCCCACTCAAGAAGATTCCAAAACCATTGATTTGCGGGAATTACAGAAAGACAAAGATAGCACCATCAACTTAAAGCCAGTGATTGGTTCATCAGACACCGCAAGCACCAACCATCTTGCTTTGGCAGAAAAAGCCACGATGACAAAGGGAACATTGGCTGCGGCACAAGACCGGGTTTATATTTCTGAATCGGCGTTAGCTGGCAACTCTTTGGGAGTACTTGAAGGCGGATTTTTACAAGCTGAAAATTTAAAATTTGCACAACAAAGAATTCTGCAGTTAGAAAATGAAGTTGAAAAGCTACGGGCCGAAAATGAAGAATTGGCATCCGCAGCGGTGATTGTGCGTGACCGGGCCAATGAATATTTTTTAAAAATCCAAAATTTGGAAAAAGAAAAAAGTGAAATGCAAGATTCTTCACACACCGAAATATTGATTCTAAAAGGAAATTTGCAGTATAAAGATAATCAGTTAGAGCTGATGAAGCAAAAAGTGGAAGAGTTG
>JBMOJS010000265.1:0-3753 GCA_049315665.1 Pseudobdellovibrionaceae bacterium | reverse complement strand
TAATTTAAGGTATACTTATTATTTTTTATAATAGATAAAATGTAATTTATTATCAATTAATCTAGGGCATTTCCCGATGATTTTTTTCGACTTCCACACTCTGAATTAAAATATTTAACAAAATCAATAATAAACAAAAACAGGTAGACACTACATCGTCGTAGGTGATTTAATCTAAGTTTTTCTTTATTTGCAATAACTTGACTTCATAAAAAGATATGACATAATTCCCAGAAACCAGTGGTAGGCCTTCATTTTTCTGGGGATTATATGAAAACTTTATCTCATAAACTTGCTCAATATGAGTGCACAATTTTTCAATCAAGGATAGATGCACTGATTGATAAAAATCATCCTATTGTACAAATTGCAGATAAAATTAATTGGAAAAGATTTGATGAGAATTTTTCATGGACTTATTCAGAAGAAAAAGGCCGTCCAAGCTATA
This sequence comes from Pseudobdellovibrionaceae bacterium, assembly GCA_049315665.1. GTDB lineage: Bacteria > Bdellovibrionota > Bdellovibrionia > Bdellovibrionales > Bdellovibrionaceae > JBMOJS01. The sequence continues at coordinate 3,305 of JBMOJS010000265.1, read as the reverse complement.
CAATTCGATTAATGGTTGGATTATTAATATTAAAATACACTTATTCATTAAGTGATGATGATTTATTAGAAAGGTTTTCTGAGAATATTTTCTGGCAATATTTATGTGGTAATCCGTTTTTTGAATACAAAAAGCCTTGCGATTCAACGACAATTGTGAAGTGGCGTAAAAAAATTGGTGATGCAGGAATGGAAGAAATATTATCAGAAACGCTTACATTAGCAAAAGATTTTGGATTTTTAAAGGTATCAGAATTAAAGGATGTTAATCTTGATACAACCGTTCAAGAAAAAAATATCTGCCATCCAACAGACTCAAAATTAATAAACAAAGCGAGAGAAAATTTAGTAAAAGCAGCGCGAAAATGTGGGATAAGAATAAAACAAAGTTACAATAGAAAAGCAAAATTTATTCAAATTAAAAGTGGTCGATATTTTCATGCAAAGCAGTTTAAACGTGGTAAAAATGCAATAAAAAAACTACGAACAATGTTAGGGCGAGTTATTCGTGATGTTCGTAGAAAGATGAAGGATGAAAACTATATCCTTATAGAAAAGCTTGATCTAGCAGAAAAAATTTTTAATCAATTAGAAAGCTCCAGGAATAAAATTTACAGTTTGCATGAACCGTATGTTGACTGTATTTCAAAAGGAAAAGCTCGTAAAAGGTATGAATTTGGCTGTAAAGTTTCAATTATGACGACAAATAAATCAAACTGGGTAGTGGGCTCTAAGGCTATTCACGGAAACCCATTTGATGGACATACTGTTGATACAGCTCTTAATCAAGCAGAAAAAATCATCGGGAAATGTCCTAGTAATTTATTTATGGACAAAGGATATCGCGGCGCAGATATTGGAAACCACACAGTAAAAGTTAATATTGCAGGATCAAAACGAGCAAAAGATAAATCTACATTAAAAAAATTAAAACGAAGAAGTGCAATTGAGCCAATTATAGGTCATATGAAATTCTCTAATAGAATGGATAGAAACTATTTAAAAGGCATTTCTGGTGACAAAATAAACGCAGTCTTGGCTGGTTGCGGGAGAAATATGCGCAAAATAATTTATTGTATAAAAAATCAATAATAATTTCTTATACTGTATAAGACTGTTTCAAATAAAAATCTAATAAATTAAAACCCCTGTAAATTTTACATGCAATTTTACAAAAAAAATAAAAAACTACCACAATAAAATTATTTTCTAAAAAATTTATCTGTTTTGAGATCTGAAATTTGAGAAGTTGGGACTTAAAAGAGCTTTGTATTTCTGAAAACTAGGATTTTTCACCATCGACTAAATAGGTGAGTATAGCGATGAGTTTTCATCATGTTTTTTGAGGATTACAGACTTTACTTCTTCATTTAATTTTTTTAAAGGAATAGCAACAATAAACTTATACCCTCTTTTTTCTATTTCATACAAATTATTAAATGAAAATAATCCTCTATCGCAAACAAAAGTTACATCTAAAATAGGCAATGTTTTCTTCCATTCGTCAATGCAGTTTAGCAGAGTCGAAACTTCACCAGTGTTTCCTGGAAATAATTTATACCCAATAGGTATTCCATCATTAGTTGCAGCTAAGGCAAGTGTGACTTGAATTGAGTGAAACTTTTGATCTTTACTGTATCCAAATCTTCTAAGATCATCATCTTTTACACTTTGGTTGGTAGAGATGGGCCTTGTTACCTTGTACCCATCACCCCAATTAAAACCCATCGTGCAGATTTCCCGCAATGGGCTTCCCAGAATGGTTTCACTTGAAAAGCAATTAAATATTCGGATGGATTACTTTGGCTTGCGGAAGCCAGAACCATCGACTTTTCATTAGATAACTCCAATAAATTCGATGCCTTTGACTTTGCATTTTAAGAACTCTTATCCATTGATGTTTGACTTCATTGTAGACCCAGTTTAATTTATTTTCACAATGTTTAAGACCAAAGTATTGATAAAAACCATTGAGCATTATTGTTAAATGTTTCTGCTGATCTCGTCGCTTCCAATGGATATGTTTTCTTAGCCATGCTTTTGTATTGTCGATAAATTTTCGGCAACTCTTCTGCGCAGGTATTCGAATTAAAGCAAATCCACCAGTTTTAGCACTGATTCCACATATGTGCCGGAATCCAAGAAACTCGAATTCCTCCAGCTTTTGACTGAACATCTTTGCTCTCTCTCGTGCATATTTTCCAAAGGATAGTTTTCGCGTTTTATTTTCTGCTAAGGTAAGCGCAAATTCTTTTAATCGGATTGGCACTGCTTGTACAATTTTATTTAAGTCGCATTCATACTGGATACATATAACGAAATCATCCACAAATCGGTGCAGAAATGCTTCTCCTTTAAGTTGTCCTTTCAATCTTTTCTCAAACCATAAATCAAGCACATAATGCAGATATAGATTTGCTAGAATTGGACTGATCGGCCCACCTTGGGGAGTTCCTGCTTCTGGTCTCGCCACTACTCCCTTATCCATTACCCCAGCCTTTAGCCATTTGCTTATAAGTCTGTTTATTAATGGATCCTTGATTCGGTGCTTCACCATTTTCCTTAGCCATTGATGGTTGATAGTATTAAAATAACCCTTGATGTCTGTTTCATAAACAAAGCTGACTTTTCCTTTACAGATTGAAGTTGCTAATCCTTTTAGTGCCATATGAGGATTCCGGTTTGGTCGGTATCCATATGAACATTCAAGAAAATCCTGTTCATATATTGCTTCTAAAATTCTAGCCACTGCGCGTTGAACAAGTCGATCCTCCACTGTCGGTATTCCCAAAGGTCTTGTTTTACCATCGACTTTTGGTATTTCCACTCTTCGCACCATAGGTGCTCGGTATTTACCAGTTAGAATTCTATTGCTTACATCCTTCAGTCTTTCCGTTAATCCTAGACTAAATTGTTTAACTGTCTCTTTATCAACTCCTGCACAAGCTTTCTTGTTCATTTGTTTCCATGTTTCTAAAAGAAACTCAGGTGTGAGCAAATGAGCAATTGAAGTAAATTCCATTTTAGGATTTTGCTTTGCTTTCTTAGCTATATTCAATAATTTTGTTGACATCATGATCTTTTCTCTGAGTAAAAGAAATGTTTCCTTATTGAATGCCCATTCTGCCTCTTCGCTTCCCCATGCGCTTGGCTTTCCCAAACTCGAAGTACTATCAAAGAGTCCGACTTCCTATTTAACTTCTGCATTCTTGTGGATGGTCCTTTCGGTTTGCATACTCTATTTTCATAAAGATTAAGTAGGATCTCCCAGATACCACGCATTCCGTTTCTATTCGTGTCACGCTC
>JBMOJS010000264.1:0-3757 GCA_049315665.1 Pseudobdellovibrionaceae bacterium | reverse complement strand
TGCCAATATCCATAGAATCAGTTCTTGTTTGAGCTTCCCATTTATAACCCCCGGGCCCAAAAATACCCTTTTGATCGCCTTGATTGCTTGAGTAGTTACTGCTTAATCTTGAAAAAATACTCATCAGATGCGAAGATCCATTTTTTTCGCCGGGTAGATTTAAAAAAATCCACTTTCCTCGAACCCCCAACTCTTTGGACCAAATTATGACTCCAAGATCAAAATCATTGTTTAATCCGTAGCTAAATATAGATGAAAGACTTCCGTTTGAACTGGTATTTTTTTCGCTAGCCGTTGTTAGCGTTGGCGGCCTGTTGGAGGCATCACTGCTGACTTCATATACAGCGACTTGATTGTAATCTAAAATATTCCATTTTAAAGCACGTTTATTAGTAATTGTCGGGGCTTCAACAATGGCATAGGGAGCATAAACTTTTACAGAACTGCATGACACACAAACAATACCCACTGCAAAACAAATTACTATGGATTTTAAAAAAGAATTCATTATTTACTCCTTAGGTAAAATCAAAATGACGATTTGTGCTGATCAAGGGCCGATCTACCCCAGGAACGACTGGAGCACTTCGGCTTGTCCGCTTTCTATCTACTTAGGAAGTCTACAGATTGTCGTAGATATGTGTTTCAGGGACACTGAATTATTGCTGTTTGTCTTTCGATCAAATTCGACAGACTTGATTTTTTTATGATACACCTCAATACCTATAACCTTCTTTCCGTCGTCACTTAAAATCAAATCCATAGATGTCTCTGAGTCACCAACGCTCATCTGTGAAATTTCTTCTGAGTTTTGGAAGGGAATCGTAGCGTAGCTATCAAGAATGTATGATTTATATCTGAATGCAGTCACGCGATGCTCATCAGGGGCATAGGACAACTCTAAATTTTTTACCTGATCTGATCCTTTTTGATTTTTCAATATGACAATATCGTTAGCACTTAAGGTGATTGAATACGGACACTGACGTAAATTGTCTTTTTTGGGTATGAGTTCATACTCCAAAAGGCGTGAAGAGTTGTTTTCTAGATCCTTAAGATATTGGCGAATCAACTCTTTTTTTAGATAAATAGGATCCCTGATTTTTTTCAGATCTAATACTATTGTCGATGGGATAAAGTTATTGTCTGCTAAAATTTTGACAAAAGCTTCAGCTCCAATCTTAGAGCCCCTTTCGAAAAGTTCGTTGGTGAGTGTGCGAACTTCTGCATAGTCTTTTGCAGTCATCTGGTGATGAACTGGAATTGAATCCAATTCTGTTTCGCAGATACTATTTGATGCTTCTTTGTAGGACATAAAATCGCCAAAGATGGCCAAACATTGGTCTTTTGGGGATAGAAATGTAAACAGTTTCATACCCATGACCATCTCATGCAAAATCAATTTTGCTTTTGCAATTGGGGAAGCTTGTTCATAGGTTTCCTTTTGCAAAAATACTTCTTTTTTATTTTGAATCCCTACTTGTTCCGCATCAAAGGGTAAACCAAGTTTGGGTTTAGAGATCGGATCTAATTTAGCAGGCACCAAATACCAATTTTTATTATGCGCATACATATAAAATTTAAGTAAGTTAATTGTGTCACTCTGCTTATACAGGTTCTCATTTATATCTGCGAGATAAGTGTTATATTCAGTAGTTTCCCTTGGGTTGAATTGATACCCTTCAAGCACAACGCCGTTAAGACCATTGCCTCCGCCAGTATCAGCTCCGCCATGGGCTGCCAAACTTGCTAATGGGGTCAAAAATGAAAGCGCTATAGCGAATGATAGTAGCCTATTGATTTTGTTCATAAATTCCTCTCCTTATTTACATGCAATTTGTGGTCCATTTATATTGCGTAGCGTCTTAAATAGATACATCAAATAGTTAAATAATTTACTTAGAACATGACAAATTATTAAAGAAAGCTATTTAAATAGACGAAATAACTAAGGATGATTATATTTGAATATTCGAATTATAAGTTGTTTCTGCAGAGCTATCTAAAACAACTGCCCAAACAAGGCCGTGGCCAGTTGAAAATGATGGCCGCCTACTTGAGCATGCATCCAACCCATGTAAGCCAGATTGTTTCAGGCAGTAAAGACTTCTCTATAGAGCAGGCCTACAAGCTTGGAAAGTATTTGGGTTTGAATAAACTTGAATTCGAATATTTTCTTCTACTGATCCAAAAAGATCGCGCAGGCACCCACGATCTAAAGCAGTATCTGTTAGAAAAAATGGAGAGCCTAAAAAAAGAATCTGCCAATATTAGTAAACGAATTGATCAAGATCGCGTTCTATCTGATTTTGAAAAATCTGTTTTCTATTCAAGTTGGATCTATTCAGCTGTTCGACTTTTTTGCAGTATTGGCGAAGGACAGAATCTTGATGCTATTGCTGTTCGATTTCAACTTTCACGGGACAAGGTTGTTGAAATCACGCAGTTTCTTTTGACAACTGGATTGTGCCAGGAAGTGAATGGCAAGATTATGATTGGCGCCCTTCACACGCACATTGGAATGGATTCGCCCCTTTTGCAGCGCCATCATGCCAACTGGCGAACAAAAGCACTGCAAAAAATTGATAGCCTAAATACCTCAGAACTGATGTTCACAGGTCCTTTTTCATTAAGTAAAACAGATTTTGCAAAGATTAGAGAAAATTTATTGCAAATGATTTCTCAGACTTTAAAAACTGTAAAGGCCTCTCCGGCTGAGGATCTTGCTTGTCTGAATATCGATTTTTTCTGGCTAGAAAAGTAATGAATTGGCTTTGAGGTCAAAATTGAACTGTTAAACTTGCCATCCAAATTTCAACTTTGGTCCACCTTCATAAGATTTTCTTATAACACTTTTTCTTCACCGGTAGATTTAAAAACCAGTGATCTCATCTTGAGACATCGACTTAGGTATATTTATGATGTTTTATATAGCATCATAAATATTTGTATTGATGATATATAGATCATCAAATATGTTGATTTATTGAAAGAGTTGAGACTGCATAAAAGTGCAGCCTATACGACGTTTGACTCAGAAAATCCACCAAGATCAAAGTAAAATGTCTTCAAAAAAAGCACCGGTTTGGCTTGAAGGATCGATAATATGAATTTCCAATACCCACAGATTTTTATTGGGACTCGCTTCCAGTTCAAAAAGCTTCTGTGAAGAAAATAATTTATGAGGAAAGTCGCCAAGGCGATGCCCAGCCATCATCGGGTTCAAATCATATCCATAGTCCTTTGCGATGGCTGTGCTGCTTGGTCGGACTTAGGTCTAGAGAGTTATGGATATAAAGACATTATACTCAGATACTTACCAGATATAATGTATATTTATAAGTATACACATAATTATTATTTGTAGCTTTATATATATACAGTATAATTCGATATGTAGACTTATAAGCATACATAAGGGGCAGCCATGAAGACAGATAAGAAACAACTTGGGATTCAAAAACGGATCATACAGCAGAAGCTGGATCTATTTGAAAAGCTGAATGAGCCTATGCCTCCTTCGGGTTGGTTAAAGGCGATACGTGGTTCACTGGGACTTACAATTCGACAATTGGCAGAACGTGTTGGCGTAGGTCATGGATCGATTGCGCAGTTAGAAAAAAGAGAACCCAAGAAAAAGGTCACTTTAGAATCTTTGGAAAATGCTGCGCGCGCAATGGATTGCAAAGTTGTTTATGCCATAGTTCCGATTGAGTCAGGCAACACTCTAGATGACATCATTAAAAGTAAGGCTCAA
>JBMOJS010000263.1:0-3760 GCA_049315665.1 Pseudobdellovibrionaceae bacterium | reverse complement strand
TTAGTTGTTACTAAAAAAGAAGAAGTGGATGCCGTATCCGTTGTTGATGGTGCATTGGCCGCAATTGAAAAATTTAAGCCTAAACTTTTAGCGGACCAAAAAATAATCACCTATAATGATGAAGGCCAACGGGTTAAGGACCGACTGCGCATCGTAGAGTTCAATGCTTTTGCAGGTTTAATTACAGTCCTCTTAATTCTTTTTGCTTTTTTACCAGGTAAAGTTGGAATTTTTAGTGCGGCCAGCCTGCCTATTTGCGCTTTAGGTACTGTGGCTATGATGATTTACCTAGATGCAAATTTTAATATCATTACAATGATTGCACTGGTTATTTGCTTAGGTAACTTGGTCGACAACTCTGTTGTCATTTCTGAGCATTATACTTATCTTCGGGAAAAAGGTCTTGGGGCCAAAGAAGCAGCCACTCAAGCGGCACAGCAGTTTTGGATCCCTTTCACGGCATCAACAATAACTATCATTGCAGCCTTTATACCTATGCTTGTAACTACAGGTGTCTTGGGTCAGTTTATTCGCTGGATACCCATAGTGGTGACCATTGCTTTAGTTTTAAGTTTGATCGAGTCCTTAACTTTGCTACCTGCACGTTTACAATTTTTAAATCCAAAAACCAAAACTCATCAAAAAGACAACTGGTTTACTAAAGTTGAAGATCGCTTTGCGCGATTAGTTGATTGGACATTGAACTTTCGATATCTAACAGCCTTTGGATTGACTGGCTTGATTGTTTCAAGTTTTTTTATCACTGCAATTTTTAATCGCTTTGAGCTATTCCCTGCAGATGGGGTTGAATATTATATTGCAAGATTTGAAACAGCTCCGCAAACTCGAGTTCAAACGACGGACCAACTTGCAGGCCAAGTGAGTCAGCAAGTTATAGATACTTTAGGAACTGAACTGGTTGACTCTGTTATTGCCAGAAGCGGAATTCAGCAGGCCGAACCCGGAGACCCACAATCCAAAAACGGAGAAAATGTTGGATTTCTTTTAATCAGAATCAAACAAGATAAATACATTGATTTAAATATCCAACAGACTTTAGAAAAATTAAGAACTATTAAAAAACCAGAAGCTTTTACAGTTTTAACTTTTGAAAGTCAGGCTGGTGGCCCACCGGTTGGCAGACCAGTGACTTTGACTTTAAGATCTTCCAACTATCAAGAGTTAAAAACAGAAGTTCAACAGTTCGTAGATCAGCTTGCCAAAATTGACGGCGTAAAAAATATTCTGACCGATGAATATCTAACAGGTGAAGAATATCTTTTCAAACCCAATGACCGCTCTACTTCACTTGTGGGATTAAACAATGATCAAATTGGGCTTAACCTTCGCGCGGCTCTTGAAGGCGTACCTGTAGCCAAAATGACAGAGCGTGGTTTAGAGTTTGATGTTGCTGTCAGATATGGCGCCGAAGATAAAAGCTCTATTGAAAATTTAAAGGCCTCTGGAATTTTAAATCAAAGAGGCAACTTCACAAGAATCTCGTTGCTTGGTGATATTCAAAAACAGCAAGCGCCACCTATCATTAAAAGCTACAACTTTAGACGTTCAATAACCATCACTGCCGATGTGACCACTGAAATTATAACCTCTGCAAAAGCCAATGCTTTGGCCCGTGATATTTTAAAGAAAACTTTATTAGACGCCAAAGAAACCTCTGCGATTTTTGGTGGCGAAGAAGAAAGCACTAATGAGTCAATACAGTCTTTAGCCATTGCTTTGGTGCTATCTATATTTGGAATTTTTGCTACTTTAGTTTTTGTCTTTAGCAGTTTTTCAAAACCTTTATTAATTCTTTCAACTATACCCTTGGGTCTTGTAGGGGTAAATTATGCTTTTACTTTAAGTCAAAGACCATTGAGCTTTTTAGCTTTTATTGGCGTTGTAGGTTTATCTGGTGTTGTCATTAATTCGGCTATTATATTGGTGGATTATATTGAAGAGCTTAAACACAGTGAAAAATTCATGCAAGCCAGAGAAATTTTAGTAAAGGCCTCAAGGCAAAGATTAAGGGCCGTGCTTGCAACAGGATTAACCACTGTGGTCGGCTTATTACCAACCGCTTTTGGAATTGGTGGAAATGACCCTTTGTTGATACCAATAACATTGGCCTTATCGTGGGGAATGATTATAGGCACCACCTTATCACTGATTTGGATTCCAAGCTGCTATTTGATTCTTGAAGACCTGCGCAGTTTTAATTTTAAAAATTTTTTGAATTTTAAATTTAGAACACTTTCAAAATAAATAGGGCTCTACAGAGTTTCAAAAAATAGAACTTGAACTCAAACCCTTTATTCAGTTAAGTTTTAGCCATGAAACAGCACGATTCAAAACTTGATCTGTCTTGGGTGCCCAAAGGCAATACTGTCAAAGGTGTGAATGTTCTTATTCTTCAATTCCTGTTATCTAAAAAAAAACAACTGAATTCACTTTTCGATATCCCTTGCGGAGATGGTAGTTTTCTATTTGCAGTTAAACAAATTTTTCCACGGGCTTTTATTACCGGCCTTGACCTTTACGCGCAGCCCCGTGAAGACATCAAAGAGCTGACTGTCAAAGCTTCGGCCAAAGACTGGCCCCATGTGCAAAACAAAAATTTTGATATCATCACTAGTATCAGTGGTGTCATGGCCTTTGACGATGTCAGCGGTCTGTTTGAACGGGCGTACCAGCATTTAAATCCTAACGGCTATTTTATTATCACAAACGACAATATTTTAACTATCAGGGATCGCCTGCACTTTTTACTTTTTGGCAGTGTTAAAAGATTTCCACTTTGCTTTCAAACTAATGAAGGCAACTGGAATATCATTATGCCTCAGGCTTTGTGGAGATTAGGCAAATGCAATGGCTTTGAACTTGAAAAAGTCACTTATCATTCGCCGCGAATCGAAGACTGGTTTTGGCTGCCACTATCGATAGTGATTTATCCGCTTCAATTTTTGTATTTGGTTTTACAAAAAACTGATAAAACTTTTGCTGAAAAACTAAAGATTTTTCCGCCGCAAATTCTTTGGAAAAGACATTATATTTTTTATTTTAGAAAAATTTAAAAACAGAAATTAGCCTATCACTTCCATGGATTTTGCATGATTTGTTGTATCTTACTGGCTATACTTTGAGTTTTTAATCGACTTTTTAGTGTAAAAGTATTTAGCCAGACGAAGCGCCACAGCCTCAACATATTCTTCGCCATGAAGATAGTAAATAGGAAATAAATATCGAACAGATATCCAACTGGCACAGGCCATCAATACGCCTATGAATGGTCCTTCAATCCATAGACCAAAAAATGCCTCTGGCAATAAAAAACTAAAAATTGAAACAAAAAACAAAGATAGCGGTAAAAACAAAAATGACAACCATAGCAAGCTAACTTGATTCATTCTGACCTCATCAATCGCCTTGTCCCTATCTAAACCTCTGAGCCTTAATACGTCTGTAGTTCGACTTAGAGGAATCAAAATAGCTATAACTGACCATGAAATCAAATATAACATCCATAAAGAATCCAAATGATAACCCCAACCAAAGATCCAACGAATTGCAAAAGTCACAGTCAAGGGCAATAACATAAATCCCATAAGAACCGCAGATCGAAAAAATGAATTCATATAAAGAGAAAACAAAAGATAACAAAAAATAAAAATAGCAATATGATCTGTTTCAAAAGATTTTAATTGCCTGAAGAAAAAAGATGTTGATTGGCTTTCAATTATCGAATCTGAAGGTTTTTGTT
>JBMOJS010000262.1:0-3764 GCA_049315665.1 Pseudobdellovibrionaceae bacterium | reverse complement strand
AAGGATATGCAAAGAGGCGAATTAACGAACTGTCAACAAAGACTGATTCAAGCGATCAAGTCAGAATTCATTTGAATTACAATCAGTCAAGAGGCTAAAAAACCAGCTAATTTTAGACTGTTCCTTTCGTATGCCATTTACAAAACTGCAACAAAGAAAAAGACCGAAAAAATGCTTAAATTCAGTCAGGAGTTTCGAGAATGGATTTCTATCAAATTAAAAGAAAAACAATAAATTATTATCAAATTCTGTTTAAAAATAATATTCGCCCTGATATTATTATATTGTTTGGTTTCAATGCAAAAGGAAATTCAAAGAAAAATAGCGATGTGGATTTGGCAGTAGTTTCAAGAGATTTGGGTAAAAATAAAATTAAAGAAGGAACTAAGTTAAATAAACTTCTATGAAAAGTTTTTCCAGAGGCCGAAGTCGTTCTTATTGGGCTTGATGAATATTTTGCTAAAGACTCAATTTCACCAATACTATATGAAATTCAAACATCTGGTGTTGTCTTATTGTAATCTATTGTGATTGAGTAAATGTATGGGGATTTTTTTAAAAATAGCGGCTTCAAGTTGTCTTGGAATTTTAGGCCTTTTGTATTTTTATCAAGAACACTACCAAATTAATTTAAGATTCAAAAAATTTGCCCATTATTATTAGCGAAAGCTTTTGAACTAAGGTTTTTGTATCCATAAAATAATTAGGATAACTCAATTCGAGTTTTTTAAGATCTCCAGTATTTACCAGCACCACATTTATCTGCTTATCTTCAAAATATTTCCGTTCTAAATCCAAATATGCTTGGGCCGCAGATTCGAACTGACTGACTCCATAGGTTTCTAGTGAAATTGTATTCTCTCTAGAGTTTAAGATAATTAAACTGTAGTGCCCAGTTCTACCCCTGGGAATACTTTTTGAGATTTTTTTATAGACAGCTGTATAAACGGTAAGGTTTTCTATGACTTCTAATTCTTGAGTTTCTTTTTTTAATCTAGCAACAAGATCTATCGGCGAAAGCTCATTGTGTATTTTTAACGGTGGTCTATTTTCTTTCATTGCGAATACTGAGCTTAGCAACGAAAAAAAATTCAGCCATCTTTTGCTTCCGTGGCCAGACTTAAATGAGCTATTTTGTAGTGTGCCAAATACCTCTACGCCCGTGGCCCAAATATGTTGCAGCTGAGAGCGAATTTGGATCTCTAAAAATAAATTGGGAGTTTTTGTGAGCTTGTAAACAATATGAATACTTCTGTAGCCATCCTTTTTAGGTGATTCGATGTAATCATCTAGGGAGAACAATGAATGTTTAGACTTTGAATTTTTATATAAATCTAATAGCTTATACACATCTTCATTTGTCTCTAAGACGGCCCTTAGCCCGCCAATATCCTGCATAGTAGATAGGCGCATCGTTTTATGATTCGATAATTTTAGCAGTATGGACGGCGTCCTCTTTAACCTTTGGGCGACAATGGCATAGGCGCTGATTTTTTGAGTTCTTTGCCTTAGCACTGTCGCAAAAGTATCAAGCGGCTTAGCATGATAAACTCTCCAGCTCGAAAGGATATCTAAAGCCTTAGATATCTCGTTAGGAGCACTGGCTTTATTTTTTAACACCTCGCCTGCTCGATCAACCTTAGTTTTACTATATTCCAATCTGCAGACTCCTAAAAAATGTTATTTTTTACAAGTTTAAACATGTAACATGTTGATATTACTATATTCTAAATTTATGATAAATTCACCTGTTATTATAAAGAATAGGCATTTTTTAAGAGTTTAAGTATCTAAGTTATTGATTTAATTAAACTCACTGTTTTAAGTAAGAGCGTCTAATCAACTACAGCTGCCAGAGCCCTCGCAAACCTTCGTTCTATCTTCTAAGCAAGCGACTTTTAAATTAACCAAATTATCGATGGCTGGTCGCTCAAGCCATGGCTGAACTGCCAGCAAACTTTGAGCCTTTGCCCAGCAGCCAATAGCTTGGACCTTCGGAAGACTTTTTAGCTCAGCCTTTAAATTATCGACATGCGTTTGGGTCGATGGAGATTGAATCGCTTCGGTAGCTTTTGAAGCGACATAATTGAACGCTGTTACTGCAGCCCAAATTGTTAATGCGCCAGTTATAAGAAACCCAACGACACCAATGACCGCAAAAATTTTCAGTTTTCGCATCAAGTGTGGTTTTTCTTTCAGTCTATTAATTATTTCAAAAACTATTTCACGTTTCATCCGAACCTCTCTTGAAGCACTTTGTGCTGTTGAAAATCTTCCTTCACTTTACGGAATAATCTTATATTGTTAAAATAGATAAAAAACCTAGGTTGCAGTGCTAAAGGTTATACAGGCTGCGTATCTAAGTTTGGCTATAGTGAAGTCAATATTTGCAAAAGATTTAAGTAAAATTAAAGAAGATGTTAATATAAATAAAATGCTATATGATTTATCTAACATCAGGAATCTTAATTCTGTCTTTAATAAAATCGATAAATGTTCTTACCTTGGTCGATAGAAATTTTTGCGAGGGGTAAATGGCGTGAACGGGGATTTCTTCGGATCGCCAGTTAGGAAGTATTTGCTGTAAGTTTTTGTTTTTAATAGCATCACTGGCTAGAAAACTGGGCATGAAGGCTGCCCCTAGGCCAGAAATAGCGGCATTTCTTAAAACCCAATAATTGTTTGATAGCACTCTTGGTTCAACTTTTATAGTTTCGATAGACGTACCATAAATCAAACGCCATTGTTGGCTGTGGCGTACGCGATTAAAACTCAATTTGGGCCAATTTTTTAGATCACTGGGCTTCTTGGCAAGTCCCATTTCTTTAATTAACTTGGGCGCCGCAAATACACCGTAAGAAAAAGAACCGAGCTTTCGGCTTCCTAAAGTAGAATCTGGCAAAGGGCCGATGCGAATACCCAGATCAAAACCTTCGTAGATAAGGTCAACAAGTCTGCCGGTCAAATCCAGTTCAACATTCAGCTGCGGAAATTCTTTACAGAAATCATTGACCAACGGATTCAAAACACAAAGTCCAAACTCAACCCCTGCAGAAATTCTTAACAAATCCTGTGGATTATCAGTAGCTTTAGAGACCAAAGATCTTGAATCTTCAATCGCAGCTAAAATAACTAAGGCTCGCTGTAAAAAGTCCCTGCCGATTTCTGTAGGTTGTAGATTTCTTGTTGATCGCACTAACAGTTGAACACCAAGTTCTGCTTCTAGTTGACTTATTTTGCGACTTAATGTGGCTTTGGGAATTTTAAGCTTTTTACTGACTTCGGCAAAGCTACCTGCCTCTACCACTTTGGTGAATAAAAAAAGACCTTCGATATCAAATAGATTTTTCATATAAGTTCCATTTATTGGAACAGATATTCCCACTTTTGCCCACTAGTTTCAAGTTCAATTATGTCGTTTAATAGATGCTATAAATAGAACTCATTTCATGAATCATGTTTGATGTTGTGACTCAACTTTCAATTTTTTTATAGAGAGGATTTTAAATGAAAATTGCAATTGTAGGCGCTGGAAATGTAGGTGGTACTTTAGCAAAAAAATTAGGTTCGAAAGGACACTCCATTTACCTAGGCGTCAAAGATCCTAAGTCAGAAGAAGCTAACAACTTGGTAAAGGGTATTGGCCTTCATGCAAGCGCTCATTCGGTTCAAGAAGCTGTATCCCAGGCAGAAATTGTGCTTTTAGCTACCCCTTGGGGAGTCACAGAGGATGTGGTAAAATCTTTTGCTGATTTGGTCAAAGA
>JBMOJS010000039.1:0-16804 GCA_049315665.1 Pseudobdellovibrionaceae bacterium | reverse complement strand
AAACAGACTGGGTAATCCCACCTTGAGTTTCAAAAATCGGCGACTTAAAAGGTCCTTTCAATTGAGATTTAAAATTAAGTAATCCATATAAAAAACTTCCTGATTCTGACATAAAATTAAAATCTTCAATGTGCCAACCATCTGCAAAAAATTTTAAATTCCAATTTTTATCATTACTTAATAGTCCACTAACCAGGACCCGTCCTGTGGATCGACTCAGCTTAACATCTTTAAATTGCATATTTCCGTCATTGCTCTTAATGTTGAAATCCAACTGATCAAAGTTTTCTTTGGCTAAAATGATACTTTTAAACTGTGATTTTAAATCAAAATTCATTTGAAATAAATCCATAGGTCCAGAAAAATCTAATTTCACAGGACCTGCACCAAAAACTGAAAGTGGAAAATTCTTATGAAAAATATTTAAAAAATTTGATATTTTACCTTGTGCTTCTGGATAATTAGAAAATTCTAAAGTTCTTAAAATTCCTGGGAATGTAATGAAATAATTTAAGGGCCAGATAAAATAACGTCCATTCTCAAAAACTTTTTTAAGGTCTGTTAAATGCATTCTGTCAGACTGCAGCTGACCCGCCATTTTTTTGTCATTCAAATTTATATCTATATCTCCTTTGTACACAGACTGCGACAAGGTTCCCTTTATGTCTTCCAAAAATAAATGCCCTGCTTTATAACGAATTCGACTATCCACCTGCCCTAAAAAATATTTTTCAAAGTGAAGATCTTTTGCAATGGCCTGAAGTTCAAATTCTGCCGTATGAGCATTACCTTCAATCTGTCCTTGAATACTTGCTTGTCCCTTAAAGTCCAGACGTGCTAAATTCGCAATTTCAGAAAAATCAAAATTATCAGTAGAATATTTTATATTAAAACCTTTTTCAAAATCTATTTGACCATCCACTTGTCCCAAAGTTTTTTGCAGTTGAGCTTTAGCCATCCAAGATAACTTGTGTCTGTTTAATTCCAGATCACCTTCGGCTTTTAGCCTTTCTAGAGCAAACAATTCATTTTGCGTTCTATTGACTTCAGAAAAAACTTGGATTTTTTTAGCCTGCAATACCGTGTTTTGACATTTTATAAAAAAATCTTCCAATATTTGCCCACTACATGATGCATTGCCATCAACCCCTAACTGTACAGGAATATTTTTTAAATTTAATGTTTGCAAAAAATTTTGCACATCTAGATTTTGAATGACGACTTCAGAAGTGAAATTCATTTTATCTTTTAAATTGAGTTTGAAAGATTGCAAAATTGCTTCACCAGAAGGGTGTTGCAATTTTATCTGTTTTAGTCGCAACTCATCATGGTCCAATTGCCCATCAGAAAATATATGCCCTAAAGTGTAGCGGCCGATTTTTGTGTTCGCAGATTCAATCTTCAGGTCTGATAAAGATAGACTTTCCTTGAATTCCAAACGAGTGGATAGACGAGCTTGCCCTTGCATCATCGGCAAATGGTAAGAAAGTACTTTTAGTGGCCAAAGACTAAGCTCAGTATGCATATCCAAATTAAGATCTACTATTGGGTTTTTATTGGAATTCTGCAGTTCTGAAATCAACCCCTGGGTTTGAATAAATAGGGCTTTAGAATCTAGCTGCATCTGAATTATTTTAATATCTTTTGGAGTTAAGACAAATTGACTTTTAAAGTTAAAATCAGAATTTTCATAATTCAAGTACTTTAAAAAAATTTTTGAAGCATTTACTTTACTGTTAATTTTTCTTCCAACAATATTAACAAAGAGTTCTATCTGATTTAATCTTGCGTAGAAATTCTGTTCTTTACTATAGGCTTCGACAGATACTTCTTGCAATAGAAGCCGATCAATTGGAACTAAGTCCGTCCAACGAAATAAATCTGTGATCGTAAAGCTGGATGTTGTTTTTTTTAGATTCAGCAAAGGATCAATATTTATTTTTAGATCTACACCGCTGATTAAAAAAGCAGAAATTTTAAACTGTCCTGATATTAATTTTAAAAAATCTAAACGTATTTGAGTTTGATCAATATAAATGCGTTCAAAGGCCGCTTTTTGTTCATTTAAAAGCGAAATATCGATCCCATTCAATAGTAGGCTTAAATTGAAAATGGAGACGTCAAGATCTTTGACCACAATCTGTACCAGTCCTGTTTTTTCACTTTCGACAGTTATTTTTTTCAAGGCCCATCTTTCAAAGTTGGGCCACAAAAAATAAAAGCCCACGCCCCAGGATATAATGGAAACTAAAAGCGGTGGCCATAAAATATGCAGTATTCGCCTCATTGATTTCTCCACATCCTTAGTAAGGATGCAGCAGATCTATAGTGAGGCCTTGATGATAATAAACTTTCAATGATAGCCATGGCTGTAGATTTTTGCCCTAAGCCCCACATGGATTGAGCTTTAAGATAAGCTGAAGCAAAAGTCACTTCAGGATCATTGGCGTATTTTTTTTCCATCTCTGGAAGCTGCTCTAAGACTTGTAAATATTTTTTGTTCTTTAAAAAAAGTTCAAGTTGCAGCCAATCTTTACTTACACTTTCAGGAGCACTATCTAATGTCTGCAATGCAAAATCATAGCTTTCCATAAAAATAAGCCCTACAGCCAAGTCTATGGCCATAGTAGGATTTTTTTTTGCTTTTTTTAAAAAGACTTGGGCTAATTTTTGTAATGCTATTTTATAGATATCGTCTTCGGCGTCCAATGGACCAACTCTGAAAGCCATACTAGGTTGGTATTTTTGAATGATTTCTTCTGCGTAATGGTTTTTAAAATCTTTTTCTAAGGCAAAAATTTCTTCATCTTGGGGAAACAACTGATACAGCTTTTTCAATAGATCTTTTTCTTGCTGCCAAAGCCCCTGTGAACGGTAAACCTTAAGATCATTGATATAGGGCAATTTTTGCCCTAGGTATTCGTCCCAGCATTTTTGCCGGTGGTCTTTTTGCCAACCTATAAGTTCAGGCCAAAGTTGATGTAAAGATATGGCTTTTGCAGCAGTAAACTGCACTTTGTTGTCTTCAACAGCATGTTTTATAGCTTGCAAAGACTTGTCTTCCAAAGGACATCCCAAGCGCCCCAAAGCCTCCAGCAAAGGACCCCAAGGAATCGGAAAGTTTTCATTACGAATATGGCGGGCCACAAAGTGAATCAGTGTTATACAAAAACCCGCATGCAGTAAAAAAAAACTTAAACTAAGAATATCACTTTCATTCATTAAGGCCTTGGGATTGGCTTCGACCTCTTTCAATAAAACATCAGCAGCAATATCACATTGAACATTTTCTTTCAGAACAATATGGATTCTTTCTTCAAAAGAAGGTGACAAATAACCCCCGGATGAATCGCTTAGCGATCACCCTTTATTTTCTGATAAAGTTCAGTGTTTGCGGAGACTTAATTTAGTGCGTTACTACCAAAGTCGTGGGGTTTTCTTACTTTTGACTGACGCGCTCCACATAATCGCCCGTGGTGGTGTCGATTCGCAAAAGATCCCCTTCATTCACATGCAAAGGGACCTGAACAACCAGACCTGTTTCTAGGGTCGCAGGCTTCGTAGCCCCAGAAACGCGATCCCCTTTAATACCCGGATCAGATTGAGTAACTCTTAAATTCACAGCTTTAGGAACATCAGCGGCTACAGCCTTATCATTGTATATCAAAATATTGACCACCAAATTTTCAGTGAAATAATATTTAGAATCCCCAACCTCTTCATCATTCATAAACATCTGTTCATAGTTGGTTTGGTCCATAAAATTATAACCATTGTCATCTTTATAAAGATAAGTCATCTCTTTGTATTCTACATTGGGGACGGCAAACTTTTCGCCAGATTTAAAAGTACACTCTAAATTTTGTGCCGTTAACAAGTTACGCAGTTTTGTTCGAGTAAATTGATTGCCCTTGCCCGGTTTAACATGCTGAAAGTCGACAATCACGTAAGGTTTATCTTCATACATCAGTTTCAGGCCTTTTTTAAAATCAGAGGTATCGTACATATTTATTCCTTGTTTTAATGGTATAAAAGATAAGTTTTATCACCTGAACCCTAGGTCTCGGTCAACTTTTCATCGGCTCTTTGCTGGATTTTACGCAGCACAGTTTTTAAAACAGCTATTTTTTTATCGCGAACTAAATCCATGCGTGAATCCATAAAAACGGAATCTTTTTCCCCCTCGAGCCCTGCTGCCGTCAGTGGAGCCAAAGGAGTGGCCTCCTCAAAAGGCAAATAACGAACCTGCAAAGATCGTAACCGCTTAGCTAGCTCGATATGATCGCCAAATTCTTTTTTAGCATCTTCTAGTAAAATCTTAGCTTTATCCAAATCATTGCGCACAATAAATGCATCAATCAAAGAAAGGGCTCTTTCTAGATATTTTTGCGCCTTATCCATCACCTGATCTGCATTTTTATAAGCGACAACAGGTGCATTTGCATCGGAAAAGAACTGAGGCTGCAATTCACGCGGGTTTTTGCCGACGGTCGATGTTTCCGCAGCTACGGTCAACTTGGTCATTTTAAAAAGCTCTTCATCATACTCATCAGCAGTCAGGCTTTCTAGTTTTTTAATGGCGGCCTGTGCTTTTTGATGCTGAGGATTTAAAAACAATAACATTTTAAAAGATTTTAAAGCTTCCTTCGGTTTTTTTAATTGCAGATAGGTTTCGGCCCGCAATTGATAGGCCAAAAGATTTTCTGGGGCCGCCGATAAAGCCGCATCCAACTGTTGCAAGGCTCCGTTAAAGTCCCCTAAGTCGCGCAATACTTTAGCAAATACCACCAAACCAGTGACCATCGATGGATGCTTTTTTAAACCATCGCGAAGTATCTTTTCAGCCTCTTTCAACATTCCCCGTTCACGATAGCCTTCAGCCAACGGAGCAAAAACTTGTGAGGACGGATCTTTTTGTAAAAGCTGCTGGTATTGCTCTAAAAGGGAAGCATCAATTTTGGACATACAGTTCCACGCTAATTTTATTGACCCCGGGAAGCAAGGGAATTCAAATATGATATGATTAAAGAACTCACTTTATTAGGGGTAGATCCCGGATCTCGCGCAACAGGTTTTGGTGTGATTCACTGGTCCCCAGGGCGCTTGAAACATGTGAATCATGGCGTCATTTTATTGGACCCTAAAAATAGTTTTAATCAACGTATCAGTCATTTGGGAAGTTTATTTGCAGAAGTATTGAAGCGCTATCAACCTCATCAAGTTGTTATTGAAAAAATGTTTCTAGGTAAAAACATCGACAGTGCCTTCAAATTAGGCCATGCCCGTGGCGTTATCATCAGCGAGGCAGGACGCCAAGGCGCAGATATTTTCGAATATTCCACACGCTTGGTAAAAAAAGGCATTACAGGATCAGGCGCATCAAGTAAAGAACAGGTGCAGGCTCATTTGCAGCTTTTGTTAGGTGTTTCTATTCAACAGCTGGATGCTTCGGATGCCCTAGCCATGGCTTGCTTTCAGACTTTTTATCTGCAAAAGCAAAAACTTTTAGAAAGGGTCAAAGATCAATGAAAGGTCATTTATGATTGGATATCTGCGTGGTCGGTTGCAAGAAACCAATATTGATTTTGCCTGGATTGATGTGGGGGGAGTTGGCTACGAAATCTTTGCTTCAAAATCCACTTTGGATGATTTAGTTTTGCGTTTGAACCAAGAAGTTATTGTTTGGACTTACACTCATGTGCGAGAAGATTTGCTGCAATTGTTTGGTTTTTCAACTCGTGAAGAAAAAAATCTTTTTTTGGCCTTGCTTAAAGTCAATGGCGTCGGCCCTAAGATGGCCTTGAGTTTGTTATCAGGAGCTCGCCCTGCACAGATTGTCGAAATGGTTGAAAATAGCAATGCCAAAGGACTGTCCTCTTTACCAAAAGTGGGCAAAAAAACGGCCGAACAAATTATTCTGACTTTAAAAGGCAAATTGGTTTTTGTTGAAAATGAAAAAGTATCAACAAACTCGTCCATTCAATCTGAAGTGGCTTCGGCCTTGCTGAATCTGGGATTTAAATCCCATGCGGTCGAACAATTTGTCACTTCATTAAAACCTGAAATCCCTTTAGAAGAAGGGGTTCGCATGGGTTTACAGATTTTAAGCGGACACAATTAAGGAATGCAAATGAATCGAATCGTAGAAGGTGATCTTTTTGAACAAGAACGTCCCTGGGAAAATGAATTGCGTCCCGTGCGCTTTGAAGACTTTCCAGGACAAAATGACATCAAAGAAAAATTGCAAGTTTTTGTGGCCGCTGCAAAAAAACGTCAAGAGCCCTTGGATCACACCCTTTTGTGTGGCCCACCTGGTTTAGGAAAAACCACCTTGGCTAAAATTTTATCCCAAGCTATGGGCGCTGATTTTAAATCAACCTCTGCGCCAGCCTTGGATAAAAAAGGCGATTTAGCAGCCTTACTAACCAGTTTAAAGCCAGGTCAGTTTTTATTTATTGATGAAATTCACCGATTAAGTCGTCACATTGAAGAGTATCTTTATTCCGCCATGGAAGACTTTTATATTGATATTGTGACTGGCGAAGGCCTGGGGGCTCGTTCTATGCAGTTTCAATTGGCCCCTTTCACTTTGGTGGGAGCAACCACACGGGCTGGATTGTTAAACCCTCCTTTTCGTGATCGTTTTGGCATTGTGGAAAGATTGCAATTTTATGATCGTCAGTCGTTACAACAAATACTTTCTAGATCTGCGGAAATTTTAAAAATAAAAACGGATACACTAGGCAGCCAAGAAATTGCCAAACGTTCGCGGGGCACACCACGCATTGCCAATCGTCTGCTTAAGCGAGTTCGTGATTATGCCCAGGTCAAAGGCAATGGAACCATCACTCAAGAAATTGCCCATTTTGCTTTAGACCAACTGGGTGTGGATCAATTTGGTTTAGATCTTATGGATCGAAGAATACTTTGGCTGATCCATGAAAAATACAATGGCGGCCCCGTAGGTATTGAAACCTTGGCCGCCGCTTTAAGTGAAGAACGGGATACTATCGAAGAAGTCTATGAACCTTTTTTGATTCAAGAGGGACTGATTCAAAAAACTCAACGTGGCCGAATGCTGACAGATTTTGCAAAAAAAAGTGTGTTCCCTATTCTTGATTTATCTGGCTCTAGCCAAGGGGTTGAAGCCATACAACAAACCAAAGATCGCCAAGTGCAAATTTAAAAAAAGGATGTTCGGTGTTTTTACAGCAAACTTTACGTAAAAAAACAACTGTTCACGGTATTGGCATTCACTCGGGGGCCCCCTGCAGTTTGACCTTCTGCCCCGCCCCTGTAAATTGCGGAGTTTATTTTGTACGCACTGACTTACCAGGAAGGCCTTCGCTAAAAGTATCTGCTTTGAATGTGCAGGCCACATCTTTAGCGACAACTATCGGTGGCGACCAATTTTCAGTCTCGACCATTGAGCACTGCCTTTCTGCACTATCTGCTTTACGCATTGATAATATTTTTATTGAACTGGACGGCCCAGAAATCCCCATTTGTGACGGTAGTGCAAAAAAATTCTTACAAGCCTTGCTGGATGTGGGCTTGGTGGATCAAGATCAACCCCGCAAGTATGCTTATATTACAGAGCCAATATATTATGCAGAAGCAGATAAGTATGCTTATGTGGTTCCCTACCATGGGTTGCGCCTGACTGTTGAAATTGATTTTCAACATCCTGCCATTGGCCAACAAAAAATCGATATGGATATCAACCAACAATCCTTTGCCCGAGAAATTGCGGGGGCTCGAACTTTTGGCTTTTTGAAAGATGTCGAGGCTTTGCAGGCCAAGGGCCAAGCCCTCGGGGGTAGCTTAGATAATGCCATTGTTCTGGATGAGCACGGCGTAATGAATCCTGAAGGTTTACTTTGGCCCGATGAATTTGTCCGTCACAAAGCCTTAGATGCTTTAGGTGATTTAGTGACGGTGGGTATGCCTTTAATGGGCCATGTTGTTTTGCACAAAGCGGGTCATGACTTGATGAACAAGTTGGTGCGAAAAATTTTGCAATCTGAGAATTCTTTTAAATACATCGAGTTAGGGGCGGATATATCAGAAGAAGTGAGTCGCTATTTAGGGTGGCAGATACCAGCATATAACTCTTAGGGCCTACTCGAAGGCTCTTAAGCTCTCATACTCATTATTTTATTTACAGGGCGGATAAATCATGGCCAAAATCAATACAGAAGCGGCAAACAAGCTGTTTTGTATAAAAATCATTGGAGGATTTATGCGTCGAATAGTTTTATGTATCAGTGTCGTTGGTGCTTGCCTGCAAGGCCTATCTCATGCTGCTTTCGCACAAGACAATAAAAAAACCGTAGAACTGATTAAATTTCAGTACATCAACACTCGCGAGCCCTTCCAAACTCTGGCGGAAGTTTGTGGGGTGGTCAAAGGCGATGGCGCCGCCGGAACGCAAGTGCACTTGATTGTAGACCCTTCGGGAAACCCCGGAAATTACATGACTATTGCTTCCCCCAATGGCAATTTTTGCACCATTGTAAATTCCTATACTGGGCGTTTACAATATGGCCTTGTCGGCGAAGAATTGAAATCAGCTGGCTTAGCAGACTCATCTATAAAAAAATAGATGTTATTTTTTTTGATTTCATAGATATTACAAAACTATGAGCACAAAAAAATCCAAATCTGATCTGTCAAAATTAAAAATCAAAACTCAATTGAGCCATGTTGGTCGAAAACATGGCTACAGTGATGGCCTAGTCAATTTACCCGTGCAAAGAGGCTCTACCGTATTGTTTGAAAACTGCAACACCATGAAGCAGGCCGGGCACAAGGCTGCGCAATACAAACAAGAAAGTGTTGCCACCTACGGACGGCATGGCACGACGCCCACTTTTGAATTCGAGCAGGCAATGACTCAATTGTATCATGGTTACAACGCCGTGGCTTGTGCCAGTGGTACAGCGGCGGCCACCGTAGCCCTCAGTGCGCTATTAAAGGCTGGTGATCATATTCTGATGGTTGATAGCGCCTATGGTCCTACACGTAAATACTGTGATGAGTACTTATCTAAGTTCAATATCACAACCACCTATTATTCACCTCGAATAGGGGCTGACATTGAATCCCTGATTCAAGAAAAAACAAAAATTATTTATTTAGAATCCCCTGGATCCTTGACTTTTGAAGTTCAGGACACTCCAGCGATTGTTAAAGTGGCCAAGTCCAAAGGTATATATACTTTGATGGATAATACCTGGGCCACAGCCCTTTACCACCAGCCTCTGGAAGTGGGGGTTGACGGTGTTATTGAATCCGCAACAAAGTATATCGGTGGGCACTCAGATATTTTAATGGGTATTTTGGTTGGTACAGAGCAGACCTATCCCCTGTTTAAAAAGTCAGCTGTGGTGCAAGGACAATATGTAGCTGCAGATGAAATATATTTAGCCCTAAGGGGTTTACGCACTTTATCCGTTCGCCTAGAAAAACAAAGTCAAACCGCTCTAGAACTGTCCCAGTGGTTACAAACTTTACCCAACATAGCTAAAGTACACAACCCGTGTTTACCAAATCATCCAGATCACCATTTATGGAAAAGAGACTTTTCTGGGGCTTCTGGCCTATTTGCTATAGAATTAAAGCCACAATATACAATTAAATCTGCAGAGACCTTTGTCGATGCTTTGCAACTTTTTGGCATTGGTTTTTCATGGGGGGGCTTCGAAAGTTTGGCCATACCCGTTTATTTGGATGGCATTCGCAGCGTCAGCGCAAAACCTGCAGGTCCGTTGATTCGATTTTCCATTGGCCTTGAAGATCTTGAAGATCTGAAACAAGATATTTTACAGGCCCTTAATAAAGAATAATGATTCAGGCTGTGAACTTAAATCTTCAGTTGGTAACGAACTTCGCGCAACACAAATTCAAAACGGGATTGAACTTCTTCCAAAGCCAAAAGATTGCTATGCATCTGTTGCACCAGATCGGATGAAGCTCCAGGAATAGACTTATCTAAAATTTCACGATGTTTAGAAAATGTTTTTAGCGGGACATCTTCTACGTAAGAAGACGAAGCGGGCACCAAATGCATTTTTACATCTGCTTTTACACCATTGATATTTAGGTTCCTCATACGTCACCTCACACAAAATAAAATTCTAGGCCTAAAATAAAAACTCCCACAACTTAAATTAACTTAAATATAACTTTTTCCTAACAATCATTTGTACTCACACTTCAAAGCTTCCACATCCGTTGTCGCAATTTGATTTCGACTCACACTGCCTGGTAAAAATGTTGCCATAACGGAACCATCTGAGTCTTTGTGCTTCAGTCCCAGCACATGCCCTAACTCATGAATCAACAAAGACTCAATGTCTACTTCTTGCGAACTTGAAGCCCCTGACTCTGCCGTGAAAAATTGAAAGTCTTTCTGATTGATCCGAATATCTGCTTCATAAATCAAATCACCCACCCAATAAACGCTGGTGCGCCCTTGCTCTGTGGTTTTATCTTGATCCCACGTTTGTAAATAAAAAATCTCGCTATAACCATCCTTCACAGGCGTGGAGGATGGCCGTCGCCCCATGATTTGAAATAGTTTTTTACCTGCCGCCTTTTCCCAAGCTTGGGTCGCTTTTTCAACGATGGGCACATACTCTTCGGGAACAGAGTTATTAATGTATAAAGGGATGGGTAGCTGATCTTTCCAAGAAATTCTCTCACCGTACACATTTTGAACGTAACCACAAGGCTCTTGCGCCTCTGGTGCTGCAATCTGGTTTTTCTGGCAAGAACTCAGCAAAAACGACAATAGACTCAAACTGACTACAGTTAAAATCATAAACCAACGGTGAAATAAAAATAAAACAGACTTGATCATACACTTTTGTTTTCAAGCCTAGGGCCACATTCAAGGGCTTATGAACTTTGGACCACTACAAATATAGAGTATTGAATTCACTCATTGTTTTTCAAGTTTACGTCATTTCAACACCATGTACTTTTTTGAGTCATGGCCCCAAAAACGTCACTCTGTCTGCAGCTATTTCAGCTAAACCCTTAAAAAGACTGATAAAGCGTATGTCTAAACACTTAACACGACAATCCCGCAATTAGGGCCATTTTGACTTCAAAAAAACTAAAAAAACTTGGCCCTAGTCTTGCTTTGTATTTTATTGAAACACACCTGGCCCCATCCACATTCGTGGTAACCTAAGGCCAACAATCCATTCAAATTCCTTCCTTCTGGAAGGGGGTTTTAAAAAACTCCCCCGACCAGCCTGCGTAAAAATACAGACTGGGAATTCTAGCTGAAAGTACTAAGACATGTCCTAGTGCAAAGAATTTTTATACAACTCATCTTTAATGTGTTTGATTTCCTCAACAGGGATTTCATAAGGACGACCGCAAACCTGACAGGTGATTTGGGCTTTTTCATTTTTTTCAATCATATCATTCAATTCTTCTAAGCCTAAAATTTCTAGGGCTCCCAACACTCTTTCTTTCGTACACGGACAATAATACTCTATGGGGTGATTGTGATCCAATTCGGTGAATGGCAATCCTTTAAAATAGGGGGCCACTAAATCCGCCGCCGTTGAACCAGCCAACAATAAGGCAGAAATACTTTCTTTTTGCTCTTGAGCATTTTTGTACAGCAAATCAACAACATCATCTTCAACGCCAGGCATAACTTCAATCACCACGCCACCGGCAGACAGAACTTGACCATAAGTGTCTAAATACACGCCCAAATAAACCAAAGAGCGAATTTGGTGCGATTGAATCAAATAGTGAGCAATGTCATCACCAATTTCTCCACTGACAAGCTCCACTGTTCCGTGATGGGGTTGTTTTTGAAAGGGCTGATGACGCGCAACAGATAAAGTGCCCTCGCCTAAATACATTCCAACCTTCAAGCCGTTTTGATAATTGGCTGGTTCAAAATAAGGTTGGGGAGTATAGCCACGCACTTGGCCATTGAATTGAGCTTCAGCATAAACACTTTTAAATTCACCACTGCCACGAAAAAGCAAACCCACTTTTTGATCTTCTTTCAAATGCGAAGCTAAAAGCAAAGCCCCCACCATAGCCCTACCCACAGCCACAGTGGGAATAGGATAAGATTGATGCAGTTTTTGCATTTCACGAACAACGGCAGTGGCATTGACTGCAGCAGCACGAACTGTAAAATCATTAGAAACAAAGCGGTGTACTCGTTCTTTAGGCATGGAAGTCATATTATTGTAAATAGCACTGAAAGGAAAGGGCGCCCATGAAAATTTTCTTTTTTCGCCACGGCGAAAAACAAAATGATTTCAACAGTGACCCACAACTGACTGTTCGTGGGCATCAACAGGCTCAGAAAATAGCCCAATCGGTGCAACTGGGGCTATTGCCGCAGCCCCAGCGCCTATTTGCATCCCCGGCTGTGCGGGCCCAGCAAACCCTTTTGCCCCTATCAAAGTTCTTGCTTTTGCCCTTAGTCACAGACCCACGGCTAGAGCAAAGATCCGTCCACGAATCCTCC
Source organism: Pseudobdellovibrionaceae bacterium (assembly GCA_049315665.1). GTDB lineage: Bacteria > Bdellovibrionota > Bdellovibrionia > Bdellovibrionales > Bdellovibrionaceae > JBMOJS01. Next base: position 4,290 of record JBMOJS010000039.1, on the reverse strand, counting down.
ACTGATTTTCATCACAGGATCCAAAGTTTTTTGCAGTTTTTAACAACACCTCCTACTGAAGCGGATTGTATTTTTTTTGTCAGTCATGTGGATTGGCTGACAGACTCATTGGATCTATTACCAAAAACAAAAAATATAAGCCGCGTTGAGCTTTCACACTGGCGCCCAGCCATGTATGCTTATTTTCAATTTACCAACGGAACTTTTGAACTGCAGGATGTTAAAAATGTCTGATTTACAATCACGAATTCAAGCACAAGGGGAAGAAATCATACGCCGGATGGAATCCCAAGGTAAAACTTCGATTTTTAGTAAAGATTATTGGTATGGCTCTATAATGGACTGGAGCATGCGCAACCAAAATTTCAAAATAAATATGTTTCGCTTTGTCGATGTTCTGCCTGTCCTACAATCCAGCAAACAAGTTGCTGAACATCTTAAAGAATATTTTTCGCAAAATGGGGAAGATCTTCCAGCTATTTTTAATGCGGGTTTGGGTTTAGGATCTTTAGCACCTGGCTTGATGGCCGGAGCCATCAAAAAAAATGTCACACAAATGGCAAAAATGTTTATCACTGGTGAAAATCCAGACGAGTGCCTGTCTGTCTTGCAAAAATCCAGAAAAAATAAAATAGCCTTCACCGTGGATATTTTAGGAGAAGCCACCCTGAGCGATAAAGAAGCTTTAGATTATCAAAATAAATATCTGCAGTTGATGCAACGATTTGTCGCTGCGGCAGAAAAATGGTCAGATATTCCACAAGTGGACCAAGATCATCAGGGACCCATTCCTAAAGTCAATGTGTCGGTTAAGATGACCGCACTTTGTGCACAAATCAGCGAAAAAGCTTGGGAAGAAAGTAAAGAAATATTAAAGCAAAGGCTTCGTCCTCTATTTTTATTGGCCATAGAAAAAAATATTTTTTTAAATTTAGATATGGAACACTATGCAGTTAAAAACCTAACCCTTGAGGTTTTTAAAGAACTGCTTTCAGAACCGGAACTGCGTTCCTATCGCTTTTTTGGCTGTGTCATACAAGCCTATTTAAAAGACAGCTCAACGGATATTTTGGACCTGATTCAGTTTGCAAAAGGTCGCAAGCAACCTTTCACTGTCCGCTTAGTCAAAGGGGCTTACTGGGATTCCGAAACTGTTGAGGCCGTTCAAAAAGGCTGGCCCATTCCGGTTTATACTATCAAGTCAGAATGTGATGCCAATTTTGAGGCCTGCACAAAGTTATTATTAGAAAATACTACTTATTTGCGATTAGCCTTGGCCTCGCACAATGTACGTTCTATTGCTGCAGCCTTGGCCCATGCCGAACACTTGGGCTTAGCAAAAAATAGTTTTGAAATTCAAATGCTGTATGGAATGGCTGACCCCATAAAAAAGACTTTGGTTGAAATGGGCTATCGTGTGCGTGAATATGCGCCGGTGGGCGAACTTATTCCAGGCATGGCCTACCTTGTCCGACGACTTTTAGAAAACACATCCAATCAATCCTGGCTGCGTGGTAAATTTTCAGAGAATAAATCAGCCAGTGAACTTCTACAGGATCCTTTACAAGCTGCTAAAATAGAAACTTTTCAACCACCCCAATGCGTGGATGGCTTTAAAAACGAAGCCCTTCTGGATTTTTCTTTACCTGCACACCGCAAAGATTTGCAGCAGGCTTTAGATCAATTTAAAAAAGCCTTACCCCATAAAGTCGCACCCGTCATTGATGGAAAAACCCTCACTACAGATAATATTTTTAAAAGATGCAACCCCTCAAATAAAATCGAGGAATTGGCTCATGTTCATTGGGCCACTATAGAAGATGCACACTCAGCTATTGCCGTTGCAAAAAAGGGACTTCATTCTTGGAAAAGCCGCACCATCGAATCTCGCGCCCAACTCTTGGAAAGACTAGCCGATAAAATTTCCAGCTCTCGTTATGACTTCATTGCAACACAGGTTTTTGAAGTTGGTAAAACATGGTCCGAAGCTGATGCTGACGTCGCAGAGGCCATTGATTTTTGTCGCTACTACGCATTGCAGGCTCGAAAACTACTGCCAAAAAAAAACCACTTGATCCCTGGTGAAGACAGCCAAACCATTTACCGCGAACGCGGAGTCACGGCTATCATTGCCCCATGGAATTTTCCTTTAGCCATTTTATGTGGAATGGCCGTTGCGGCTTTAGTCACTGGCAATACAATCATTGTTAAACCAGCAGAACAATCTAGTCTGGTGGCTTGGCAGTGGATGCAAACTTTATTGCAAGTGGGATTTCCGGCAGACGTGGTGCAATTTCTTCCAGGCCCAGGGGAAGAAGTGGGGGCCGCACTCGTGGATCACCCTGATGTTTGTACTATCGCATTTACTGGTTCTAAAAATGTAGGTTTAGAGATTTTAAAACGCTGCAGTCAAATTACCAATCAGCAAAATCATTTTAAAAAAGCACTGCTTGAACTGGGCGGTAAAAATACTTTGATCATTGATAGCGATGCAGATTTAGACGAAGCCATAGATGCTGTCTTGTATTCAGCCTTTGGCTTCAGCGGACAAAAGTGCTCGGCCTGCAGTCGAGTCGTTGTACTAGAAGATATTTATGAACGTTTTTGTGAACGCCTGCAAGAAGCTGTAAAAAGCTATAAGCTGGGTTCTTCCATAGAACCTGGCACTGATGTGGGGCCCGTCGTGGATCAGGAGTCCCAACAACGGATATTACAGTTGATTGATGATAATTCTAAAAAATTTCCAGTTCTTTTTAAGTCTGCAATACCAAATCAAGGCTATTTTGTACCAGTCACTATTTTTAAAGACGTGGATCCCTTGTCTACACTAGCCCAAGAAGAAATCTTTGGCCCCGTTTTATCTATCATCCAATCAAAAGATTTTTTAGAAGCCCTAGACATTGCCAATAATACCAATTATGCGCTGACCGGCGGTATTTTTTCTAGAAGTCCTGAAAATATTCAAAAGGCCAAAGAACAATTTGCGGTTGGAAATCTGTACATCAACCGCGGCATCACTGGGGCCTATGTGCAACGCCATCCCTTTGGAGGCTTTAAGCTGTCTGGGACTGGCAGTAAAGCCGGCGGAGTGGACTATTTAAAAAACTTCACTGAAGCGGTATGTATAACAGAAAATACCATGCGACGAGGCTTCACCCCCGAAGCCTAGAGAATATGCTAAAATTTGCATATTCTCTATCTTTAGATTCTAAAAGTCTCCGATAAGATCGACCATGCCCGGATAATCTATAAATGGATTTCTATTTCCTTGCAATTGGAATATCTTTTCTTGTCGATCCAACTCTTCCAAATCCACAGGATCTTCTTTGTTCCATTTTTTCAAAGTGGATTCCTCATTAGAATCAATGGGCAAATCGTACCTTGTTGAAAAATAAAACAAAGCTCTTGCCACATTACCACGGTGTACTTTGGGCGGTTCAAATACCAAATCGCCGCTTGTTGAAGAACTACCAAATCTAGAAACTGGACATTTTAATATCATTCGATCACGGGTGACTTCGCCAAATTTAAAACTGCCACGGATTGAGTTTAGCTCTGAATCCGTAGGGAACAAGTGGTGTAAATCTGATTTTTGTAAACCATTGTCGTATCTATTGCTGAAACGACTTTGTGGCCAAGTGTGTTCAGTATTAACAAATCGACTGTCAGGCACTTTGTTAGGTCCAGGCTTTGTTCCACCGCCAAAATCATCTGCCGAATACTCTTTGCTGCAATAGACATCTTTCACGGCATAGTTGTTTCCGTCACCAACCAGGTAGAACTGCCCCATCAAAAAAATCCTTGCATTATCATAGCCCACTGCAAAATGTGAATAACATTGCTTGGCAGAACCACATGAACTGACAATTTGATCTTGGCCATTATTGATCTGCAAATGTTTGCTCTTAAGAACTTCCTTGATGTTTTTTAAAAGCTCTACATCCCTAGCACCACCTTTTAAAGCTAAATACAATCTTTCCCCGTAATAAGGAATCACTCCGCTCGACGGATAATTTAAAGCATACGCATTAAAAGAATTAAGAAGTAAGCCTGTTGCTAATATAAAAAGAAATCTAAAACACATGTGACCCCACCTTTCACTCGGTTCTAATAAATGACAGGCCTAACATTGCGAAATAAAATTTCTACGTCAACGAAGAATGCTTAAGATCGTGTTAGGATTTTATCAAAACGGATAAAACGGTGAAAAAAGCCAATAGTTAGGCCCATTAATGCGCCGCCTATATGGGCCACATAGGCCACGTTATCCCCAAGTCCCGTGGGACTCTC
>JBMOJS010000261.1:0-3783 GCA_049315665.1 Pseudobdellovibrionaceae bacterium | reverse complement strand
CGTCAGCTACTAATGTAAATTCCATTTGATTCATAGACCTTTGTTGCTTCGTCGGTTCGAATGCTCAACGTGCAAAGTGCACCCCTCCGCTTCGAACCTTCTTGCGCCTCGGTCTATTTTTCAAATGAAATTTACATATTCTAAGCTCAGTCGGCTGACGCCTTGACTTTGCAAGTTTTGAACAAGGCGCCAAAGCATTGGCCATTTTTGAGCGTCAAAATTTCAAAAGTCCCAATGGCGGGAAAGCGTTGCGGCGGAAGTGCTGACCACAATTAAATGTGATGGGGCTGTGGTTCTTTCATCCTCACAGAGATGTCAACATATAGGTAAGCATCTTTATGAGGGCGACAGGGTGACAAATTGCACGGCGCCGCTTCGAACTGCCTTGCGCCTCGGTCTATTTTTCAAATGAAATTTACAAAGTTAAATGGGACATTTTTGCGTGGCAAAAAAGCTCTTAATAGTTCAAGTCTTGTATTTATTTTTTATCTTTATAGACAATACCATTCATGATTACACAGTTTTCGCATTTTTGATTGACGCCCGTGAAAAGCTGAAAGTTCATATCTTTCAGGTTCCCCGCTCTTAATCAAAACCAAACGACCACCTATTTTGGCTGCTTGATTTCTTAAAGTATTTTTACACCCCTCGATATTTGCATCCCGGGTTCTAGCATTTTCACCAAGCTGACATTTTACTTGATCAACTTCAGTTAGTTTATCCCTAATCTCAGGTTTTATATAGTCAACAACTTCTACAGAATTTGCATCAGGATCTAACTTCACAGGGCTTACGCAGCCGGAAAATACTAGCACAAAAGAAAATAAAAATAAGCCATCAAATATTTTCATACCTGTCCTCATTGGGAAAAACGTTAATATTCCTGTAAATGCTAACTAGAGTATTTTTGAAATTCAAGTGTTTTGGTGGCCAGTTCAATCTGACCCCCTCAACTTAAAATAAACTGCAGCGATGTCTCTATTTTCCAGCCTCGTCATTGTCCGTATCTTCTTCTTTGTCTTTTTTGTCTGCAGGCGCGTTTGACTCAGAGTTTAATTCCCGCGCTTTAGTGCACATCTCTTTGTATTTAATTTCTGATACTGTCGTTGTATTATTGCTGCCATCCAATATGACGGCTTCACAAGATCGACCTTTTAGCAGGTTTTCGAATTTATCGCAGTTTTCAACGAGTTGTTTTAAGGTGTACAGTAAGTTTTCTTTAGTAGCCGAAGTGTCCTTTAGCTTTTTAAGGTTATCAATTATGGCGTTATTTGCATAGATAACACTATCACGGCAACGACCTAGATCGTCTATAGCGGGATCCAATGGCTTAGCTGGTGATAGGTTTTTGTCTGAAGGCCTATTGTTACTTACAACACTAGCTTCACATCTCGATTTTACTGATTCGTATGAAATTGTTTCTTCTGCCCCTGAACTGACATTTTGTGCTTTACAAGATCTTTCACCAACAAGGGATTTAAATTTACTGCATGATTTTTCTATAGCCTTGCTATCAGTATAACGATTTATATTGTTGTAAGAACTTACTGTTTCCTCCGTACATAAGTTATTTTGTATACCAGCATCTTTTACTTCGCTGGTTTTCTTGTCGTCAGATTGACTACACCCTGCTATTACAAGCGCGGTCAGCATAAATAGTATATTTTTTGTTCTCATTGGTACCCCCGTTAAATTTTGAAAAGAGGTATATTTAAATATTAGATTTTTCAATTAAATTGCCTTCGGTATAAATCTTTTGATTGTCAGTGATAAAATAAATACCCAACTGTCAAAAAGATAAACAGATAAAGAATTCTAAAATTTAAGTATGTGTGTATGGCCTTAGGGTATGGGCCGCAGATCCAGCAATCGAAAAGGAATTAAAATTGCTAGGGGAGCGAAACTATGTTAGCCTCCTGACTTTGTCATTTTACAAAAATAGAGAGAGGTTATTTATGAAATTAAAATCTGGCTTTAGCACATCCATAAGCGTAGCCGTTTTAGCATTATATGTCTGCGGATGCGCTTCTATACATTCTGGCAACTACGCAAAAGTTGATGGTTCATCTCAGGATAAAAAAGTTAAAAAGCAATTGACTGAATCAAAGATTTTGGCCAGTGGCCTTGAAGTCAATGCCATGTCTAGCAAGTATTACACAATGATTGATTTTACCTTTGAAAACCAAAGTTCAAAATGGATTCAAGTCAATAAAGTAGACATTGATTTTGGCTCTGATGAAGCAAATCAGATGATTGAAATTCCTGTCACTTCTAAATTGGTTGCATGGAGCGAGGCTGCTCAAAGAGCAAAAGCCATCAGCGACTATAACACTTCGGTGATTTTGAGTTCTGTAGGTGTATTGGGCGCGGGTCTTGCTGCTTCATCAAATAATTCTTCAGCTAAAAATATTGGTGGAATAGCGGCAATAGGTGCTGCTGGAACTTTAACAATCAATAGTTTTAGAAATAATATAAATAATTTAGAGCTTTCTAAATTGGTTCCGGACTCTCATCTTTTATCTGCGCCATTTTTTATTCCAGCTGGTATGTTTACAAAAAAATGGATGACCATTTACACGCAAAAGCCATTAAAAACGCCCTATATCAGTGATGTGACCCTGACATTATACTTAGAAAATGGTAAGAAAGAAAAAGTTGTCATGCCGATTCGTGACAGTGGGTTTTTAGGTGGTTCAAGCTGGCAAAGGGATCACTATTCGAGTCCAAGCCGTATACGTGAAAGAGAAAGAAATCCAAATTTAGCGAATAAAAAGACTGATGAAAAAGATGAAGAATAGAGTTTATAACTCTGATTTATAAAAATTATTCTTCTTGGAGAAAGTAAAATGAAACTATTGAGGGTCGAAGCACAGCCATCATTTCAACTTGTTATAGAGTCAATAAAATCAGGTAAAGAGCAATATTTTATTTTAGCTTTTGCACACGTATTTTTAAGTATTTGCTTAATAGCTTCTAACCAAAGTCCTTCTTTGGCTATTATTTATCTATTTTTAGTTTTCTTTATTTATACTGTAGGTTTAATCAAAGTGGCCCAACTGCTAGAAGAAAATCAGTCAGTAAAATTGGCTGATTTTCTTTATGCATTTAAAAATACATCACTTTTGAAAAAAATGACTCTATCGACGATTCCATTGTTTTTAGATGTGATGGGTGCCGTGTTTTCTTTGGTGTTTATTTCAATAATAATTTATGCTTTATTTGTGGGGAACTTTTTTGCTGATTGGACAGCAATGATGGGTGGACAGTCGCCCCAAAGTGGAGTTCTTCCATTGATTTTTTCGGATATTTCAAAATGGTGTGCAAGATTTTTTGTTTTTTTGGTGACTCCATTGTTTTATCTGTATCCTTGTTTTTTATTGCTCACTGATTCGTCATGGAAGCAGTCTTTGATTTTATCTGTAAAAAGCACTTTGAAAAATCCGATTTTTTATCTGATTCAGGTAGCACTCAATCTTCCGACCGCTATAATTCAGATGTTAATGATGAATGTACAAGGCGATGTAACAACAGCGCAAAATATCACATTGGCCGTCGGTTTTGTTGGAGCTTTTTTTGTACCGTTTTATATTTCTTTAAATTATCGCTTCTTTAAAAATATAGTTACTGACTATGAGATTAAAAAGTTAATATAAGTAGTATTTTATTGAAATGTTTTGATCCCAGCAACCAATGTGTCGGCCTAAAAAAGTCAGTAGCCGCTTAACATCTGGCCATTTTTGAGCGTCAAAATTTCAAAAGTCCCAATGGCGGGAAAGCGTTGCG
>JBMOJS010000038.1:0-16940 GCA_049315665.1 Pseudobdellovibrionaceae bacterium | reverse complement strand
AAATAGAATGGATCTTTTTAAATATTTCTTTATTTTATAAATAATTAAGCTCCAAGCTTCAAAAAAACTAACCTCTTTTTTAACAGAAAGAATTTTATATAAAGAGAAAATAATAAATGAATCATCTGAAACCACCTAAAGTGCGATCCAACTCTATTGGTGAAATGCGGGTTTTTGCCGCCAATCTAGAAATCAAACCATTGGCGTAATCCAAATCTTTATCTGGGTCACCGATGGTGTTGGAAAAGTATTCGATGTCGCCATCTTAGTCGCCGGTGCGAAAACCATTGATACGCACTAAAAAGATATAATTTTTTTCACCCAAATAATTCATAATTAAAGGCAAGGGAATATTTTTATCTAAGACAAATAAAACTTCTGAAGCCCAACGGATCTGTTCTTTTTTATCCTTGCTAGGAAAATCATTGGATAATTGAATTAACTTTTTCATCCATGGCACAAGACAGTCATAATAACTGCCATTCAGCCATTCCCCGGCGTATTCATATTGACGGTTGGGTTTAGCGCGCTCTTCACGGCAAATGCGGTCATACTTTCTAGCCCCTTCACTAGCATTGCCATTGCCTAGTATCAACAACAGCTCTTTGTACATTTCTTTGTCTTGAGCTCGTCCCTCACCACTTATATTTTGAAATAATCGTCCCAACATCCAAGGACTGCGTGGCACTTTTTTTCCGGCGGCGGCGGGTTGTAAAATCAAATCCCGCAGTTTTTCAACCCCCGATGGCATCACCGACATTTGCGCCGTGACCCGATAAAAATCCACAGAAGTCACATTGGCAAAGGCTTCTTTTTCGATCAATCGGTAAGAGGCCAATTTGGTATTTTGAAATTGGCTTTGAATTTCATCAATAAGTTTAAAAAAATCGGCCTTTTTCATTTTCCAGCCGCCCCAAACGTGCTGCAAAATAGAAACTGTGGGCTGTTGTTTTACTTTTGTACTTAAATCCCCTTCGGTATTGACTGTGCGCCAATAAGCTTTACCAAAGGGAGTGTTGGCAGGATTGGGATCATCACTCATGGACAAATCAATGCGGGCCTTGGGTGTATAGCGATTAAATAGCCCGCCTAGCCAATCGGTGAAAAAACTTAAAAGATCGCGACCTTCAAGCTCCCCTTTTTTATTGGCAAATAAAATAACTTCTTCGTCTTTGGGATCTAAAGAAGGATCATCTTCAGATTTGGGGTAACGCAATTTTAATAGATGATCTTCGGTGAATGAGTTGATTCTTAAAGCCAACATTTTTTGTCGCATTTCAGTGGTTTTTAAGTGGTGATCAATGCTGAATTTATTGAATTTGAATTTGGCATAAAGAAGCTCCGTCGCGTTGTCTTGAAATAGGGCCTTTAAAGCCGGTTGCAGATTTTTGCGAGTTTGCACAAACTTCTTTACAAAATCTTGGTCTGCATTTTCTTGATCCAGATACTGGGAATATTCGGGATTGTAATCAATCACAAAAACATCGGTTTTTAAATCAGCCGAAGTGGTGCTGACCCGGGTACGAATTAAATTGATGAAATAGTTGATATCTAAATTCAAACCAAAGATGGATCCTTTTTGTTGACGGACAAAAACTTGTACACCTTCAGAGGTGCGCATAAAGCTGGTTTGCCTTAAGATCACTCGCGAAGCATCGGCTCCCAAAGAAACTGTATTCAAAAAGTTCAACGGGGTTAGGCCCAATAAAACATCAAAACTGGAATTCAACTGAGCATAAGTGGATAAAGCAATGCTGTCAGTGATGGTAAAGACTTCCCCTTCGCGCAGATCAGACAAAAAAGCATCCATGGGATTGCGGGCTGGTTGATCTTTGCTTTTGCCTGGAATCATTTCGCTGCTTTCTAAAACCTTGGCTAATTTATTCATAAAACGTGGAATCAATAAATTTTTCCAAGTGACATCTTTGCCTTCTTTGATCGAAAGCACGGGGCGCACATGGGTGTAGTCCCTTTGCACCGATGTATTCGCTCCAAAGGTGGGCAATGACTGGCTATAACCGGCCAAAGTCATAAAATAACCCAAGCGGGCTGACACGGAAAGATTATCCACCAATTGAATGGGCGCAGAGCTGCCATAATAGGTGCCTGTGGTCACATGCCGTGTGGCACCCACATTAAAGCCCCCAACGGGGCCGCCCCAGGCTTCTACTTTTTGATACAAAGGCTCACCAGGATTACTACGAATATGATCAACGATGCGGTTTTGCAAATCCACACGGCGCTTGGCATACAAATCTTCAACGCTAAGAACATCCAATACATGATTCAGGTTATTTAACACGGTACCAATGGCAGCGCTTTTTCCACGAATATCCAGATAGCGTGTATAGTCACCATCTTGAAAGGGAGCTTCACGATCACCATTGCTGAAAGTTTGTGGATAGCCTTGCACAAAGGGTCGGGTGACTTTACCATCTTTCACTAAACCCGAGGCTGAGTTCATAGATAGATTGGCTTCAGGCCATGATGGCTTAGGTAAAGCAAAGAACTCTAAAGCATTGCTGATTCTGTGGGACAGTTTGGCATAAACCAAAGCTTCTAGCTCTGTCGGAAATCGACCAGCTTTAACGATGTCATAAATATCCTGATTGGTCAGTTGCCCTAAACGGCGTAAAATCCATTTGGCATCTTCATAAGTGCAGGATTCAAAGGAGTCAGCAAAATCGTGATTGATCACGATAAAACCTGAAAGCAGTGAAGCCCATTTTGCAGAATAACGATTCAAGCTTTCTGGTATGTCGGCAATACTGTAGGGAATGATCAAAGAACGAAAAGCGCGATAGCGCGAATATCTTTGCACCGCTGCCAACTGACCTGGGTTTTTGGGGCTAGGGGCTACACCCCACTGCACATCAAAGTACTCTGAAGTGGCGGGCTCTAACAAAACATCAGCCATCACAATGCTGTGATTTTTTTTATCATCACTGACCAGCCATTTACGACTTTCAAAATCGGCGATGGTGCTGACTTTGGCATTTTCGACAAAAGTATTTTTTTCGGCTTCCGAAGAAAACTGAATTTTCAGTTGTGGATAATATTGTGGCGAAGGAACATAAAACCCAAGCTTTCGCAAAAGGGCCGCACGCAGAAGTGTGCTATGGGACAGTCGACTTAAAGTCATGCGATAATATTTTTTAGCATCACTTAAAGATTGCACTCTGGACATCGAGGTGAATTTCAATTGCGCTTCGTCAGAAAGATATTTGACTCCTTGGGGAGCTTCATTGACCGCATCTGTTGCTGAGTACTTTTGATTTTGCCAGATTTTATTTTCAATGGGATTCAACTGACTTAAATCCAAGCCTTGATAGGCAAGACTAGCGGCCTGAGCGGCATCGATGGGCTGCCCATTTTGGTTGAGCAAGTCGTTGGCTGGTTTTTTAATGGTCTTTAAAGGAATGGAAACACTTTCTGCATAAGCATTAGACAGTCCTGAAAAAAATACGGCTAGAATAAGAATAAATGCATTTGTATTCATGGTTCATCTGCTATAGCAAGACTTAAGCCGTGAAGATCAGGGCCCAATCGCACCACGTCTGGCGCAGGGTCTAGGTCTGGTCTTTGCCCTTTGGTCGATAGAAATTTTGACAACAACCCTACTTTGGGCGGAACATTGAATATGACTTAGGACTTCATGGAGGAGGCCCTGGTGAGTGAAGACAATTCTTACGATATGAGCTTTTACAAACTACCCCACATACCTTTGCCTGACGACACGCCGGTGAACAGCTTGAATTTACAAAGCTTACCGTCAGATATTTTGAAATCTTCGACGGTGGAAAATCTGATCTCACAAAATGAAGATTTAATGGCACGACTGAAGGTGGCTATCCGTCGTCTTTCTATTTTGGAATTAGAAAATCAAAAAGTGGCCGCCGAGTCACAAAAAACTCAACAGTCTTACACCGTATTGAACGACCAAATCTTGATTCTTAAAGAAAAAGATCAGATGTGGAAGCAAAAAATAGATCGAGTCGAAAAATCCAACACGGCTTTATCCGATAAAATGGAGATCTATCAACAAGAAGTTCAGCGCTTAGAAACTGAAATTGATCGTTACAAAAAATATCATGAAAAAGTCAAAGTCCAAGTCAAGCCCTACATTCAAGAGCTGAAAAAGAAACTGCAAGAACAGTATGTCGAACTGCAAGAGAAGAATTTTTTGAATCAGCAAAAAGAAAACCTGATTGAAAGTTTGCGTGAACAGGTGCAAAACATCACACAGCATGCGCAAAAACAAATTCAAATTCATGAAGATCGTAAAATCGAGATGGTTGATTTTTATGACAACCAAATCAAAAGTCTACAGACAGAACTGCAAGAGCTGCGCCCCCTACCCGTGGCTTTAGAAAATAAAACGGTTTTATTGAATAAAGCCCTTGAGCGTCAAGACAGTCTTGAAAATGAAGTGGTGGCTTTGTTAAGATCAAAAGAAGAAGCCCGTGAAATGATGCAAACTGAACTGAACCGGATTCAATCCAATATCAAAGATCTAAGTCGACAAAATAAAAAATTAGGGGTCGAACATGCCGATCTGCAAATCCGTGTTTTAGAAGATAGCGAAACCATAGCTAAATTGAGCGGAAAAAACTCAGAACTGCAAGAACAGCTAGATAGTTTGCGTTATATGTGGTCGGCTAAAAATGATGAAAATGAAAAGTTAAAAAATGCTCTGCAATCTTTAGAAAATTTAAATTTAGAGTTGAGCCAAAAGCTCAACTCTTTACGATCAGACGCGCAAACAAGCCTTTAAAAGAATCACTTAACTTGATACACCACTTCAGCATCCAGGTCTTTCCAACTATCACCCTTGGCTGTTTTTGGTGGCACTCGTCCATTCAGTTCCAAAAGTTCAGAGCCATCCACCGTGTACCAGAAATACAAAGGATCAACAATTTGCGCGATAACAAAGCTTGTGGGTTTCATTCTAAATTGAATGGCTTTTTTTCCGTTAATTTCGCCTTCTTTCATTTTTTTGAAAGTGAAGCCCACTGTTTCTTGCCGAAACCACACACCAAAACGAATATCCAACTCCTCACCAGCACTTAATTTAGTAATATTGTCTTTGATGAAAGAGTTAAAATTGGCCGCCACCAATAATTTGCCTTTGGCTTTTTCGTCTGTGGTGCTTTCTTTTCCATCTGTATCTTTATATGTGAATAGAAATTTGCCATCCTGAACTTTGATCGCCCCAGACTCTTTGGTTTGCAGTTGTTCAACGTTGAACGAAACCAATTCGGACCCTTTCAGTACACCCACCTCTTCAACAACAGTCTTGCCTTGCAAATCTTTGTAAATGGCTTTTGATGTAGTTAGTCCGTCTTTTTCTTCACGTGTAATTTCAAGTGTATATATTTTTTTTTCTCGTTTTGAATTTTGTTCGTAGATGTCGGCTTTAAGCACCGGCAAAGTATTTTGCGCCATTACAGTTGTAGAAAAGATGGCAGTCGCACCCAATATATAAATCCATTTTCCTATTTTCATTCTAAAGTACTCCTTCTTGCTGTTGATTTTTAAAGCTTTCTTGAAACTCAATTCGATCTTTTATACAGGCCCACCCGGACAAACCTTGCTTCCAAACATAGTCACTGAATTTAAGCAGCCCTGTTTGTAAACTTTCTAAAACTTCTTCTTTAGTAAAAGGTCCTTCTTGCTGACCCGTGGTCTGTAAACCCACCTTTAGAATCACCCAGATTTTTTTATTTTCAGTAGGCCCAGCGCTGATTTCTGACTCTATAGATTGAAAGGCGGGGAAAAAATCTTGTCTTATTTGTTTGCAAGCAATGGCGGCGACCCATTGAGCCTGTTCGTCCGCTTCATTCAAAATAAAATCATAAGGCCTGATTGATCCATACTGAATTTTGGATACAATATCTTCAAAAGTCACAGGACCCACCGGTTTTAGGTTTTCATTGTAGTACCATGTTTTCATAAACGTTCCTGTTTGCTTTTAAAAGGTTCAGGCAAGGCCTCTATAATTTCAAGGATTTCGTAGTAAGCCAGTTCAAAACCGTCATAAGCCACAGATTTCAAGACCAAGGTCCTGATCAGGTCCATATTGATCATTTTACGATGAAAACCATTATAAATTTTCTCTCCAAGCATTCCTCCTAAAAGCTCAGCAGCAATAAAATAACTTTTTCTTTTTTTAGGGACGTAAGCGGCCCTGCTGTATTGTCGCCCCGACAACAAAATCAACTCTCGCATTTTTTGACTTAATGCCAACTTCAAAGCTTCGGATTCAATCTGTGCCCCAGGCCCAGAAGTCATGGCCAATTTAATATCAAATAAAGTGTCTGTTTTTCTTTTAGGATTGATCATTTTTGAACCCAAATAAGAAATTGTTTCTAGCCAGATTTGTCGTAAAAAATCTTGTGGCATATTTAAATAATTATGCTTTTCTTGCGTCAGCTGCTGGCGTAAAAAAAGCATGGCCAAGTGGGCAGCATGGTTGACCGAAGCCCTTGCTAAGTAAGCGATTTGCACACTGGGCAAATAAAAAGACCTTTGGGTTTCAATAAAAAATTCTATAACTTTTAAATCTTTATTTGATAATTTTTTTTGCAACTGGCTCCAGAAATTTTTATCTTTAGTGTTGTATACAGACAGCTCTGTGAGTTTAACTTGACAGCCTAAATCCTCTGCTAAAAGTTTAACAAAACGCCCAACATGATCAGTGTAGTCAATATCATCCTCTTTAGATTTGAGTCCACGATCATAGGTTTTTTCTAGATACATCAAATAATTTTGCCATTTCACCCAAGGTGGAACATTCAAAAGACAAAAATCATGTTTACCTAAGTGAACAACATCGGTGGTCGATTCTTTTTCTGTCTTCAAAAGTTCAAAGTAAATTTTTTCTGAATTTTGAAATACACGCAATGTTTTTTTCATTACACTGGGGCCCAAAACTTTTAACAGTTGTTTTGGCAAATGCGGTCTGGCTAAATGCAAGTCTCCGTAGATAATGATCGGTAAATGATCGGGATGTATTTCTAAAATATCTTTTATTTTTAATGCGGCAAAATGATCCCGTTCCCGCAAGGTTTTTTTGGATGAAGAATTGTCTTTAATATTTAAACCATACACAGGGACTTTATGTTTTTGCAGCCACCGCATCAAGGGGCGTATATTTTCCCAGGGAAACCCCCACTGCTTCTGCCACTGAATAGACTTTAAAAAATCCTTTTCATTCCACCTTCCAGTCATGTATTTGTCCAACTTATGTTGGTCATCAACAGAAAAGCATTCTAGCGCCAACACCAAAGACTTTCTTTTTTGCACAAATTCTCGCAACAGACGTAGATGGGACTTTTGTGATTGCTGTAAAGCATGAAAATCACCCAACAGGACCAATTGACTGACTGAAAAGCTTTGTAAAATCTCTTTTTTTGAACTGATCTTCCATTTTTTTTTAAACTCTTTTTGATACTCTGAATTATAAGCAGCCAAATCAGGACTATTTTCACCCAAAAGACTTTTCACTTGCTGCTCTAAAGCCTGCGTAAGATCTTTGCGAATTTGAATCCACTTGTTTTGCGACATATGTCAATCTTGACACAATTTGCATTGATTTCAATCGCTAAACTGGGTTGAATATGTGCATGAATAAAAAATGGAATTCTATAGCATTGGTGTCTTGTCTTTTAACTGTGGGCGTTCATATCTATTTAAGCTTGCACTACTATCAGTTAAAGTTTGGATTTTTATCTGGCCCTTCAGTTTGTAATATCAGCTCCTTGATCAACTGTGATTCTGTCACCGCCAGCCCCTATTCTGCAATTTTTGGCATCCCAGTAGCTTTGTTTGGACTGGTCACACATTTGATTTTATTTTTATTTCTACTGGTGAGCCGGTGGAATCTAGTGGAGCAAGCCCAGTGGCTTAAAAAATCTTTATTGGGACTGGCCGGTTTTATTTTGCTGGCGTCGATTGTCATGGGAAGTCTGTCTATTCTTAAAGTTGGGCAAATCTGTATTTTTTGCGTGGCCGCCTACATATTGTCTTTGCTGACCTTCACCGCGGTGTTTTTAGAACAAAAGAAGTCAGAAAAAAGCCCTCCTGCCTATTTGATGGATTTATTCACTTCGCAAAAATGGATCTCTTTAAGTTTATTAAGTATACCTTTATTGGCTTTTTTATTTCATTCCATGTTTTTATCTAACTATGGTGTTGAAAATATAGGTCGTCAGGTTCAAGAAAAAGTGGGTTACTGGCAAAATGCTCCAGTAGAAAAATTCACTGATGAGGGCTTACTTCTGCAGGGATCAGAAAAAACATCCACCACATTGGTTGAGTTTGCTGATTATCGATGCCCCCACTGTAAAATGGCCGCGCCAGGTTTGATTGCTTTTGCGAAAGCTCACCCTGATGTGAAGTTCGTTTTTAAGCCTTTTCCCCTGGATGGAACCTGCAACAAAGCCATCCCTAATGGTGATGGCTTTTCTTGCCAATTGGCTTACTTAAGCTTATGTGCAGAAAAGTTAGGGCAAAAAGGCTGGGAGACCCATGAATTGATTTTCGACTTGCAAGAAGAAATTCATCAAAGCCAAAACACTGAAGCCCTCACCCTGCAAATTGCAAAAACCTTCAAACTGAATGCAGAGGCTTTAAAAAAATGCATCTCCGAAGAAGATATTCAAAGCCTGGTTCGCCGTACTGCGGCCGAGGGCGAGGCTGCTAAAGTTCAAGGCACGCCCGCAGTGTTTGTGAATGGAAAGCTGTTGAACGGCGGGCAATTTTTGCCCGTGCTAGAAGGGGCTTACAAGGCGATTAAAAGCCAATAAATTCAGCCAGCCAATTTGTGAGCTTATTGATATTATCATCAAACAGGATAAGTCCTGTTTGCGCAAGACCTCGGACGATTTCTAAAAAGAAGGCTAGGGCTACAATCGAAAAAGCGGCCATCCACAGTGCTTTAACAACATAGATTGTCGATCGAACATCTTGCACTCTTAAATCGCCTTCCACTTTTTCAATTTTTTTTAATGCGACCTGCAGCTCCTTAAAGTGCTCTTTAAACTTGATGCGAAGCTCTTGCTGTTTGGCTCGAGTCAGTGAAGATAATCCTGGGAAACTTCTTTTAGCACGTATTGCAAACACCAGATCTTTACAATGCTTTACGTATCTATAGGCCCGCTCTTTAAAGTTAGGATACTCATGCTCGCCGTCGATGAAGGTTTGCAACTCGGTCAAGGCATTGTCATAGTCTTCTTTTAAAACGGCTTGCAAAACTTTAAAGCGCAAGGACTCTGGCTTACCTAGATCAATTTTTTCAGTGGCCAGATCAAAAACCGCACTTTTTAGGCCGTCGGCCTGATCCAGCGATATGTCTTGCAATGAATTTAAAATATCTTCGGCTGTTCCCATATAGTGACTTTTCGGTTAAATCCAGTTTGTCATAAGTTGAATGTGAATGAATACGTATCATTTTGATATGTCTATAAAGCATCCGCCACCAAAAGAACGACAGTGTTCAGTTAACTATTGAGGATTGAAGACATATTTCGTGTTAAAGAAAAAATCTTGTAAAGATCTAAGACATATTTCTAAATTTAAGACAGTTGGAAAGCCGATGTAGAGCTTCTAGCGCTTTTTTTTAGGCCCCAAACTTGTATACCGATAATGTATGGGGAGGAACCTTATGTCACGTCAATTGAGTGTTCGATTACGAATCGGTTTAATCTTTGGTCTTTTGATTTTAAGTTTTAATAACTGCAGTCAGCCTGGGGACCTGGTGCTAACTACACCAGCAGCACAAATAGAAACGCCCAATTTTTCCAGCACGGCCATTGAAGAATTGCCACCACCAGCTCCACAATATATTGATAAAGAAAAAGTCATTGATGTGAAATACACCAAAAAAGTTGATGTTTTGGTGATCATTGATAATTCAGGATCCATGGCTTTTGAACAAGAAAACATGGCCATGCGTTTCAATTCTTTTTTTAATCAGTTGAATGGGTTTGATTGGCAGTTGGCTATAGCCATCACTGATGATCGTACAGCCTTAGGCAATGGCGCTGCCGGCGATGGTAAATTTTTAGAATTTGTCGGCTTACCCGGAGAATTTATTTTGAATTCCAGCATGACCCCGGCAGTGGCCAGCGCGGCCTTTGCCAATACTATTAAACGGGCAGCCAATGGGTCCTCCAACGAACAAGGAATTAAAAATACTTACCGCGCTATAGAAAGATATTTAGATTCTAGTTCAGGTGAAAATATACCCAACAATCGCTTTTTTAGGGATGATGCTGCTTTCGCAACTATTGTGGTGTCTGATGCCGACGAAACTGTAAATAACGGCGACAATTTAGATCTTGCTAAACGTGAGGCCAAGTTAGGATTAAAAAACAAGCCGGATGAATTGGTTAAATTTGTTGATCAAACATGGATGGGACAAAAAACTTTTTCCTTCAACGCGATTATCGTAAAACCAGGCGACAGTGCTTGTAGGGCTGTAACAACATCTGGCGGCAATGAAGGTTATGGGGATTTGTATGATCGTTTAGTCAAACAAACAGGCGGCGTAACTGGCAGTGTTTGTGAAGATAATTACAGCAACCAATTGTCTATCATTGGTAAAAAAGTGGCCGAGCTAGTGAAATCAGCCACCCTGGATTGCCCTCCGGTGGATTCTGATAAAGATGGCAAGCCCGATATTGTGGTGGTGAATAACTTAGGTCAGCAAGAAAAAAACTTTGTTATTACGGGATTGCAGATCAACTTCACCAATCCATTGCCTGATGGCTTAAATTCAATCCGTTATCGCTGCGCAAAGTAGCTTCAAATATAAAAGCTTTGGGAACCCCCAAGCAATGTGCAAAAGCCACCAGAAAGGTGGCTTTTTTATTGGACTCTGTCGGAATTTCATTTTAAAAGCTTCTTTTTAGCAGTTCAACTTTTAAAGGAAAGATCGACTTATGTCTTCTTTACGCATTCCCTTTCAAACCAAAATCGAAAAAATTATAGACCATACCGACCAAGTGCGAGAGTTGGTTTTAGCTAGCGAGTCCCTGCCCGAGTTTAAATTTCGCTGCGGTCAATTTGTGATGCTGCATGTGCCACAACCCAACGAACCCAAACCCGCTTTAAGGGCTTATTCGATAGCTTCAGAAGAACAAAATACAAAAAAGTTTAGATTGTTGTTTAAGTATGTTCCCGAAGGCAAGGCCTCGCAATTTGTGTGGAGCTTGAAAGGCGATGAAAAGCTAAATTTCACTGGCCCCTTTGGCAAAGTTTTTTTTCAAGAACCCCCCACAGAACAGATTGTCTTTTTGAATACTGGCACTGGAATTTCACAGCACTTGAGCTATTTGTTATCAAAAAAAGATCAGTATCCCCATTTGCGCTATCGTTTGCTTTTTGGTGTGCGCAGTGAAAAAGATATTTATATTGAAAATGAACTGTCTTATTTAAAAAAACAATTGCCGAACTTTGATTTTGAATTTGTGTTGAGTCGCCCCGCCCCCACCTGGAAGGGCAAAGTGGGCTATGTGCAAAACTTTCTGGCTGACTTTGATTACAAAAACATACCAACAACTTTTTATTTGTGTGGCAATGGTGGCATGATCAAAGAAACCAAACATCAGTTGTTGGAAGTCGATGGCTTAGACAAGACCCGAGTGTGGTCGGAAGCCTTCGACTAGGATTGGTCAAGTTGACTCTACAATTCACTGGCATGATTGTCGCTTTATAGGATTCCATCACACCAAACTGGTGTCAAAATATCTAACCCCAGGGGTAAAGAAGGAGTCCTTGTATGAAAAAGATCATCTTACAAAGCAGCAGTGCCGCCATTTTAGTTTTGCAATCTTTAGGTCTTGCTCAAACGGCCCAGGCCTACAGCGCAGAACCTCGCCCCAACCCATACACTGGGGTGGTGGATTGTATCACTCGCCCTGACGGGGTTAAACAATGCCAACCGGGGAACTATGTGACGCCGGGGCAAAGACCGCCCTCATCAGGCTATTATCCACCGCCAGTGGGCCATATTGATCCATTGCCACCTCACCACGGTGGTGGCCATCACGATGACAATCCTTATGCTCCTTACCCTCCATCAGAACCCTATTATCCTCCTGTGACCCCGGACTACCCTGCTCCGCCAGCAGATGGTTATTACCCACCACCACCAGCGGATGGGGGTTATGCTTATGGCTTTGAACAGTTTTACCGCGATGAACAAGAAGCTAAAAACTGGTATCAACGCTATTATCAAGCGCCTTCAGGTTCTTGGGATGAATCCTTTGCCAAAGAAAATTTTAACCGCGCCAGTCAGCAAGCTTTGCAAAGCTTAGATTCGGCTTTGACTTACCAAAATCGTGACTGGAGGCAGGCAGAAAATTTGGGATTGGATTTGTACCAAAAATATGTGCAAGCCGCTTCGGGGTCTGCATTAGAAAGATTTTATTCCCAAGCCAGCACCAAAGCCTTTGATGGGACTGCCCAGATATTTCAAAATGTGGCTTATCAGTTGTCTAGAAATGAATTGTACCAGTTGGCCCAAGACTACAGCCAACGCTACAATCAAGCGCCTTCAGGTTCACGCAGCGAACGCTTTTTTTCTAGAATGCGTGATATTGCTAGAAATGCTTTACGCTAGTTCTCTCTGTTGAAGTTGTGTTAGGGCGCTGGCTCATCTAGCGCCCTTCTTCTATCTTCAATTCCCGCGATCTACTAAAAGTTTCCTACGAACAAAATCAGAAGCCTTATCTGCAAAGAAAATAACCAAAACCATAATCGCAAGTATTATACCTGCTTCAGAAAATCTGCGCCATTCTAAGTTATACATCAGCTCTTGACCAATGCCCCCGGCGCCAACAAGACCTAAAAGACTAGCGGCGCGAATATTATATTCAAGCATAAAAATAAAGTGAGCGACCAGGACTGGCCTTGCCTGGGGAAGCAAGCTAACCACAAAAGCCTGATACCTAGAGGCCCCTAACAGTCTTATTGTTGAAAATGATTTCTGTTCAAGATCTTCCAAAGATTCATAAATAAGTTTTCCAAAATAACCAATAGAGTATATAGCCAGGGCGCAAATACCCGGAAATGATCCTATACCAAAGGCAGCAACAAAAATTAGGGCCCAAACCAAGGCAGGGACAGTTCTTAAGGTCATTAAAAAAAATCTTACAGATTTATAAATATATTTTTGCGAAATATTTCTAGCTGCTAAAATGGACAAAGGTAAAGCTAAGATAAACCCAGCAGAAGTACCCACCATGGCCATTTTTAAAGTGACTAAAAAAGAACTCAGCACCCCTGCCCAGTTAAAATGGGCCAGGGTGACAAAATCAATTTTTATCAGCCGTTGAATAATATCTAAGGCGTTATAAAAAGACTCTTTTGAATTATAACCTGAATAGTCTAAAGTCAAAATTGACAACATCAAGGCGCCTAAAATCAACAGCCACAAAAAATAAAATCCGATTTTATTATCCTTGGCTTTTAGTGTAGAAATAGAGCTTTGATCTACATTGATCTTTCGGTCAAAAAACGAATCCTCAATCACAGAAGCGTGCTGGCTAATAACTATAGAAAAGCCAAATTCATTTTGTAGGTTTTTAATCAAGTCATAAACACTCATTGCATTTTCTTTATCAAGCTGACTAAAACACTCATCCGCAAGCAGAACCTGTGGCGAACTCATCAGAGCCCTGACTATGGCTATTCTTTGTTTTTGTCCTCCAGAAAGTTCAGAAACTAAATTTTCTGCAAAATCTAACATTCCCACTTTCTGTAAAAGAAATTTGGCTTTTTCAATCTGTACAGGGCTGTACTGAAAAGAATAAAATGGAAGCTCTTTTAAGCAAGCAGCCAATACATTTTCTAATGCCGTTTTTTCTGCCACCAAACGAAGATCCTGATAAATAAGAACCGCCGTACAGTCTGTTTCGATACGGCAATCTTTTTGATTTAAAGATCTTTCAATCAGCCTAAGCAAAGTTGTTTTACCAGATCCAGAATTACCTTTAAGTAAAATAGTTTCTTTTTTAAATATGTAAAAGTTTTGAAATTCAAAAGTGGTTTTTTGAACTCCTACATATTTATGTTTTAACAATGAAGCTGAAAATATTTTTTGCTTATTCAAAGTTTAAAAAACCACTTATTTAACAAAAGTTTTTACTTCTAGGCCAGTCATTTTAAGAGCCTCTTTTGTTTTATCAACATGAGTTTTTGCTGGCAATGTCAGTTCTGCAGCACCGTAAACACTGGCAAGAAGTTCAGGTTTTTCTTTTGCTAAATCTAGCAGGGCTGACTGTATTTTTTTTATCAATTCCGGAGATAATTTTTTTGAACATGCAATCAAGTGGGTAGGAACTCCCGGCGTTCTGGCTAAAACTTTTATTTTGCTGCGAATTTCATTGGTGCCATAAAGATCTGCCTTAGGACCTTCTAAGGCATAGTCACTGAATGCCGCAACATCCACCTGACCGTTAGCCACTGCCAATAAAGCTTTATCATAACCGCCAGCAAACAAAACTTGTGAAAAGTATTTGTTCAATTCAACCTGGTTTTTGACTTGTTTCTCTTCAACCAAACGATAAAATGGAAACAAAAAGCCGGATGTTGATGTCTGCGATGAAAAAGCAATTCTTTTGCCTTTGAAGTCTTTGATGGATTTTATGGGGCTATCTTTAGCTACAACCATTAAAGAATCATAATCACTGCGACCATTGCGCTTTTCTATGGCTAAAATCTCTAAAGGTGTTTCAGCAGAAGCCAGAATATAAGGTAGCGAGTCTAAGTAGGCGATGTGAACTTTATTAGAAATAAGACCTTGGACAGTGGCTCCGTAAGAGGTGGGCACCAGCACTTCTACTTTTTTAGAGATTTTTTTTGATAAGTATTCAGACACTGTTTGTGTCGCAGCTTTTAAGTCTTCAGGGTTTTTTTGTTTTTGAAAAGAAAAAACAATAGTTTCTGGATCTGAAGCAAAAGCTGATAATGAACAGAACAAAAGTGGTGTGATAAATTTAAGCATATAATGACTCCTTAAAACAGTTGTAAAAATGGATTAAAGAGGGGGTATCACACAGTGCAATTCTGTGTGTAGTTATATCTAAATATAGCTTGTATTGAAAATAAAATGATAATTGTCGACATAAACTTAGCCCCTTGCAAGTCACTCCTTTGTCGACACCTTGCCAATCCGCATAAGGTGCATAACCCTTGACACCCTAGTCACACCAGAGCTTTAAATACCCAGGCATAGATATCAATAGAGGCTGCACCATGGCGACAACGCAAAAATCTTTCAGGAAGTTTTTGTACCTACGAATTAATTTTTTAATGGCCTTTGCCGCTGCTCTTGGAAGCCTTTATTTCAGTGAAATTCTAAAATACCCGCCTTGCGTATTATGCTGGTATCAGCGGATTTCACTATATCCGCTTGTAGTCATTTTTGGCACGGCCCTTTGGCTTGAAGATATCAGCTATCGACGTTACGCCATTCCATTAGCAATTATTGGCTTCGTGATCGCCGGTTATCACAACCTTATTTATTATGGTTTGATTTCTGAGGAGCTTACTCCTTGCACCGAAGGCGTTTCGTGTTCATCTAGACAGCTTGAACTGTTTGGTTTTGTTACAATTCCGCTATTGTCTTTGATTGGTTTTTTTATAATTCTTGCGCTTATGATCATTGAAAGATCTAAAGCCACAGGGGGAACAAATGAAAAATAAAATATTTATTTTAGTGATCGTTATCTGCGCTATCGCAGGGTTTATTATTTTGAAAAACCAAAATGAATCTAAAATCGAAAACGCTCCTTCCCAACCAGTGCCTGAATCCGCAAGATTCATTCGTCCCCATAGTCCAAGCTATGGAAATCCGCTGGGTCACGTTAGAGTGGTGCAATGGTTTGATCCTGAATGTGAGTCCTGCCGGATGATCCACCCAGTGCTGAAGAAAATCATTTCAGACTACAAAGACCGAGTCCATTTTGTCTTTCGCTACATGCCCTATCATGGAAACTCAATGTTCGCAGCCGCCGCTTTAGAGGAAGCTAGGGAATTGGGAAAGTATGATGCAGCAATGGATGTTTTGTTTGAAAACCAGCCGCAGTGGGGCAGCCACCACGATCCTCGTCCCGATTTAATTCCAGGGTATTTAACTAAGTTAGGAATTCCAGCGGATCGACTTGAAAAGTCTTATTTGATAGAAAAACATGGCGAAAAAATTAGGCTTGACGAATCCGATGGCAAAAGTATCGGAGTGCGTGGAACACCCACTTTTTTTGTCAACGAACAGATGCTTAGCCAGTTGGGAGAAGACCCACTTCGTGCAGCTATCGAAGCCGCTTTAAAACAGTAAAGCCATTGATTTTGGAAGAGACGAAAAGTAGTTGCAATCGCCTCTTCCCTATTTGCACTTAAATTAATCGAAAAGCTCTTCCAAAAAAGATTTTCTGCGTTTGTGCTTGTAATACTGCTGTTGATTGTAGTCAGGGGCAGGCTGGGTGTAGGAAGGATTGCCTGCGGCAACGGCGGGCTTGGCACTTTCATTGACCTTTTCAATAATTTTATCCAATTCACCACGGTCAAGCCAAACGCCTCGGCACTGGGGACAATAATCAATTTCTACACCACTGCGTTCAGACATTGTTAAGCCAACTTCTTTACATACTGGGCATTTCATATTTTTAACCTCGCTTTATAGAATTTTATATCTTATTCAAAGTAGAAGTAAAATCGATAATAATATGTTTCAGCATTGCTTAAAGCGATTAGTAAATCTGATGATCCTTTTCTTTTAACGGGTGCCAGGTCCTAGCTGACCACTTTGTAGCGGCCGTTTTCTACTACAAACTGGCCGGGTATTTTTTTGCGCAATCTAGAAACCAGATTGCGAAAGCGGTTGTCTCCGGATTCAAAATCAATTTGATCGCCAAATATTTCTTTAATGATTTCAT
>JBMOJS010000037.1:0-16961 GCA_049315665.1 Pseudobdellovibrionaceae bacterium | reverse complement strand
GTATGTTTTTAACTGCGATCGTCCGGCAAATTTATCAATATTGATAAAAAAAGTTTCCCAACATTCATGAGTTATTTCTTCTGCCGACTCTTTAAAAATTCCGTGCCCAGCTAGCATTCCCATCAGCCCAGGGTTAATGCTTGAAAACAAAAAAGAAAGAAAATCTTCATCTCTATTTTTTAATAGAGTCATTTGATTTTCCAGATCAGTGTCAGTGTATAAATGGTGCAGTCTTGACGTAGCAGTAGACAAATGAACCCCCAAAATCAACTCGCTCTTTGATCATTTAGGGGTTATCCTAACTAAATTGTACTGAATAGTCAAATTGAAGCCTTAATCAAGCACACCAAATGTTGCTATAAATGAAAATAAAAAGCCACTAGTAAAAACTAGCGGCTTTTTTGTAAGTATTTATTAACTACTTAGCGCTTATCTATTACCGTTTCAACTGAATCACTTCATTCAACAATTCATCGGTTGTCGTGATGGTCTTGGCATTGGCTTGGAAACCACGCTGATTTTGAATCATATTCACAAATTCTGTAGCTAAATCCACCGTCGATCTTTCTAAAGATTTTGCAAATATTTTTCCACGTCCTGCGCTTCCAGGGGCGCCCATCGACGGACCACCAGAATCCCTGGACTCTTTCAAACGATTATTACCAACTTTAAACATAGCCTCTGGATTTTCAAATTTAGCCAAAGCAATTTGCGCTAAATCCGCAGCCTGCCCATTCGAATAAATAGCCGTTAAAACACCCTCATCGTTAAAAGATAAACCAGTTATTACACCCGCCGCAGCACCATTCTGCTGCCAACCAATCAGATCAGATGATTTACCATACTGTTTAGTACCCTCTAAACCTTTTCCACCCTTAGCTATGTCATCACCAAAATTCATTTTAATTTGCTGATTCTGTAGCGCCCCACCTTTGAAGTTGAAGTTAGCCTCTGTCACTTCCTGCGTGTTTAACTTTCCATCCACAGTGAATTCCAAAGTTCCTTTGACAACCTCAGACATCTGTCCTTCTTCTCCACCAGTCACTTCTTTTCCATCAACCAAACCGCGGTATTCCCATTTTCTATCCGCCGTTTTATTAAAAAACATACTGATCAAATGTTTATTCCCTTGCGAATCATACATTTCAACCCCAGTAGAATAGTGCGAACTGGCATATGGATCTTTAAGATCAAATTTTTTAGTAGGCTCCATGCGCGAGTCCAAATTCAAGTCCAGTTTGATTTCTTGAGTGGCTTTGGCCGGAATCAAAGCTCTTGGAAATTTAATATCGGCTACTTTATTTAAAATATTTCCTTTTTCGTCGGTTTGAAACCCCTGGACTCTTTGATTGTCATTAGAAACCAAATAGCCTTCACGATCGAAGTGAAACGATCCATCCCTAGTGAATGAAATACCATCACTGCCTTTGACACTAAAATAACCATCACCAGAAACAGCTAAGTCTGTCACTTTTTCTGTAGAGTCCACATTACCTTGCACCAAGATAGGATTAACCGCACCGATCTTAACACCACGACCAATTTGGTTACCACCTAAAATACCTTTTAGATTTTTAGATATAATATCTTGAAACTCTGCACGGCTGGCTTTAAAACCTATCGTGTTGGCATTGGCGATATTATCACCAATAACCCCCAAGGCCTCGCCCTGTGCTGTTAAGCCGGATACACCGGTATAAAGTGACGAAAGAATACCCATAGAACCTCCATGTACTTTCTACGTTCTTCATTCTGAAAAACGTTTTAAATAAGAAGGGCCCCCTCAAAGAGGACCAGCCCTGTTTTTATAAATCTACATCACAATTGTACTATCGATGTTTGTAAATACATTTTCTTTTAATGCATTTTTATCCATCACAGTAACAACCGTGTTATTTTTTACGCTCACAATCAATGCTGACTCATTCATCAGAATCAAAGAATTTTTTGATCCTTTTGCTGCAGCCCTATCCACCGCCTCATTCAGTCTTTGTATGTCTTGAGGGTTGAATGAAATTCCCCGCATGCGCATTCTTTCTACTGCATGATTTGAAAATTTCATTTTATCTTTAAAGCCATCCTTCGATGGCAGTATTGCGTTGTCTACAATAGAATTTACTATGCCCTGTGATTCTTCACCCGATTGCAATTCGCCCAATGCATCTGCAAAACCAGAATCTAAAATAGAGTTTTTATTAACTCCACCTTTGTTTTCTAATCCCTTTGCAGGAATTAAACTATCTGTTGTTTGCAGCTTTCTTAAATCCATCACTTCACTTCTTTGGCTAGTTTATTCATCATTTCTCTCGATAAACCTACAGAGTTATTTAAATTCATCATTGGTGGAACTCCACGGCTTCCGCCTCCTGCTTCAGCTTGGGCTGGCGCAGTCGGTGAAACAGCCTTGTTTTCATTTTGCGGCACTGCTGGCTGACTTTTCAAGTCAAGATTTGCTGGGTCTGCTGATTTCTGGTCATTTTTCGTAAGACCAGGGTCCATGATTTGTTTAACATCCTTCCAACGTATAGACTGATTGCCCACCATCAAAACCGGACCATCAGAACTATAGTTGACTCCATTAATCAAACCAGCAAAATCTGTTTTTATCGCAATTTTTTTACTATCACTGCCTTTGGCTTCTGCAAAAAAATCATAATTTCCCTCGCGAACTGCAGTGCCTCTGTCGTCCATCCCATTCCAAGAAATTCTATTTTCACCTTTTTTTAAATTTTTAAAACTGAGTGCGCGCACAATTTCGCCCTGATCATCACGAACTTTGATATTAACTTCTTGGGCATCATTAGCCAAATCAAAACGGAAATCATGGGCATTGTCTCCCTTAACTCGTGTGACTTTTGAAGAGTCCCCAGCCACTGACTTGCCTAATAAGTTTAAAGCTTGAAAGTTTTCTGAAGGCCTTTGAGCATTACGTAAATCAGTCATAGTTTTATTCATATTTTGCATTTGCTCTAAGGATGAAAAGCTAGCTAGCTGTGCTGCCATTTCATGACTTTTTAATGGGCTCGTAGGATCTTGATTCTTCATTTGCGCTAACATCAATTTAAAAAATGCATCTTTATCTAACTTATCATTTCCAGCAGTTCTTACTTTTTTTGTTGGATCTGTCCAATTGGGATCGGAAATTTTATTTAAAACTTCTCCAACTCTATCATCACCTATTTTTTGCTGATCAGAAGCGCTAACATTTCTTACAGGATTATTATTAAAGGGTAGACTTTGATTATCCCCAAAAGCTTTGGTGCTCATCTTTGTGTTCATAACGCCCATGAATAATTACCCTCTGATTTCTTAAATACTGTCTACTTCAGTATGACACAGAAGTAGACAGTTCCATATTCTACGCGACCAAATTAAGACCTTGGCCTTTATTTTGATATCGACTTGAAGACTTATCTACAGTTGAAGTCGAAGACAATGGCTGCAAAGGAGATTTTCGATTCTGTGTATAACCTTTAGGATCAGACACATTATAAAAGGCCTCCCGTTGCTCTCTTCCACCAAAGTTTTGGTTGAACTGATTCCAAAACTGTCTATTGAACTGCTTGTCACCGCCATCATTGTTTGAGGTGGTGTTCTGTTGCAGCTGACTTGAACTGACATCCGCACCTGCAGTCACTACATCAATTTTAATATGATCCATAGACAGCTTGTGGGCGGCTAAACTATTTTTAAGATCGCCCAAACCATTTTCTAATGTGGTTTTTGCTTCTTTTGTATCAGCAGCCATTTGTACATTCACACGTCCATCTTGAACCAAAACTTTCATCTGAATTCGACCTAAACCTTCGGGATTCAAATCCACCTTCATTTCGCCACCACCTTTTTTAATCAAGTATTGAGCTTGATTCATCAAGGTTTTAATATTGGCTTCTTGATAAGCTTTTTGAATCTGTGGGGTCATGCTCGGCGAAACTGGTGCATCCAAAGAGCTTGCTTTAGGCAAAGCCCCCTTTAAAGTGTCGCTAACAGCCGACGAATCCATTGGATTCGTTGTCACACTTTCTAGTTTAGATTTTTCTAGCAAGACCTCTGCCGACTTTTTGCCAGCTCCATTGCCGATAGCCTTTATGTCTTTATTCAGATCTTGAAAATTTACATTTTCAGAATTCAAATCCTGCATATTGGCTAAAGCTTCCTGATCTAAACCCTGCTGATTCTGAGAAAACATTCCCGCATCGTTTGAAGCAAATTGCTTTTCAAAAATTGGGTTATTTTCAGAATTCAATGGCTCTGCCAAAAACATCTCATCCGAAGATTTCATATCTTGATAAGCTTTTTGCTCGTAGCGATCAGACTCAGACTTTCTAGCCGACTTTGCCAGATAGGCTGCTGGAATGGCAGCAAGCAAAGCATCATCAATTCGATCTTCTTTTTGCACAGCTTTATCAACATCCATGGATTTTATATCACCACTTTTAGCATTGGCTGGAAAATCTACAGTTTGAGCTTCCGTAGGCAAAAATTCTGTATCCGCATTAAAACTTTCGCCACCACTCATTTTTAGCTGTGAATCCGTTGTTAAACCCAGATTATCGATGTCATCTGAAAATAAAATGGGCTGTTGTTCAGCCAATCCTAGTGAAACCGGTTGATCACTAACGAACTGACTTGCCTCTGATGGATTTGCAATTTTGAAAGCCTGATTGACATTTTTAGCAGACTCTTGCAAAGCCATATTTTTATTTTGCTGTAACCAATGACGATTCCAATCTGTATTCAATGGCGACGTTGATGACGCTTGAAAAGATTCTGGGACCTGTTGGGTTTCTACATTATTTAATTTCTGTAAAAACTGAGTATACATGGCCTGAGCCTGTGACTCATTTTCTGGGTCTAAATCCAATTGCTGCACCACTAAGTCTGCGGTCTCTTCGGCACTTTTGATTTGATCCACCGGCTGTAACTGGGTCATAGCTTCCACTAATCGAGTGGGAGGTATTTGGAATTTACTCTCAAATGAGTCCATAAATTCTTTCATGACCTTGTTTCTTTGCGCCCGTTTCACTGAAGAACCTGGCCTAGAGCTTAACACATCAGAACTAGGTTTTTTTATTTTGCTATCAGCTTCTGTACTTTCAGATTCATTTAAATCTTTCTGTTCTTTGCCAGAGTCTGATTTTAAAACTTCTTTTTTACCTTTAGTTCTTTCTATTGTTTTAGCTTCTATATTGATCGGGGTTTTAAGAACATCTTGAAAAGATTTTGTATCTTTATCAAATTCTTTTATATCTCGATCAGCTTCACCAGGTCGTCCAATGGGCATTGCGCCAAAGGGCGGTCCTAAGTTTAAAGCTTGTAACAATCATGGCCTCCTTTTCTTTAACAAATCCCCACCATGGGAATTATTTTTTATAACCCGCAAATTTCTCTGAAAAAATTTGAGCTTTTTCAGTTTTTATTAAGTTTAGAATTTCCGCTGCATTTTTTTGATTCATTTTTGCTAAAATTTCAATGGCTAAATTTTCATCTAAAGTTTCAAATATCTTGGCTGCATTTATAGGCTTCATTTTTGAATACACTGCTACTAAGGAATCTACTTTCTTTTCATCAAATTTAACTTTTTCTTCCAAAACAGAAGAAATTTGTCGACGGGTGTTTTCTATTTCATCCAAACGTTTTTGCAGTTCTAGTTTTTCTTTTTGCAATGAAATT
The DNA here is from genome assembly GCA_049315665.1 of Pseudobdellovibrionaceae bacterium. Classification (GTDB taxonomy): domain Bacteria; phylum Bdellovibrionota; class Bdellovibrionia; order Bdellovibrionales; family Bdellovibrionaceae; genus JBMOJS01. The sequence continues at coordinate 11,288 of JBMOJS010000037.1, read as the reverse complement.
TCTAAAGTCGAAAGTTCCTCTTCCTTTTTTTCTAATTGTTTTTTTCTTTCTTCTAAATGTGCAATATGATCTATTTCTGCGATTTCCTTTTTTACAAATTCTTCTTCATTATTTTTTTGCTCGGAACTTTTAGAAATACTACTTTCTTCATTGTTATTATTACCATTTTTTTTAAGCCCATTATCACTATTTAATTTAGATTCTACCGCAGAAGACTTCTCTTCCGCCTCTGCCCAGCTAAATATTTTCAATTCTATATGCCGGACATAATATTCAATTTTATCCTGGTTTATAAAACTTAAAATACTAATGATCAAACCAATAAATGAAAGCCCAGCCATTTTCCAATTGAGCTTATATTTTCTTTTTTTATTCTGGGTTGTTTTTTTTACTGGTGTTTGGTTTTTGAAATCTTCAGAAAAATCTATCTTTTTATCTAACATAAAAGATGTCTTACTGTTTTCAGCATTTTTTCTAGCTTTTTTAAAAAACTGATCGTATCCGTTACTCATTTTTCATCCAATTCATTTTTTGAAGATGTTTTAAATCTTAAAATATTCTGCTCGTCTATAAATCCATCTTCTTCTTTTATATATTCCGCTAAGTATTCTTCTCGTTTTTTTTCTTTCAACTTAGTTATTATTTTATAGTCTATTGCTTTTTGTCGCAAAATTTCACGCTTAGCCTCGACTTCTTTTTCAAAAACAGCAATGATCTTAGTCTGGCTGGCTATCCTAACGGCTTGTCCTTTTTGAAAAAAATAAATTTGTTCTAGCTTATTGGTCTCGGATCCACCTTGCACTTCAAGCTGACTTCTTAAAAGAAATGAATCATGTAAAATAGATTTTAAATCTTCGAGTTTATTTTGTGCTTCTATGAATTTGCTTTGAATTTCAAAAAAATCACGCTGCGCTTGCTGCTCAACACTTTTTCGATACTCCATTAATTTTTCTAAAGAAAATTGGAATTTCTTCATCCGAATCAACTTTCATTTTATTTGCTATTTACAAAAATTCCTTGCAGCTGTCTTAACGTGTTACTAAACGTAGATGGGTCTTCAACTTTTTGGCGCAAAAAATTTTGCACTTCATCTATAATTTTCACAGCGCGGTCAATTTTAGGATTACTACCCGGTTTGTAGGCCCCAATATTTATTAAATCTTCAGCTTCTTTATATATAGCTAAATTTTCTCTTAATTTTTGCGCTAACTGTGTATGCTCAGCACTGACCACACTGCGCATGACCCGACTTGAGCTTTGCAAAATATCTATAGCTGGAAAGTGTCCATTTTGGGCCAACTTTCGACTTAAAACAATATGCCCATCCACAATAGATCGTACAGCATCCCCGATGGGGTCATTCATATCATCAGATTCAACGAGTGTTGTGTATAGGCCAGTGATACTACCTTCACCTTCAAATGATCCGGCTCGTTCTAGTAACTTAGGTAAAAGTGAAAAAACACTTGGAGTATAACCTTTAGAAGAGGCCGGCTCCCCAAGACTTAGACCAATTTCTCTTTGAGCCATCGCAAAACGTGTAATGGAATCCATCATCAACAGTACATTTTTGCCCAGTCCGCAAAAATATTCAGCAAGGGCCGTAGCCACATAGGCTCCACGCATTCGAAGAAGAGGACTTTGATCGCTAGTAACACAAACAACTATCGATTTAGCCATCCCTTCTGGACCTAAATCTTGCTCTATCATTTCGCGCACTTCACGACCACGCTCGCCAATCATAGCAATGACATTCACATCTGCATTGGTGTATCGCGCAAGCATACCTAACAAAACGGATTTACCGACTCCCGAACCTGCCATAATAGATACTCTTTGTCCGCGCCCAACGGTTAACATTCCATTGATGGCCCGGACCCCTAAATCAATGGGCTCGCGAATTGGTCTGCGTAACAAAGGGTTTCTGACTTCACTATAAAGTGCTACGTCTCTAGTATTTTCTGCTTCTGGACGCCCATCCAAAGGAAGACCTAAGCCATCAACAACTCGACCTAATAAGTCAGAACTGGCTTTTACAGTCGATATTTGTTTTTTTAAAACAATCTTTGCACCCGCACCAACACCACGCATATCACCCAATGGCATCATTAAAACGAATTGGTCTTTAAAACCTATGACTTCAGCTAAAAAAGATTTATCTTGGCTAGAAAAAATTTCTACAGAGCTTCCTAAAATTGCTCCGGGTAAAAGACCCTTAATCAATAATCCTCTAACCTCAACAACCTTACCGCTGTCTCGGGTGTTGTAAGAATTGCGAATTAAATCTTGATACTTTATAAAGTCGAATGACATCAGCCTGCCAATTTTTCTTTTACTTTTGGAGCTGCTTCCGAAAGTTGTTCCCAAAGTTTTTGAACTCGTTCTTGCACCCTGGCATCAATTTCGCCATAATTTGTTAAAATAACACAACCTCCAGCGACTATTTCTTGATCCGGTTCAAATTTTAATTTTTTTATAAATTCAAACTCACGACTTGTTTCGTTTTTTAAATCCTCTAAAAATTGAAACTGATTTTGTGCAACTCTTACAACTATGGACTCTTCCTGCTGTGCTAAGTTTGTAGATAATCTTAAAATCTCTACTATGACGCCAGAGTCATTTTCTATTTTTTGATAAGCAATCTTTGATGCAATTTCAAAAATTAATTTTATGAAATGGGCTTCATTTTGCCCTTCTAACTCAGTTTTTAACACTGAAATCTTAGATAGCAATTCTTCAAGTTGATTAAGTTTTATTTCTATATCTTCGTTGTATTTTTGAAAGGATTCTTTTCTTCCTTCTTCTAGTCCTAAATTATAGGCTTCCTTATATGCAGATTCTTGGATATCTTTTAATTTAACTAAAGCTTTTTCTTCAATTCTATTTTGTTCAGCTACTTTTTCAATTTCATCAATCCCGGTTTGGGTTCTTAAGGCATCACTCATTCTAAAATCAGAGCCAATTTTTTTTTGCTCCAGATAATTAAGGGCCTGTTCTGATGTTCCTAATTCAAACTTGATAGGAATAAACTCCATCACAACAGAGCCCGTTTTATCTTTTTTTAAAACACTCCTAGACCATGGCATCTTCTGTACCGCCTCGTGCAATCATAATTTTGCCTTCCGCTTCTAATCGTCTTGCTGCATTCACAATTTCTTGCTGCGCACCTTCAACATCAGACAACCTAGATGGTCCCATGTTTGCCATGTCTTCTTTCAACATTTCAGCAGCACGTGCTGAAATGTTTTTAAAGACTTTGTTTTTAATTTCGTCACTGGCTGTTTTTAAACCTAAAATCAATTTGCTATTATCAACTTCTTTAAGCAATGTTTGAATTCCACGATCATCGATTTTAGCAATATCATCAAACACAAACATCAGCTTACGAATTTCTTCAGCCAACAGTGGATCTTTTTCTTCCAACCTAGACATAATTGCAGTCTCAGTGTTTTTATCCATGACATTCAACATTTCGGCAACCGGCTGGACTCCGCCAAGTGATGCTTGTTCGACAGTTGTTGTACTAGATAGTTGATTCTTTAACACTCTATCTATCTGAGCAATCAACTCAGGATCAACACGGTCCAAGTTGGCCATACGCAAAACCACTTCTGCTTGCAAAGCTTCAGGCAATCTTTTTAAGACTTCACCCTTTTTCTCTGGCTCAAGGTGAGCCAAAATAACGGCTACTGTTTGAGGATGCTCATTGACTAAAAATGTGGCTAAGGTTTTCGCATCAATCATCTCTAAAGACTCAAGGGTTTTTGAACCACCAGGAGTCACATTTAGTCCACCTAAGATACCACGGGCTCTCTCTTCACCTAAGGCATCCACGATTGTATCTTTAGATGAAGTTTGTTCTGAAAAAATATAATCTTGTGTTTCAGAGATCATTTCAAAGAACTCTTCTAAAACTCTTTTAGTCACATTCACAGGAATAACCCTAAGTTTACTCATCTGATTGATTAATTTTCTAATATCACCATCGTCCATAGTTTTTAAAAAAATTTTCAAGGCATCTTTGCCAATATAGTTAACAAGTATAGCTGCTTTATCAAAACCTTTTAAATTTTCATAATCAATATTCTCGGCTTTTTGTAACTTTATCACGGACTTCCATCCTTTCTAACCAACCACATACCGAAGGCATTCACTACTTTTTCTTCATCATTTCCTAGGACACTTAAAATTCGATCTTTCAATAATTCGCTTTCTGCTTTTTCAGGGTCTATGGATTCTTGTAAAGCTGGTAGGGCGGATCCCATTCCCGGCAATGAGTTATCCACGGCCTGCAGCTCTTCAAGTTCTTCAATTGTTCTAGGCAACATTTCCTCCACCGAGTCTTGAAAACTATCAGTGATCCATTGCATAAATGGTCTAACTACAATAAAAAAGAACAAGGCTAAACTAAAACCCAATAGAGCCCACTTAAATAAAGCATATAAAAGTTTTTTTCTTTCTAATGTAGTCAATAATTTTTCAGCTTCAGAAAAATCTTCAGCTTGAAATTGAATAGTTTCGATTTTTACACTATCACCCCTAGCAGCATTAAAACCGATAGTGTTTTTTACTAAAGTTTCAAATTTTTGTAGTTCTTCGGCAGTTCGCGGTGTCCATTTACTTTCAGTTGTACCATCTTCTTTTTTTTCTAGGGTGCTGACGCCATCTACGACAACAGCAACGCTGATTCTTTCTAAATTTCCTACGGCTTCTTTAATATTTCTTGTGGTTTTCGAAACTTCAAAATTTGTTGTTTTATTTTCTTTTTTTACATCTTGCTTAAATCCAACCTGGCCGGCTTCTTCAGCCCCAGGTAAGTTTGAACGCGAACCTGGAACTCCAGTTGGATTTGTTCGCGCCCCATCCAATGACTCTTCTTGGACGACAGAGCCTTTTATGGCTGTTTTTTCAGGATCAAACATCTCCTCAACGGAAGAAATTAATCTTGTGTTTAAAGTGGCATCAACTTTGGCAATAACTCTAGTTTGCCCAACCAGTTTTGATAAAATCTGCTCAATGCGCCCTGACAAATCACTTTCAATTCTATTTTTTAAATCCATAATATCACTGGACTGCGAAGAACTGCTATCTGACTGTTTGGTTAAAATTTTACCACGATCATCTAAAATTGTAACACGGTCAGGATCCATTCCCTCTACGGCATTAGCCACCAGATAACGAATACCCCGAATATGTTCTGGCGCTAGTTCTTTTCCTTGATTCAGCTCTACGACCACAGAAGCAGATGGTTGATCGCCCTCTTCTAAAAATGTTTTTTTATTAGGTAAGGCTAAAATAACTTTGGATTGCTTTACTGCAGTCAGTGTATTGATGGCACGAATCAACTCGCCCTGCATGGCTCGTTGATAATTTATCTTTTGTGCGTACGAATTTATGCCAAAATCTTGTTTTTCAAATAATTCAAGACCAATAGTTCCCATCTTGGCAGAACCAATTTCTGCCATTAATGTCATCTGCGTAGAATGCAAAAGCTCTTTTGGCACTACGATTGTTTTTCCATCATCTTTTAGATTGAAAGGAATATTTTTTTCATTCAATTTAGCAATAATTGTCGAAACCTGATCGCCAGGAATACTTGTTAATAATGGGGCATAATCTTTACCCGAAGCCATAATCAACATCGTTATTAAAGCCACCACTGCAATCAAAGATACAGAGATGACTGAAAGTCTTTTGGTTGGCCCTAGATTTTTAAAAAATTCGCGAAACTGAACTATCAATCCGCCAAAAATCTTATTCAAGTTTCCCCCTAAACTGGCATTTTCATAATTTCTTGATAAGCATCAATAATTTTATTTCTAACTTGGACCATCACACGCAAAGCCACATCAGCTTTTTCCGCAGCGATCATTACATCAGCTACGTTATCCGTTTTACCAGTAGCCAAATCTTGTGTTGCTTGGTCTGAACTTTTTTGCAACTGGTTGACTGTTTGAACAGCCTCTTTCAATGTATCAGCAAAAGTTTTATTCGAATTTTTATTTGCAGAACCAGTGTCAAATATGGATGGCTCCTGCGGCTGATCAATGCGCAAAGATTTATTTTCATAAATCGAACCCGATTGCAAAAACTGCTGCGAATTTTTTATTGAAAAGCCGTCCATAGCTTTTAACTCCTGTTATTTATTATCTTCCAATTTCTAGCGCACTCAAAGCCATATCCTTACTTGCTTGCAAAGCCGAGACATTGGCCTCGTAAGAACGGGTGGCTTGAATCATATTTGTCATTTCTTCCATCAAATTGATACTGGGATAGGCCACATATCCTTCGGGATTTGCATCGGGATGATTAGGCTCATATTTTAGTAATGGCGGCTTAGTGCTGGAAATAATGTCTGTCACTTGTACTCTTTGAAACTGATTGTTCGGATCTTTGGCAGATAAAATCTCGCCAAAATTCTTTGCATCAGGCATAGATTCAAAAACAACATCCTTGCGGCGATAAGGCCCCCCCTCGGGAGTTTGTGTTGTATTGATATTTGCAATGTTCGAGGATATCGTATTCATTCGCATACGTTGAGCAGCCATGCCGCTGCTACTGATACGCATTCCAGTCAAAAAATCAGCCATAAGAATTACCTACCCTCGCTGGCAGCATATTTTAGTGCGGCCATTTTTTTATTAATTAGTTGCAAGGCCGACTTATATAAAATGGCATTTTCTGATAAAGCCGACATTTCTTTTTCTAAATCCACAGTATTTCCATCGTTGTTAATAGCCCCATCAGGATTTTCATAAACTTGCGGTTTTAAATTGAAATTGTTATTCATACCAATAACAAAATGATCACCAGAGGTAGCTGCTAGCTGAGGGTTGTCTGCCAGTTGTAAAGCACTACTTAAAGCATCTTCGAAATCCACTTTTTTTGCATGGTATCCAGGGGTTTCTGCATTGGCTATGTTGGACGATGTGATCGTATGCCTCATCTGGCGCATATTCAATGAAGTGGCCAAGGCTTGAGTTGTTTTATCGAAAAGTGTATTGCTCATTTTTTCGTATTCTCCATTTTTTGTTGGCCAGCCATGGCTGGAATACGGTTGATGTACTTTTTATAAGACTGCTTCCAGTTATTGTTAGTTAACTGCTCTTGAGCCAGTTTTTGCCATAGTTCTGCGTTGGCTCCTTTGAAACCATTCCAGACTTCTTGGGCTTTTTGTAAATCACCTTTTTTAAAAAAAATCTCTCCCAGTTGATATCTAGTCGAAGAAAGTGGCTTTTCGGTTTCATATAAACTTAACATTTTTTGCAAAGTATCAGCGCCCTTGATTTCATCTTTTTTAAGTTGCAATTGACTTAGCAGCTGCAGAGCTTTGAAATGCAAATCATTAGAAATTGCGGGTGATTCGCTTTTTAGCTCGTCTATTTTAAGTAAAGATTTTTCAGCTTCATCGCTTTTTTTCTGTAAAATTTCAATTTCAGCCAATTGCAAATAAGGTTCTGCCAGCATTGCAGGTTGCCCTTTCCAGTTTTTCAGCAACTCGGTTAAATAGCGTGTCGCAGACTGAAAATCTTCTTTCTTCTGCATTAAAGAAGCAGACAATTGAATTCTTTCGATCTGTTCTGACTCGGTTAATTTTTCCGTATTTTGAATTTGTTTAATATATTCATAAGACTGCTGATATTTTTTATTATTTAACAAGATTTTTGCCAGGCGCAAATTCAATGTGTCAGCGGTAGGTAGATGCTCGCTAACAGCAACTTCTTTTTGTTTAGAAGAGCCTTTCAAAGAGTAAATTTCATTAAGTACTTCTTTATAGTACTTTTCAGCTTTATCAGATACTCCGGCCATTTCATAAGATAGCCCCAAAAAATAGCGTATGTCTCTTCGAGCGCTGGATTTTAGCCAATTGTCTGCATACTTATTATGAATTTTTAATGTAGAAATAAAATTTTTATTTTTTAATTCATTCATCATCATATCAGAGATATTTTGAATAATTCTTTTAGAAAAAAAATCCGTATCTACTGTTAGTGGATTTGATTTATAATACTGACTTAACAATTGAATTGATTTTTCAAACTCCAGCCTAGAGTTGTACCCATCAGCGATCATTATAGTGGCAAATTCTTCAATTTTATCCAACTTCATTTTTTTAGCTAAAGTCATAATTTCTGAAGTGGCCTTTTCTACTTCGGTTGGTTTCATAATATGCATTTTTTTAGAAATCATTCTAAGTCTAGCAACCACCGCATTTGAGGACTCACCAAACCTAAAATAAGTCTCTAAAAATGCACCCTCTACTTTTTCTGCGCTTGCACCTAAAATTTCTAAAATCTCTCCCATTCGAGTCATAGACAATGCAGCTTCTGTTTGCTTTGGAAACTTTTGAACAAATTCTTGGTGTGTGCGCAGGGCTTCTTTGAATTTTTTAGATTTAAAATAAGCTTCTGCCTGGTTGAAATAGGCATTGGGAAATAAATTATTTTTCTGTGGATAACTTTTTATAGCTTTTTGATACTCTTCGACAGCAGCCGAAAAATCTTTGGCTTTAAAATGAACATCACCAATACGATAAGCGGCTTCTGCTTTAATTTTTTCAAAGTTTGAATTTTTTTGTAAATCTTGATATTCAGAAATGGCATCAGAAAATTTATTTAAGTTAAAATAACATAAACCCATTCCAAGTTGAGCCAAATCTTTAGAAAAACTTCCTGATTTTAAAAAATCTTTGTGAGCTTTAAATAGCCTTAAAGCAGACATGTAATCATGTCTTTCATAAGCTGCAAGACCTAGTTTCAATGATGTTCTTTCAACCAATTCTGAATTTGGATATTTATCCATAGCTTGTTTATAAAGAATAAGCGCTTGATCGAAATCGGTTTCTTTTTTATACTCTTCCCATATAGCATAATGAACATCTGCGGCCATAAAATCGATGACTTCATTGTATTCAGATTCTGGATACTTAGACCTGAACCAGCTCAGTGTTTTTAAAAAAACAGCGTATCGTTTTTTTTCAAATAAGGTTAAAAGCAATCGCGCCTGTTTATTTTCAGCATTGTCTTTGGCTTTTATCTCATAAATGGCGGGCGCATACTTTACACTTTCCCAATCTTCAACTGCTAGGTCTAACCTAGGAAAATCTATATAGTAGTTATTCTTGCTTTTTAAAATGGATTCTTCTTTGATTTCATAGTTCAATACTAAATCTTTGATATTCAGGATCATTGCCATCAAATATGCCTGCTTTTACAGAGGGACTATTTTTTTCATTTTCTATTGGTTTTTCTAGGCTAATGTATTCAGAAGCAGTGTTTCTTTTTTGTTTCTTGTCAGAAGATTTTTTAAAATCTTTTTTTTCTATTGAATTATTCTTTTCAGTGGAAGTCGATTTTATTTTTTCGATACTTTCTACATCAGGGTTGATGTAGAAATCCACAACCAAGCGGGATGGTTGGTCTGTTAAATAATCAAAAACTTCAACTTTATTTTGCGATAAATAAAATTTCAATTCGTTTTTTTTATCTTTTGCATTTTTATCAATTTCAATTTTTTTTATCAAATCACTTTTAAAGTTTTTTAAAATTTTAACTAAACTTTCATCAACGCTATCTATAGTCATGACAACGACATTTTCGCCATTTAGACTGGATTTTTTAATGTCATATATCCATGCTTCTGCGCCCTGTAATTCAAAATGCACTGTATCTGCAACATGCGATATATGCCCAGTCAGCCCTTCCGCCCAGACCTTGCTTGGCATGAATAAGGCAATAAAATACAAATATAAAATGCAGACCAAAGACCTTAGCAAAATAAACGCTCCTTCGCTTGCTATTTATATAAGCACAGCCAATGCCAAGTCGATTTTTCTTTATAACTGATATATTTAGGTTTTAAAGAGATGGATTTTTAATTTTAGTGCTTTTCTGTCATCTAGCGACAAAGCCATGACACCATCTTTAGTCTAGTCAAACGAACCAGGTCATTGTATATGTTGTTCAGTTTAAAATATTTCAGCCGAAATAAAATAAAAATCACCACCATGAGGTAACGGCAGCCGTGTTTAAAAAGAAACTTTTTTTTTCCATTCTTATTCCTTTTCTATGCTATTTCAGTGGCGCGTGTGTATCTATTAAACTTCCTACTTCAGATAATAACGCAAAGACAACTAAGTATAATAATATCAAATTTCAATCACCAACCTCGCCATTTTATGAGTCCTCATCATCTTACGCAGATAAGGTTTGGCTCAGTCAGAAAACCGGAAATTCCTTATCTTATTTAAGCTCCTGCCCAGCACAAAAAAATGACTTAGAGTTGTTACAAACAGATTCCATTTCTGTTCTACAGCAGGTTCAAGTTGTCGCTAGAAAAAAAATAATACTAAATAAAGTGAATGCCTTAGAGACAATTTATGAAGGCTATTCTGATGAAAAGAAAGTGCGTGTTGCACTTTTAAGCTTCATCGAACACGACTGTGAATTTTTAGTGACTTACACAGGGTTAGAACAAACTTTTGATCAAGAAAAAAAATCTTATGATGATTTTAAAACCACTTTCAAAATTTTAGAGGAATAAATGTCCTTTGCTGATAGTTTTCTCTATTTTATTGAACTGTGTGGTGGTATTTGGCTTTTGTTTTTGCAATTCATAAAAAATACTTTTAAAGGCCGTATTTATTGGAATCTGCTTTCTGAGCAGATTTATTTGATAGGCTGGAGATCACTGCCTTTGGTTGTTGTAACGGCGGCTAGCACCGGTATGGTTATGTCTTTGCAATTTGGTTTAGGTTTAGAAAAATTCGGTGGAAAATTGTATGTTCCTAAACTGGTGGCCTTGACCATCTTACGAGAAATGGGCCCGGTATTTACAAGTTTAATGTTAGCTGCAAGGGTCGGAGCTGGCATTGCTAGTGAAGTGGGATCGATGGTGGTTACTCAGCAGGTCGATGCATTAAGGGCCCTTGGAACCTCGCCGATAAGAAAAATTGTTGTTCCTCGTGTTCTAGCCTGCTTAATCACCTTACCCATGCTGGTTGTACTAGCTAATATTATTGGTAACTGGGGCGGCATGGTTGTCGGTGCCAGCGAATTAAATTTAGACCCAGAATTTTATATACTAAAAATATTTACAACCATTGACATGTATGATTTTTTATCAGGTTTTTGCAAAACTTTTTTCTTTGCTGTATTTATTGCTGTTCCTGCCTGCTACTTTGGCTTGAATGTACAAACTGGCACTCAAGAGGTGGGTATTGCCACTACCCAAGCCGTGGTCACGGCCTCTATATTGATTTTAGTCGGTGACTTTTTTATCACTAAGGC
>JBMOJS010000260.1:0-3812 GCA_049315665.1 Pseudobdellovibrionaceae bacterium | reverse complement strand
AGTTCTATCACATTATTTTACTTTGAAAATGTGGGGCAGACTGACGATGTACGAACAATGTCTTTTTAGCATGGTGTGAAAAAAATAATATCAGCGTACATTTTATTGATCCAGGTAAGCCCGCTCAAAATGGATACATTGAAAGTTTTAACGGAAAATTTAGAAAGGAGTTTTTAAGTTTACACAAATACAACAGCATCGAAAGTTTGCGACAGCAACTTAGAAAATGGATTGAATACTATAATGAGCAAAGGCCGCACAGCTCGCTAGATTATATGACTCCAAAAGAATTTGCGCAACAACAGCAGAATATGATAGGACACTAAAGTCTTAATAAAAAAATTTGCTGGTACTAAAAATGGGGTAAAGGTCAGGTTTTGGGTTTCTGATGGAAGTGATGCTGCGGCAAAGAGTTGTTTTTGCCAACAGCCATCAAGCCGCTAACGATTGAATGATCGCAGAAATGGTCGAAAGCTCCGGATTGAATTCCCGTTTAGGGTCCATCAAATCATAAAGTGTGCGGCGTCCAAGACCAGTCTTTTGAGCCATTTTTGACTTATTTACAGTTAACAGGTGTGCAGTTAAGACCTCACGAAAAGATTCGATATCACCCGTACGAATGCAATCCAACAAAGTTTCTATGACAAGTTTTGGATCTTTGAGTTCCTTACTTGCGAAGGGTTCGTGTACCTTCAAGGACTTCGTCCCTGATTTTTTTTGCTTTTTTGATGTCGCGACTTTGGCCATTTTTATTTCCTCCATAAAGGGCAACCACTATGGCGTTGCCCCACATAAATGTATAAACTCGAACTCCGTTAAGCCACTTCAGTTCAATAAGACCTTCGAAGCGTTTGTGGTTACCAAAATGACCTATTGAGATTAAATCAATTCTAGCTAAAATTTGAGTTTTTAGTTTGGGCTGCTGATCGGCAAGCCAGTCTTCAAATTCGTTTGTTTTAAGAACTTCCAGTTTCTTGTCCACACTATTATTGTGCTATATACCGCACACAATGTCAAGTCAGTTTTTTGTGCGTTGGTGTAATTATTAAGACATAGAAATATTGACGATCCAGGGGGGGCAAACACCACTATAAACCGTATTGACATATAGTATAAATATAGATGATGACTCAATTTGACTGGGATGAGGAAAAAAACAAAGCAAACCGTAAAAAACACGGTATTTGGTTTGAAGAAGCCCAATCCGTTTTTGATGATGTTTATGGTCGACTAAAGAAGAAAGGGTATTTTATGAAAAAGGAATATGATTTCAACAAAATGAAGGAAATTAAAAATCCCTATCCTGCCAAAAAGAAAAAAGCAGTAGGTATTAATTTAAGTTCTGCTGTTATTGATTATTTTAAAAAGTTATCTGAAGAGTCAGGCGTTTCCTACCAGAAGCTTATCGATCTTTATCTTCTGGATTGTGTGAAGAACAAAAAGAAGCTTTCGATGAAATGGACAGCCTAACTTCTACACCTCAGAACTTATGATTCGTTCACCTTTAGGGTCTATATTCATTTCTGCGCGGATAGCTTGGTCGATTTTGTGGCAGGATTAATTTTTGTTTTTAGTTTCCTTCCACTCATTTTTAAGTTTTCCAAAAACCATCGTGTCACGAAATTTTCCCATATCGATGTCATCTTGTCGAAGAGTGCCCTCGTGGGTATAACCGCAGGCCAAAGGAACATTTGCAGATCTTTTATTAAGGTTGTTGCAACGTATTTCTATTCGATTAAAGCCGATTCCAAACAGTTCAGACTCAAGGGCTTTTACCGCGTCGGACATATATCCCTGGCCTTCAAATTCACCCAAGATCCAGTATCCAAATTCACATAAGAATCGATCCCATTTAATGCTATGAACACCTATATTACCCATATATTTAAGGTCAGATTTTCGAAAAATACTAAAATCAAATAAAGTATTTTCCTTCCATCCCTTGTGAGTTCTTTTAATATATTTTTTTTCATCTTCCGCAGTTTTAACATGGTCAACCCAAGGTAGAAATTTTTTTAGACGACGTCTATCTTTATTGACATGGGTAAACATGATATTTGCTTGTTTTAAGTCATGCTTACGCAAATAAATTCGCTCTGTTTCAATGAGTATTTTAGGGGATTTTGGCTTAAGTAACTTCATTCAAGAATTTTAGGTTAAAGTTATTTACAAAATCAAGATTCAAATCCTGGGTTTCAAAATTAATCGCAACTGGTCATCACTTCCGTTTGAAACTCAAAGGAAGTGTATCTGCATGCACACACGTAGTTGTACTATTAGTTCAGGATAAATTTTCAGTGCGACTTCCGTCAAGCCAGAGGCAACAATCATTCTAGAGTTCTCGAACTATTTCGGCAAAATTTTGACAGCTTCTTTGAATTCAGCATACAATTCAATATGGCTAAAAAGATTTTCTATGAATTAAAAAATGCACTGCTGATTGCTTTGGGAGTTTTGTCTGCAGGGATGGGCTTGAAGGGGTTCCTGCTATACTTACTAATCCTTCAAAATGACGGTTTCAAAAAGCGACCTGAAAATCGTCGATCTTTCAGTCATATTTATTCTTTTTTCAAAACTTCCATTTTGAATCTAAAGTTTATGAATTTTTTTAGCGAGTATGCTAAAAGTATCCTTTACCTGGAGGTGCTTTATGTTTAAACAATTTTTTTTAATCTCAGTAAGCGCGCTATTTTTAACTGCTGGTGCGCAAGCGCAGAGATTCGATAGTAGTGATCGGCTTCGACAAATTTCAAATGACGTTAATAATACAATTCAAAGAAATGCTGTATATATGTCATCAAGTAACCAAAGACAGGTTCTTGAGCTGTTAAGACAAGTTCGCCAGCTAGCAGATCTTGGTCAACAACAGCCAGTGCCTCCGTATAATCCGCCGCCTCCATACAACCCGCCACCTACTTATAATAATCCACTTCAGGGAGTAGAGCTTACTTGTGTGTCACGCGATAATGATGGGGCAAATCCTTGGGCGATGGCAACAAGAACAGGTTATGATTATAATTTGACTAAGTTCACAAATCTAATTTTTACAAGTAAACAAGAATGTATTTCCGCAATTCCAACGATTAAAGTCATCTCAGGAAATGCATATCTTTGTGCTCCGCGCGATAATGATGGGCAAAGACCAATACAAATTTATTCATTAACGACAGCTGCTGCAATCAAATTGACTGGTTTAGTTTATGCCGACACAGTTTCTTGCCAACAAGCTTTATCCCAAAGCCGTATAACACCAAAGGTTTTAGCCTTGTGTGGTTCGAGAGATGCTGATGGGCAAAACCCTTGGAGCATTTATACTATTGATCATTTTTCTAAAGATGTTCAAAAACAGCAAAGCCAAGTTTTTCAGTCTCGTGAAGAGTGCGTGCGTAGTTTATAATTTTAGTTATTAACGCCCTCAATGAACAAGCTGAATACTTTAGTTGGCGTTGAAGGCGGAGTTGTGAATTTTTTTTGTATTAGCGCTAATGCTTTTGTATCAGACAGTGGCCCCTTGGGATCAGAAAATCTGATAATACTAAGTATTGTTTAGCTAAGAGCGCCTCAAGATTATCAAAGGTGCTGCCCCAGCCCTGGGACATTCCAGCTTTGGCTTCATTGAAAGTTTCGCTGTGCATTCCCATGCGCTTCCCATTTGATGGTCATCATGAGTAAAGTGGACATAACTCTACTTTACTCATGAGCAAAATAGAATGAACTCGACTTTAGTGGTTTTCTACCAAAATAAAAAGGGTTAGTAGCCAAGCTCGCAAAGTTTGAAGAAATAAATTTATAACTGATTTTTACTATTCCCA
>JBMOJS010000259.1:0-3814 GCA_049315665.1 Pseudobdellovibrionaceae bacterium | reverse complement strand
GGGTCAGCTGTTCTTTTCGTTTTTTCATTTTTTTGCTGATTTTATTCAAGGCATATTCAAGCTGTGAATATTCACCATATTCATCCTGTAAAATCTCTTCCACATCTTCGATAATATTTTTATGAATCAAGCTTTGAGTCTTTAAAATCACTCGCCAAATAGGCACCGTAAAAAAATAAGACAAAATAATACCGACAATAAAACTAAATATAAAAAAATTCAAACTGGCTGGTTTTAAAAAATCCCCAGTTACTAAAAATTTTTCTTTTAAAAAAAGTAAAACTATAAAAAAAACAAAGTTAAATGCCAGCAACTGATAAACAAAAAACTTTATAAATATCCGAACTGGGAAAAACTGTAATCGATTCATGTTGTTTTTACTCTGTACCCAACACCACGAATGGTTTCGATGCGATCTCCCCATGCACCTAATTTTTTACGTAAACCAAAAACATGAGTGTCTATTGTGCGCCCAATCACACTGATGCCTTCACCTTGAATATTTTCAATCAATTGGTCACGGGTTAAAACTTTGCTGTGATTTTCCATCAAGGTTTTTAATAATTTAAATTCAGACGGGGTCAGATGCAAAGTTTGTCCTAAGTGCTCAACTTCGTAGGTAGCTGCATTTAGAACCAAACCTTCAATCGAAATTTTTTCAGATGTCGTGCCTGCAGTTGTTTCTTGTTTTACAGCCTGGGATCGCCGCAACAAGGCCTTCACTCGGGCTACAAAAACGCTGGGATTAAAGGGTTTTGTCAGGTAATCATCTGCACCTTTTTCTAAACCCACGACAATATCTTGAGGCTCAATTTTTGCTGTCACCATCAAAACACTGGTTGAAAGCGATGCCTTTTTGATGGGCCCAATAATATCTACGCCACTGGCCCCGGGCAGCATCCAGTCCAAAATCACCAAAGGAAAAAATTCTTTGCCAATCAAATTCAAAGCTTCTTCAGCCGATCCACACTCAACCACGCGGCAGCCCTGACGAAATAAGTGCAAAGCCATAAGCTCGCGAATTTCTTTTTCATCTTCAACCACTAAAACGCTGGTACTGTTATCCACCAAATCTTCCCCCATGACGAATATCTTGACCCGTATATGCAAAGATCACATCTTCTGCAATATTTGTTGCGTGATCCCCAAGTCTTTCTAAGTTGCGAGCCATAATCACTAAATTGAGTGAAGGTTCGACGTCTTGAGGATTTTGCTTAATATAACTCACCATCTCTGAAAAAATTTTATTCTTCAAAAAATCGACCTCATCATCCATTTGTAATACTTTTTTTGCTAGTCCCACGTCCGAGCGCAGAAAGGAATCTAACGAAATCTTGACCATTTGTTGCGAGACTTCAGACATTCTAAAAAAATCAGTCAGATCATGCTTTGTGTTAGCCAACAAGTATTCCCGACCCAAGTAGGCAATATTGACCGATTGATCCCCCATTCTTTCAAGATCGGTATTGATTCTGATAATAGATAAAATCAGTCGCAGATCTTTAGCCACGGGGCTTTGCTTAGCCAATAGCCCCATGCAAGCGTTATCCACTTGAATCTGTTCTTGATTGATTTTTTGTTCAATCAAGTGCACTTCTGGAAATAAACTTGAGTCTTTGTTGATCAGTGCTGTTGAAACCAGTAATAAAGCCTTTTCAACGTAGCCTCCCATCAGCAGAATTAAACCTTTTAAGTCCTCCAGTTGGCCATCCATGTTTCTTTCCACAAACACCCCTCCATCTTTCTTTTAAATTATAGATTATTTTATTAAACATACACAACAAAAGTCTTTACCTTTCAGCTGATAAATCATTACACTTTCAAAGTCTTAAGTGATGGATCAAAGGAGAACACGTGATGAGATTGTCAGCCATCGATGTCGGCTCGAATGCTATTCGAATGATGGTGGTTAACGTTGAGGGGCAAAAAGTACAGATTATTAAAAAAATCCGTGCTGCTGTGCGATTGGGCGAAGACAGTTTTCGCGATGGCGAACTGAGCCCCAAAACCCTCAACCAAGCCCAAGAGGCCTTTGCTCGATTTGCCATTGTCAATCGCAAATATAAAGTTCAACAATGCAGAGCCGTTGCAACAAGTGCTGTTCGCGAGTCTAAAAATAAAAATCAATTTTTACAAAAAATTTTCGATCATGCAAAAATACAAATAGAAATCATTGACGGACTTGAAGAAGCACGGCTGATCCATCTGGCCGTGAGCAAAGAAATTGACCTGAACTCCAATCGCACTTTGGCCATTGATATTGGCGGGGGCAGCGTTGAAATTACTTTTGCCCACCGAGGTCAGATTACAGCCACCCGCAGCTTCCCCCTGGGAACGGTTAGAACCCTGAACTTATTAAAAATTCGCGGCTGGCAAGAAAATGATTTGAATTTAGTTATGGGTGAATACACTCAGCAAATCTTGCCCCATGTGCAAGAGAATATCAAAAACAGCCCCGTGGATTTTGCCATTGGCACTGGGGGCAACCTGGAATGCATGGGACAATTAAAAGTGCAACTTTTAGGCAAAACCCCGCATACTTTTTTAACTTTTAAAGAGGTCAACTTGTTGATCGATAAATTAAAAACTTATTCCATCAAAGATCGTATTGAAATTCTGCAATTGCGTCCTGATCGGGCGGATGTGATTTTAACGGCCTGCAATTTGATTGCCTGCTTAATGCGCCAAGCTGAAGTTGAAAAAATATTAATCCCTCATGTCGGTTTACGGGATGGGTTGATCTGGTCGATGCTTAAATCTTCACCTAAGTCGGCAAGAAAAGTTTTGGAGAAACGAATCCCTTAAGAACAGCTTGGCCTTGCTGCAAATGCGCAAAAGATTCAATTTCTAAAAAAATAATTCCTGATTTTTTTAAATCAAAAAAAGATTCGTTGGTATCCGCCAATAAATAACTGGCTAAAAAGCTCAACTGAGGTTCGTGTCCAACAACCACAACTTTTTTAAAATTTCGCGCATGGGCCTTGAGCCACTTTAAAAACGCCAGGGGGTGCCCCTGGGGAACCAAATCTGAAGATTCTTTAATTTCAATATCAAAAAAAATTTGCGATAAGACCTCTGCTGTTTGCCGCGCCCTTGTGTAAGGGCTTGATACAATCAAGTCCAACTCTGAAACAAAATCCTGCAATCGCATCGCAATTTTTTGCATCTTTTTTCGTCCCTTCAATGTCAAGGGACGCAAGTGATCAGGTTGTTTTTTTCGCGCAAACTCTTGTCGATCTTCTGATAACGCATGTCGAATTAAAATCAGCTCCATTTATTCACCCTTAAAGATCAACAGATTCAGGATTGGCCTCGGCAGTGGTGGCCCTAGATTGAGTTAAAAGAATCAATTGATTTTGCACACCAATGGCACCCTGGGGGCGCCTTTGTTTGTAGTTGCCATGCTGATCCATATCCCACACCTGACGCCGATCTTTTAAGCACAATTGCAAAATTTCCCAACATTTTTCACGCAATGAACGGTCTAAAACTGGAACTATGGCTTCCACCCTTGCGTGCAAATTGCGATACATCCAATCCGCTGACCCTAAATAAAACTCACCATCCAATGGATCTTCTGCACCATTTCGAAAGTAGAAAAGTCTAGAATGTTCTAAAAAGCGACCAATCACGGATACTACACGCACATTTTCACTTAGACCAGGAACTCCAGGTCTTAAGCAACAAAAACCACGAACAATTAAATCCACTTGAGTTCCCAACTGGGAAGCTTTGTACAATGCGGCGGCGATATCATTTTCTTCCATATTGTTAAACTTGGCAATAACTTGCGAAGGCCTGCCAGCTTTAGCAT
>JBMOJS010000258.1:0-3814 GCA_049315665.1 Pseudobdellovibrionaceae bacterium | reverse complement strand
CAAAGTTGCGTAACCAGATCCTAGTTCAGGGACATTTATCTATGAGTCAATACGGAATGAATTTAATAAATTGGTGGATAATAGGCAGGATCGAACCTTTCGCCGGAGCTTAAGCTAAGCCGCATAAAAAAAGCGCTTATCAGAATTTCGATAAGCGCTTTTTTAATTTATCTTGATAAGAACATTGGATAAGCGAAGCAAAGAAGCCCTTTAGAAGGTGCGAGCGCATTTAAGCACTCGCCCCTCCCCTGTTTAGATACGCAGCGTGATCTTTGACAGGGGAGCCTCCAAAAAACTAATTCACGTCTTTGAAGTCGGCATCGATCACGTCGTCGCCGCCAGCTTTAGCGCTACCGCCGCCACCAGAGGCAGAGCCACCGGCTGCGCCAGCATCAGCACCCGCCCCAGCTTCAGGACCTTGTTTTTTGTAAAGCTCTGAAGTCAGTTTATGGGTCAAGTTTTGCAAACGTTCGAAAGAGGCTTTCATGTCAGCAACAGCTGCAGATTTGTTTTCTAAAACCTTTTTCGCTTCAGCCACAGCTTCTTCCGCCGTCTTAACATCATTGGCTGCCAATTGCGCGCCAGAGTCTTTCAATAATTTTTCAGTTTGGTAAACCAAATTGTCTAAATTATTTCTTTGGGTCGCGGATTCTGCTTTTTCTTTATCCGCTTCGGCTTGCAACTCGGCCTCTTTCACCAAACGATCGATCTCTTTTTCATCAAGACCCGACTGTGCGGTGATTTTGATCTGTTGTGATTTACCGCTAGATAAATCTTTGGCAGACACATTCAAAATCCCGTTGGCATCCAAGTCAAAAGTCACTTCAACCTGTGGCACGCCCCGTGGAGCTGGTGGAATTCCCATCAATTCAAAACGACCCAAACTTTTATTGTCTGAAGACATTTTGCGTTCACCTTGGAGCACATGAATGTCCACCGCCGGTTGATTGTCAGCAGCTGTTGAAAACACCTGAGATTTTTTGCTAGGAATAGCTGTGTTTCTTTCAATCAAAGTGGTCATGACTCCGCCCATGGTTTCAATACCCAAAGACAATGGAGTCACATCCAACAACAGCACATCTTTCACATCACCAGCCAAAACCCCGCCTTGAACTGCAGCGCCAACGGCGACAACTTCATCAGGATTCACGGTGCGATTGGGTTCTTTACCAAAAAATTCTTTAACGGCTTTTTGAATCGCAGGGATACGTGTAGATCCACCCACTAAAATCACTTCATCAATTTCTGAAGTTTTAAATCCAGAATCCGCCAAAGCTTTTTTGCAAGGTTCTAAAGAACGTTTTACTAAAT
Source organism: Pseudobdellovibrionaceae bacterium (assembly GCA_049315665.1). Classification (GTDB taxonomy): domain Bacteria; phylum Bdellovibrionota; class Bdellovibrionia; order Bdellovibrionales; family Bdellovibrionaceae; genus JBMOJS01. The sequence continues at coordinate 2,503 of JBMOJS010000258.1, read as the reverse complement.
CTTCGGTCATTTGATCAAATTTTGAACGAGTCAATTTGATTTGCAAATGCTTTGGACCTGTTTGATCGGCCGTGATGAATGGCAAATTGATTTCGCTTTCTTGCGCTGAAGACAATTCGATTTTGGCTTTTTCTGCCGCTTCTTTCAAACGCTGCAAAGCCATTTTGTCGTTTTTCAAATCAAGGCCTTGATCTTTTTTAAACTCAGCAATCAACCATTCCAAAATCACGATATCAAAATTGTCACCACCCAAGTGAGTGTCGCCATTGGTGGATTTTACTTCAACCACACCATCACCAACTTCTAGAATGGACACGTCAAAGGTACCGCCCCCGAAGTCATAAATAACAATTTTTTCGTCTTTCTTTTTATCCAAGCCGTAAGCCAAAGCCGCAGCTGTGGGTTCATTGATAATGCGTTTCACATCTAAACCTGCTACGCGCCCCGCATCTTTGGTGGCCTGTCTTTGTGCATCGTTAAAGTAAGCCGGAACAGTGACCACCGCCTCAGTCACTTCTTGGCCCAAATAGTCTTCTGCTACTTTTTTAAGTTTAGCTAAAACCGCTGCAGCAATTTCTTCGGGAGACACTTTTTTACCCTGGATACTGAAAGCGCAGTCATTGTTTTTTTGCACAACATTGTAAGGAACCAATTTGATTTCTTCGGTCACTTCTTCAAAACGACGACCAATAAAACGTTTGGCCGAATAAATTGTGTTTTCTGGATTGGTCACCGCTTGGCGTTTGGCAATTTGCCCGACCAAACGTTCACCATCTTTAGTAAAAGCCACCACCGATGGAGTGGTTCTAGCGCCCTCTTCATTGACCAAAACTTTGGCTTCGCCGCCTTCCATAATGGCCACACATGAATTGGTGGTCCCTAAGTCGATCCCGATAATTTTTCCCATGGTTGATGCTCCTTCTTTTTTTAAATTTTAACTAAAATTCAACACTTTAAATATGGGTCCGAATTTCGTGCCGTCAAGGTCAAAAAGTCTACTTTTTACGGCCCCAAAAGCCCGATTCGTCATTCACCTTTAAGCCCTTGGCTTTAGCTATGTCGCGCAATAAGCGCTCTTCTTCTTTATCCAGCTTTTTAGGCAGTTCCACATTGATACGGTAGTACAAATCACCACGACGACCACTGCGTAAAGAAGGCAAACCTTCGCCTGAAACTTTAACCATGTCCCCGCCCGAGCTATTTTTGGGAATCACCAGCTGAGCCTGCCCGGTCACTGTGGGCACTTCCAACTCGGCTCCTAAAAGCAATTGCACATAAGGCACATCAATTTCGCTGTAAAGATCATTTTCTTGCCGTTCAAAACGCTTTTGCTCTTTGACGCGAATTTCAACATACAGATCACCAGCAGGGCCGCCCATGTAGCCGCCCTCTCCTTCGCCGTTGACTCTTAGACGGGTGCCTGAATCCACTCCGGGAGGAATATTCACGCGAATCTTACGATGTTTTTTTGTGCGCCCTTGGCCTTTGCAGGGCTTGCACGGATCTTTGATGGTGGTGCCTTTGCCTGCACAGGTGGGGCAGGTGCTGGCCATGGTAAAAAACCCTTGCGAGCGCACCACTTGCCCTGCGCCATTGCAGGTTTTGCAAGTGACCGCAGAACTGCCCTTGGCGGCTCCAGAGCCTTTGCACTCGTCGCAGTTTTCTTCGGTGTCAAATTCCACATCTTGTTCTAAACCTGAAATCACATCCTTCAAGGAGATTTCAGTCAGGTAGCGCAAGTCGGCTCCACGGCGGGCTTGATTTTGCCCTCGACCGCCCCTTTGGCGCTGGCCACCGCCGCCAAAAAGATCACCAAAAATATCGCCAAAATGTGAAAAAATATCTTCGGCATCTTGAAAGCCCCCACCACGGCCCCCTTGAAAAGCACTGTGGCCAAAGCGATCGTATTTTTCTCGCTTTTGCGGGTCGCTTAAAACTTCATAAGCCGAGGCCGCTTCTTTAAATTTTTCTTCGGCTTCAGGATTGTCAGGATTTTTATCGGGATGAAATTGCATCGCCAGTTTGCGATAAGCTTTTTTAATGGTGTCTTGGTCGGCAGATTTACCGACACCTAAAATTTCATAATAGTCACGCCGGGTCATATTACCTCAATCAACGAAAAAGCCGAAGCTGTTGGAATTTAAAAAAATTTGTATAACACTATGAGTTCGGATTGAACAGAGTCAACCCGAACCGCAAGCATTTCCTTTTATTTTGACATGCCCCATTCACTTGACCCTGATCTGGGCTTAAGGTTAGCGTTAAAAAGCGTAAAGGAAATAGGCTATGAAAAATCATTTGGTTCGCGTTTATCCATCGAAAGAAAAATTAGAAAAGTCCGAGCAATTGGCTTGGAAGTTGGCCTCCCTTGCCAGCGACCCTGTTCCTATTGCTGCCGATGTCACTGATATGGTTATTAACCGCATCATCGATAATGCTTCCGTGGCTATTGCCTCGGCCAACCGCGGGCCCGTGGCTACTGCTAGGCTGCAGGCTTTGACTC
>JBMOJS010000257.1:0-3837 GCA_049315665.1 Pseudobdellovibrionaceae bacterium | reverse complement strand
GTCATCCAGTTGCGCGCCGTCACCATTAAAACCTGTTGATGTTTTAACAAAAGTGGCCCCCGCCTTTTCACAAATTTTTGCCGCCGTTATTTTTTCTTCCGAAGTCAGCAAAGCTGTTTCAATAATCACCTTCACCACCTTGGGTTGAACGGCACTCACGACAGCAACAATATCTTTTTCAACTAAAGCATAGTCTTTATTCTTTAAAGCCGAAATATTCATTACCATGTCAATTTCACTGGCGCCTAAATCCACACAAGCCTTGGCCTCAAGGGCCTTGGTGGATGATAAAGAATTGCCATGAGGAAATCCGATCACAGTGCAAACTTGAACGTTTGAATCTTTAAGTTTTGCATTACAAAAAGCCACAAAGCTTGGTGGCACGCAGACGCTAAAAAAATTGTGGGTCACGGCCTCTTGGCACAATTTATCGGCGTCTTCATTGGTCATTTGCGGCTTTAGCATTGTGTGATCAATGGTTTTATTTAATTGCATACTTATCCTTGTCGGTGATTTAATTGCATTCAGGGAGTAATATGAAAAAGCAAATAGTCATGCTCGTTTTGTTTACACAGGTTCAGTTAGTTTTTACATCTTTTTCATGGGCACAGATTCCCCCTTCACAAAAAGTCTATTCCGCACCCACACAACAAATCAAAAGAAATGTAGCTACTGTTTTATTTGCCAGTATTGGTGGGGCCATCCTAGGACTAAGCACCTTGTCGTTTTATGGCAAGCCTGAAGAACATACTAGCAATATAACTTATGGGGCTTTATTAGGCTGTATTGGTGGATTGACTTACTTGGCGGTAGAGCCACGCACAAACAAAACTTATTCTTTGTGGGAGCTGCAGCACGATCAGCAATGGGTCGCAAAAAGCCACCGCTTACTGTCCTATTCCTACGAATTTTGAGCCTATAATAAAACTTGCAAAGTCAAGGCTTCACCCGACTGAGCGACTGAGGAATAGCATTCCTATTTCGCAAGGAAGCGAAGGCGGGGGCAACGCAGGATTTGCAAGTTTTATTATAGGCTAGCTGGCTTTGGGTTTGGCTAAGCCCTGTAATCCCGAATTATTTTGTTGCACATTGGTGTCTAAACTTTGCCCTAAGAAAGTTTTTGCATCTGCGGCAGAAACTTTGCCTTTTTTCACCAGCTCATCAATGTATTTTTCAAATAAAATCATTCCCGAAGAGGCGCCAGTTTGAATGGCTGATGGGATCTGGTGAATTTTACTGTCACGAATCAAAGTGCTAATGGCCTTAGTGTTACGCATGATTTCAAATGCGGCCACACGACCGTTACCGTCCGCTCTAGAGAAAAGCCATTGCGCAATAACTCCGCGCAAGCTTTCAGCCAACATAGTGCGGATTTGCTGCTGCTGTCCCGAAGGAAATACGTCAATAATCCTATCTATAGTTTTAGCAGCACTGTTGGTGTGCAAAGTAGCAAACACCACGTGACCTGTTTCGGCAGCAGTTAAGGCCAAAGAAATGGTTTCTAAATCACGCAACTCACCCACTAGCAAAATATCTGGATCTTCGCGCAGTGCCGCTTTTAGGGCATTGCCAAAAGTTTTGGTATGACTGCCGACTTCGCGCTGATTCACTAAACATTTTACGTTAGAGTGAACAAACTCGATGGGATCTTCAACCGTGATGATATGGGCATCACGGGTCATATTAATATGGTGAATCAGTGCCGCCAGGGTTGTGGATTTGCCCGAACCTGTTGGGCCCGTAACCAAAACCAATCCCCGGTCGCAATCAATCAGATCCATGATGGATTGAGGTAAATTTAATTCTTGCGGAGTTTTAATTTTTTCTGGAATCAAACGAAACACAGCGCCAAGTCCTTTACGCTGCATAAAGATATTGCAACGAAAACGCCCTAAACCAGGTATTGTATAAGCAAAATCCAGTTCCCACTTTTCTACAAAAGATTTTTTTTGTTTTTCATTAATAATTTCAAAAATCAAAGCCTGCACATCTTGGTTCGAGAGCTCTTTATAGTTCATAGGTTGCATATTGCCATGCAAGCGTAAATAAGGAGCGGCCCCACTGGTCACATGCAAATCCGAAGCCCCTTGCTCGACCATTAATTTAAAAAGCTCATCGATAGCTGCCATACAAATATTATCGGTATTGGGCCTACAAAAATAAACTTTACCCGCGTTAATCATTGCATGGCGCAGACAATCTAGACTAAAGCTAAAGGATGTCTGCAGAAATTCTTATCAATGTACGTCCTCAAGAAACCCGGGTTGCCTATGTCGAAGGTGGCGAGCTTTCTGATTTAAAAATTGAACGCAAAACCTCCCCGACCTTGGTCGGGTCAGTGCATTTAGGAAAAGTGTTGCGAGTGCTACCAGGTATGCAGGCCGCTTTTGTAGATATTGGTTTAGAAAAAGCGGCTTTTTTGTATGTGGGCGATATTCGTGAAAACATCGATTCAGATTCCTACATGTATGAAGAAGATCAAGATTCACCAATGACCTTAGATCCTGCCGATGAAGACAAGCCACCTGCCCCCGCAGCACCTAAAACTCCCATCCAAGATTTATTAAAAGAAGGCCAACTTATTTTGGTTCAAGTGGCCAAAGATCCTCTGGGCACAAAGGGAGCTCGTCTAACAACTCACGTGTCATTGCCAGGCCGATTTGTGGTTTTTTTGCCAACTGTAAAGCATTTAGGAATTTCTAGGCGCATTGAGGCCGAGGAAGAACGCAGTCGCCTGCGCCAGTTGGTTCAAAAAATCAACCCTTCTGGGGGCGTGATTGTGCGAACGGCCGCCGAAGGGGCTTCGGAAGAAATGCTAAAAGCTGACATCGAATATTTGGATCGTTTAAGTAAAGATATTTTCAAAAATTATGAAAAAAAGAAATCAGCTGGTTTAATACACACTGAATTGGATGTAGAGTTGCGGGCCCTACGTGACCTGATGAGTGAAAATGTAACTAGCGTTTGGGTGGATGATGCAGAAGTGCACAAAAAAGTAGTGCGCTTTGTGTCACACTTTATGCCTAAGTATAAACAAAGCATCATTTTATATGAGGATGCCAAGCCCCTGTTTGATTTGTATGATATCGATATGGAAATTTCACGTTCCATGGATCGAAAAATCTGGCTAAAATCAGGTGGTTACATTGTTATTGATGAGGCCGAAGCCCTGGTGGTGGTGGACGTCAACACCGGTCGTTTTGTGGGTAAAAAAGATCTGGAAGACACTATATTAAAAACCAATTTAGAGGCTGCTAAAGAAATCGCCCACCAACTTAAAATTAGAAACTGTGGTGGAATCATCATCATTGATTTTATTGATATGGAAAAAATCACCCATAAAGAGAAAGTGGTAGAGGCTTTGGCGGAAGAGCTACAAAAAGACCGGGCTAAAACCAATATTATTTCTATGTCTGAGTTGGGCCTGGTCGAAATGACGCGCAAGCGCATTCGCCCCAGCTTGATCAAAACCCTATGTGAGCCCTGCAGTTATTGCGAAGGCAATGGCTATATTAAGCGTAAAAGCACCATTGCCAGCGAAATTTTTCGCGAACTAGAGCGTGATTATTTGGATATGGGTGCTAAAAAAAGCAATATCGTCATCCATTGTCATGGTGAAGTGGTGGATTGGATCTATGAGGTTGAGGGCGAAGGCCTTGAATACATTGAAAAGAAGGTGGGTAAATCTGTGGCCTTTAAGATTGAACCCACATACCATCTGGAACAATACGAAATTTTTCTAGTTTGAAACTTGACAACAGGCGATGTGAGATGGCATTCAGTGCAATCTTGATTCCTGTTTTTGGAGGTAAAAATGTACGCGATCATTCGCACCGG
>JBMOJS010000256.1:0-3856 GCA_049315665.1 Pseudobdellovibrionaceae bacterium | reverse complement strand
TTTCTTTGATTTTTTTAAGCGGGGCCCATTCGTGATCCTGACGGCACAAAACATAAAAGGGTTCATAGTACAAAGGGTATTCATGGATCTGCGCCACCCCTAACGGAGTGGCCAAACAGCCCACGTCGATATCGTCTGTCTCTAAAGCATCAATGATTTTTTGTGTATGCATTTCTTTAATCTGTAACTTTAAACCTGGGTATTTTTTAGATAAAACAGGCAGTAACAATGGCAACAGATAAGGCGATATGGTTGGAATAATTCCCACCGTCAGCACCCCCTGCACCCCTTTGGATTCACTGTTTTCAATAATAGAGCTTACTTTTTTAGCCTCATACAGCAAGGTCTGCAGTTGCTCCAACACCGCCTGACCGGTTTTGGTCAATAAAATGGGTTTTTTAGAGCGATCAAACAAGGTGACGCCCAAATCATCTTCCAATTTTTTAATCTGCATACTTAAAGTGGGCTGTGTCACCCCACAAAGATCTGCCGCTTTCGCAAAATGGCCCGTCTTGTAAACCGCAACCACATATTCGATCTGGGTTAAAGAAAAGTTTGTTTTGTGTGTCATATTAAGATGAATTTATAGCAATAGACAAAATCTATCAATCATAAAATATTATCGATTTAACAAATTTCGACGAGGGCCGTAAAGTGTTTACATAGGGTCAGTTAAGATTTAGCATGACCCCCGCAACGCACCAACAAAGAAGGAGATGCAAATGCAAACAATCATCAATACAAAAATCACCGATTTTAAAGTCGAGGCTTACCACCAAGATAACTTTAAAACCGTAACCCAAAAAGATCTGGCCGGAAAATGGTCTATCTTTTTCTTTTACCCCGCAGACTTTACTTTTGTCTGCCCCACAGAGCTTGGCGATATGGCTGACAAATACAGCAAATTTCAAGAGATGGGTGTAGAAGTTTATTCTGTCAGCACAGACACCCACTTCACCCACAAAGCTTGGCATGATGCTTCTGAAACCATTAAAAAAATCAAATACCCGATGTTGGCTGATCCCACTGGGCATTTAACCAGAGCTTTTGGTGTGCACATTGAAGAAGCCGGTTTGGCTTACCGTGGTACATTTTTAGTCAACCCAGAGGGTGTGATTAAATTGGCTGAAGTGCAAGACAACGGCATCGGCAGAAATGCGGAAGAGCTTTTAAGAAAAGTTCAAGCGGCGCAATTCATTGCAAAAAACCCCAATGAAGTTTGCCCTGCTAAATGGACTCCAGGTGCTCAAACTTTAAAACCAGGTTTGAACTTGGTTGGTAAAATTTAAGTTCGCTTAGAAAAAGCGTCCTTGTTGGTCAGCCCATTTGGGTCAAACAAAACAAGGACGCCCCGTTTTATAAAGGAGCTTTCTATGCTAGATTCAGATATAAAATCCCAACTGCAACAGGCTTTCGAAAAGCTGGACGGCAAAGTCACCTTAACTTACAAAGACAGTTCCCATGCAGATCAAAATCAGCTTTTGGAATTGTTGAATGATCTGCAACAGACCAGCACAAAAATAATTGTTGAAAAAGACTCTTCGGTCACGGCGGAAGCTCCTGAATTTTACATTAAACACAATGACAAAGCCAACGGAGTTTCTTTCAAAGGCATTCCTGGTGGGCATGAATTCACTAGCTTGGTGTTAGCTATTTTACACAGTGATGGCAAAGGCAAACAGCCGGACCCAAAACTGATCGAGCGCATGAAAAATTTAAAGGGCCCTATTGAAATTCAAACTTATATTTCTTTGACCTGCGAAAATTGCCCTGAAGTTGTACAAAACTTAAATCTAATGGCGATCCATCATGGCCAATTTAAACATCAAATGATTGATGGGGCCTATACTCCTGGTGAAATTGAAAGTCTTGGCATACAAGGAGTCCCCAGTGTCATTGTTAACGGAAAATTAATTCATTCTGGCAAGGCCAATCTTTTAGAACTGCTTGGGAAACTGGAACAGTATTTTGGTATTGCTGATAAACCGAAAAATTTTTCTAGCGAAAATCTAGGTCACTATGAAGTGGTGGTGCTAGGGGCTGGGCCTGCGGGGGCTTCATCTGCGATTTATGCATCTAGAAAAGGCTTCTCGACCCTTTTAGTGGCTGAAAAGTTTGGTGGACAGGTGCAAGACACCAAAGGCATTGAAAATTTGATTTCAGTTCCTTACACTGAAGGACCACAGCTGGCGGCGCAATTGGCGGCTCATGTGGCCCATTATCCTATTAAAACTTTAGAACTCCAGAGGGTGGCTAAGATCACAGAATCTTCAGCCCAGGATGCACCTTCTAATAAAACTATTCATTTTGAAAGCGGGGATTTTGTCACGGCCCAGGCCGTGATTGTCGCCACCGGAGCCAAGTGGAAAGAATTGGGTGTTCCCGGAGAAAAAGAATATTTAGGCCGAGGCGTGGCCTTTTGCCCGCACTGCGATGGCCCCTTTTACAAAGGCAAAAAAATTGCCGTTGTTGGCGGCGGAAATTCTGGTGTCGAAGCCGCCATTGATTTGGCGGGCATCGTAAAAGAAGTGGTGGTTATCGAATACAATTCAGAGTTGAAAGCCGATCAGGTGTTGATCAATAAACTAAAATCAATGGCCAATGTATCCGTCATCACCAATGCAAAAACCATGGCCGTTAAAGGTGATGGATCAAAAGTGCAAAGCCTTGAATACCAAGATCGTAAAGATGAACAAATCAAGAACTTACAATTGGACGGAGTTTTTATTCAAATCGGCTTGGTACCGAACTCCCAATTTTTAAAAGGTTTTGTAGAGCTTTCTAAATACGGCGAAGTGGTGATTGATCAAAAAGGGCGCACCTCTACAAAAGGTATTTATGCCGCTGGTGACGTGACCACTGTCCCATATAAACAAATTATTATTGCTATGGGCGAGGGGGCAAAAGCCGCCCTGACAGTGTTTGAAGATTTAAAGCTGGGTCATTGATTTTGCACGATCTGAGGAGTCATCACTGCCAATAACACAAAGCTTCGCCACCGGCGCCGGAAATTCGCAAACCTAGCTTTTAATTAGACCAGTGGATTTTATGGAAGTTGCTTATACGGCCCTAACCTCATTCTCAGTTTGGTAGCGATAGCTATTGTGATTTCGACAATAAATTCTTAAGTTAGTCGGATCATGATTGCCGCCGGTAAACTGGGGCTGAATGTGATCCACGCTTAAAAATTTTCTACTTCCACATTGAAGTCCTGTCTTTGGATCATGATACTGACAGCACTGATCGCGTTGAAAAACTTGTCTTCGGACTGCTAATGATGGCACGCCAGATTTTGTTGGATTTAAATATGGCGTCTGCTTACTTCGCGCCTGCTGTTCTTTACTCACCAAAGTCTTTGCCAAATGCACCAAGGTTTCTTTTAGCCCTCCACCTGTAGCGTTGGACAAAAGATCTTGAGCTTGTTTGATCCAAGCCATTTCTTCTTTAGTAAAAGTAAGCTCCACCCGAACTGAATCATCTTGTTGGATTTGAGTGCGAGTAGGCTGTTGGGGTTTGATATCTAAAGCTTGGGCAATCACTTTTTCTGTTGTAAGCATGGATTGATTTTCGATCTGTTGTAAAATCTGACTTTTTTGTTCAGGGCTGACGGACTGGCCCGTTTCTTTGCGGGCCTGGCGGGAAAAACTTTGCAGTTTAGAAATCTGCGATAGATTCAAATCCCCGGCTTCAATTTTTTGTGCCACTTGCTGGGACTCTGTTTGTGGCAGTTGTGCTAACAACCGGGCAGCATCTATGCGGCGTTGCGCACTGGCCGGGGCATAACCCAATCCCGTCACCATATATTCAAAAAAACTGGGATAGGCCATTTGCAAATAAAGTTTGCGTCGGTCCACTT
>JBMOJS010000255.1:0-3903 GCA_049315665.1 Pseudobdellovibrionaceae bacterium | reverse complement strand
ACTGCTCCAGCTGGGGGAAGGTGATTGGTTACAAATAAATCTATGCGGTGAGCATTCAATTCACGTATAATTTCATCGGCCTTACCTTCGATCAATGAAATTGTACAAGCCTGAACCTTTAATGCAGCTTTTGAAAGTTGTAAAATAATTTGTTTAGGGATGCTATCCAGCGCACCTATTTGCAGGTGCACTCTGTTAGGCGTTAACTGATCATGCAGAACTTCATACATCTCTTCGCCCATTTTAAAGATGTTACGAGCATAATCCAAAGCGACCTTGCCCTGTTCTGTAAGAACAAGCTTTTTATGCTGCCGCTCAAATAATTTAACTCCAATATTTTCTTCAAATTGCTTAAGCTGGGCGCTGAGCGTGGGCTGGCCAAGCCGTAATTTTAATGCCGCTTTTGAAACGCTATTTTCTTCGGCTATTGTTTTAAAGTACAAAAGATGGTGATAATTAATCCATGAGCTCATAAAATGATGATACATTTTAATATTGTGTAAAGCAATACAAATAAACTAATTTATCGATTTGAACAATTCACAGCTATAGACGATAATAAAGAAATAATATTTGACACTATTCACTTGTATTCACACAATCTGTGATACTTGTCCAAAAATGTCATTAACCCTTAGACCAGGAGACCGTAGAAAATGTTATTATTTCCCTTTGCTGAATATTGGTGGTTCTATGTTAGCTTTATCGTGTTTGTCTTAGCTGTACTGGCTTTGGACCTAGGAGTTTTTCATAAAAAAGCCCACGAAGTGTCTTTTAAAGAGTCCTGCACATGGACGGCTATTTGGATCTCGATGGCTCTGGTTTTTAATTGGCTTTTTTACCAATACTCTTTGTGGAAATTTTCAACCGACGAACGCCTTTTAGCCATACCTGATTTTGATCCTGCCGGCGCAGCAAAACAATCAGCATTGGAATTTTTAACTGGCTTTGTTGTAGAAAAATCCTTAGCTATTGATAATATATTTATTTTTGCTGTGGTTTTTGGCTACTTTGCCGTACCCAAAATCTACCAGCATCGAGTTCTATTTTGGGGCATCCTTGGTGCCTTAGTATTTAGGGCCATATTTATCGCCTTAGGCTCCGTGTTGATGCAGTATCATGCAGTTGTTATTTTCTTTGGAGCATTATTAATACTTACGGGCGCTAAGATGTTCTTTGCAGGAACAGAACAGCAAGATTTAGAAAATAATTTTATTGTTAAGCAATTGAAAAAAGTCTTTCGCGTCCATCCAAAAATTGATGGGGAGAAGTTTTTTATAAAAAAAGATGGGCTAACTTATGTAACCCCCTTATTTCTTGCTTTAATCTTTTTAGAATTAACAGATATTATTTTTGCAATTGATTCTGTACCTGCTATTTTTGCTTTAACTAAAGAACCACTGATTGTTTTTACAAGTAATATATTTGCAATCTTGGGTTTAAGATCCATGTACTTCATGCTGGCTGGAGTAATGGATAAATTTGTTTTCATAAAATATGGTCTGGCCGCAGTTTTGATTTTTGTTGGTAGTAAAATGGTTTTTCTAAATGATCTATTTGGTGGTAAGTTTCCTATCAGTTGGTCTTTGGCTATCATTGCCACACTGATTGGTGGATCCATTTTAGCGTCATTTATTGTACAAAAAAAGGAGTAAATATGGGTATCGCAAAAAGAGTTATACTGTTTGTTGCAGTTAATATTTTAATTGTAACCACATTATCGATAGTTATGTCAGCTTTAGGCATCCAGCCTTATTTAGATGCAAAAGGTATTAATTATGGCTCACTGATGGCATTTTGCGCAGTTTGGGGTTTTGGTGGAGCTTTTATATCTTTAGCTTTATCAAGAGTCATGGCGAAATGGATGATGGGTGTTAAACTAGTAGACAAAAATGATCCAAGATCAGAAGTTCAATTTTTAATTCACAAAATTCATAAACATGCAAAAAGTGCGGGCCTAGAAAAAATGCCAGAAATTGGTATTTATGAAAGCCCCGAGATCAATGCCTTTGCCACCGGACCTTCAAAAAGTCGTTCTTTGGTGGCTGTTTCAACAGGTCTGTTATCACAGATGAATGAAAATGAAATTGATGGGGTTCTTGCACACGAAGTAGCCCATATTGCCAATGGCGATATGGTGACTATGACTCTTGTTCAGGGCGTAGTGAATGCTTTTGTTATGTTTTTTGCAAGAATCATTGGTTTCTTTGCAAGTCAATTTGTTGACGAAGAAAAGCGCTCTATAGTTCAATTCGGAATAGTTTTAGTAGCTGAAATTTTATTAGGAATTTTAGGTATGATTGTGGTTTCTGCTTTTTCTAGACGCCGTGAATTTAAGGCCGATGCAGGAGCAGCACAATTGACTGGCAAAGCCAACATGATCGCCGCCTTAGAAAAATTAAAGTTCTTCTATGAAAACAAACTAAATCCAGAAGCTGAGCCCCAAGGCCAACAGTCTGCATTAGCTACCTTGAAAATTTCTGGAAAGTCTGGCGGTTTTTTAAAATTGTTTTCTACACATCCAAATTTGGATGATCGAATTCAAAAATTAAAAACGAGCTCTATCACTAGGCCAAGTGTCTTCTAAGTTGCTCTTCATAAGCAAAAAGACCAAAGTTACCACCCGTGTGAAAGAAAACAACATTCTCGCCAGGCTTAAAAACACCCTGGCGAGCCAATCCTAAAAGTCCATCAAAAGCTTTGCCTGTATATACAGGATCTAGTATAAGCCCTTCTAACCTTGCTGCTAAAACAATAGCATCCCAAGTGCCCTTTGTAGGTAAACCATAACCCTCTCCCACATAAGAACTGTCCACTTTGATTTCATCCTCGGACAATGCAGGACTTTGCATATACTCAGAAACGTGTTGGGCTTCTTGCCAAACTTTGTTGACCTGAAACTTTTCAGGCTGGCGAACACTGATGCCCACCAGATTAATCCCAGCACTGAAAGCTTTAAATCCTGCGGCTAAGCCGGCGTGCGTGCCGCTGCTGCCACTGCCAACAATGACATGATCAATGCGAAGATTTTTTTCATTCGCTTGATTAATAAGCTCTAAAGCCGCATGCACATAACCCAAAGCTCCGATAACATTAGAACCACCGCCAGGAATAATATAAGGATTTTTACCCTGCTCACGCAGTCGAGAAGCTTCTACCTGCATCTCTTTATTCATGTCGGTGCCGGCATTAACAAAACGTAAATTGTTTACACCAAATAAATGATCCAATAAAACATTTCCCGTTTCATCAAATCTTTGATTTGTACCTTGAACACGACGCTCTAAAATGGCGTAGGTGGGAAGGCCAATTTTAGCAGCACAAGCTATAGTTTGTCTGACATGGTTCGATTGCACAGCACCTTGAGTAATAATAGCATCAGCCCCTTTGGCAACAGCATCGCCAAGTAGGTATTCTAATTTTCGAACTTTGTTTCCACCACCGCCACAGCCTGTTAGATCGTCACGCTTAACATAAACATTCACGCCACTTAAGTGTTTTGATACACGTTCTAATTTTTCTAGTGGAGTAGGCAATGACGATAGTACAACTCGGGGGAATTTTGTCAGTAGCATAACGCTCCTTATCAGGCTTCATACCTTATTATTTTTTGATACCACTAAATAATCTATGTCTTGAAGTCAAATCTTTAAGGATTAATAACTACTTTTTTAAAATCAATTCCCCCACGATCATCGCGAGAAATCACTACAATAAAACTGCTGCGCGTGCTGGAAAATGAATCTGGTGTTTTATATTTATTTTCTTCAGTGCTTAAAGTTCGATAGTACTTCACTTCACCGTCGGAATAAAACCATGTGGTTTGTAAAGTTTCAGTTGCTGAAACAGAATTGCCATTGTCATTCAAGTAGTCATAAGTTTCTGCGCCAGATAAAAATGAGG
>JBMOJS010000254.1:0-3919 GCA_049315665.1 Pseudobdellovibrionaceae bacterium | reverse complement strand
ACAGAGTAGTCTGTTTTTTTGCGAAGCTCATTGATCATCTGATGAAAAGTCATCGGATCTTTTTCTTGACCTTCGACGCGTATCTTCCAGCTTAAACCCAAGGCGGAGGACTCTTCACGCAGTTGTGCTTTGTAATCCGCTTGGGTTTCGACAAATTGCCGCCACTTATCCAAAGGCAACCACTCGGTCATGCCCTTGCCCCAGATCTGTAGGTGGGGTTTTTGGGTCAATAGAAACTCTAAATCTTCGATGCTGAGGGGGCCTTCAATCGTTTGTTCAAGGACAAACCATTTTTTCGCAGACATACAAAGTCTCACTTTTTAGTTATTTTTTTTTGAATTCAATTCTATGATGTATGAATAGTTAAAAGTCGTCAAACAGTTCAGCAACAGGAAATAACCATCGAAAATTCAGTCTATAAAAAAAATTTACTTTTGTTATGTCTAGGCGCCCTAGGAGTGGTTTTTGGAGACATTGGCACCAGTCCCTTGTACGCCTTGCGCGAATGCTTTTCTCATGAGCTGGGCTTAGCTCCCACTCATGAAAACATCATTGGTGTTTTATCTTTGATTTTTTGGACCCTGACTTTAGTTATTAGTTTCAACTATATGATTTTTGTCATGAGGGCTGATAATAAAGGTGAAGGGGGAATCTTATCATTGATGGCTCTGGCCGTTCGTAGTCTTGCTCCCCATCTGCAAAACTCTAAACGGCGCTGGGTAATGACCATTCTTGGATTATTTGGAGCCGCCCTGCTTTATGGCGATGGTGTTATCACCCCCGCCATTTCTGTATTGAGTGCCGTTGAGGGTTTGAAATATATCACCCCTGTTTTTGAGCCTTTTGTTGTGCCCATTACGCTGCTTGTGTTGGCGGGGCTTTTTTTAGTGCAAAGATATGGCACTGGCCGTATTGGCGTGGTGTTTGGCCCCATTATTTTGATTTGGTTTGTGGTTTTGGGTGGGTTGGGTATTTCAGGCATTATTAATAATCCCACGGTGATTGAATCCTTAAACCCTTGGCATGCGATTGAGTTTTTTATTATCAATAAATGGCATGGTTTCTTTGTTTTGGGAGCTGTGTTTTTAGTGGTCACCGGAGGGGAAGCCTTGTACGCCGATATGGGGCACTTTGGTCGTAAGCCCATCCGCCTAACCTGGTACTTTATTGCTATGCCAGCTTTGACTTTGAATTATTTAGGTCAGGGGGCTTTGCTCTTGGCACAACCAGAAACTATATCTAGTCCGTTTTATTTATTGGCCCCGGATTGGGCTCGCCCGGCATTGGTTCTGTTGTCTACAATGGCTACTGTGATTGCCTCACAAGCTTTGATTTCCGGAGTGTTCTCTATCACACGGCAGGCTGTACAGTTGGGATTTTGTCCGCGATTGTCCATTGTACACACTTCACGACAAGAGATTGGGCAGATTTATGTGCCTTTTGTGAATGGGGCCTTGTTTGTTGGCGTCGTATGGTTGGTGGTGACCTTTAAATCTTCGAGCAGTTTAGCTGCAGCTTACGGCATAGCCGTCACCGGCACTATGGTTATCACTACAATTTTAGCTTATTTAGTGGCCCGACAAAAATGGCACTGGGGCATTTTTAAAGCACTATCTATTTTGGGATTTTTCTTGATTTTGAATTTTGCATTTTTTGGCGCCAATGCCCTCAAGGTTTTTCACGGGGGCTGGGTGCCATTGGTGATCGGAGCTGTCATTTGTTTACTGATGACCACTTGGCAAACTGGTCGGCGCATTTTATATAATCGATTGAAAGCCATGTCTTTATCTGTCGAAGATTTTTGTCAAAAAATTCTAAAAGATCCCCCTTTGCGAGTTCCAGGTACGGCCATTTACATGTCTGGGGATCCATGGGGCATACCTGTGCCCTTGCTGCACAATCTGAAACACAACAAAGTGATGCATGAAAGGGTGGCTTTGCTTACAATCGTAACTCAAGAAATTCCGATTGTGCAAAAAACAGATCGCATTCAATTGTTAGAAATCATTCCTAACGTTTATCGGATCGTGGCCCAGTATGGTTTTATGGAAACGCCAAAAATGAAACACATCCTTGAAGCTCTTCGGCAGCATGGGATTAATTTCAACGTCAGCGAAATTACTTTTGTATTGGGACGAGAAACCATTTTGCCCAGTGGCCATCCGGGCATGGCCTTGTGGCGAGAAAAGATTTTTGCCGTCATGTCTCGCAATGCTCAACGGCCCACGGCGTTTTTTAAGATTCCTCCGAATCAGGTCATTGAAGTCGGCATCCAAATCGAGATTTAACTGGTCAGAAGTTTTTCAATCACAGCCGTGTGTTTGATGCCATCTTCAAAGCCAATCTCGATCAATTGAGTGCAGAACGAAGGTTCAAACAAAACATAGCTAACAATCTCTGCAGCTTCTTCGATGGGCCCCAAGCCACGCAGCACATAGCGAATCAGACGGGGGATTTGGTTGGATTTACCTGAAGCAATTTCTCCGATATCCACAGATGGCGATATCCATTCAAAATCCACTTTTTGATAAGTCAATTTAGCTTGGTGTTCATCGGGGACCTGATCAATAAAATCATTGACCCGTTTCAATCGTTCTAAATCCAGCTCGATACTGTCCAACATCACAGCATTCAATAGAGTATTTAAAACCCGCAGCAGACTGGGGCTTTGCATGGCTTGCTGCAATCGCGCCTCATAAGACAATTCATGCTGACGACGCACGCCAATCACCATTAATTTTTTGGCTCCCAAATAAATACTGGCGGCGCAAGGGGATTGGTTGCGAATACAACCATCGCCAAAAAATCGTGTATCTACAGCCACTGGTGGAAACAATATTGGAATCGCCGCCGACGCCATCACATGCTCGGTTTTAATCTTTGCTTTTTCACTGTGCCGGCGCGACTTTCGCCATTCTTTATGGCCCTCTTCCCCTTGAATAAAAGTAATGGCAGTTGACGTTTGGTAATCCAAAGCAGTTATGGCCAGGGCCTTCATATGACCATTGCGAATATGGTCTTCGATAAGTTCATAATTTAATTTTTTTTCTAAAAGTTGGCGCAAGGGGGCTGTATCCATCAAAGCGCGAGAAGGGGATAGGTTCTGTTGTAGCCCCCCGCGGGACAATTGTTCGATCCACTTGACTCCCAAGCGGCCCAAGTTGATAGCATCGGAATGAAAAATCTGTTCGCTGGTTAAGCCGGACCACAAATCCACCAATCTTTTGGTGGTGTTGTAAAAGTCATCGGCGCCAGTGGCTAAAAACGAGGCATTGATGGCCCCAGCGCTGACCCCTGAATAGATACAAAAAGGATTTTTGATTTTAAGCTGCTGGGCAATCTCGGCAATGGCGGAAAGGACACCGACCTGGTAGGCCCCGCGGGCCCCGCCACCAGAAAGAACCAAAGCAATGGGTTTATTTGGATCTGACATAGCCCCATTATGATAATAAAAGCCCACTTAAACAAAGACTGATTATCAACCTGGACCACGGGCATTCAAACGCTGCGGGACGCAGAAAAACAAACCAGGGTGTATAGGTTTTAGTCAATTCGGTGCCCTGAACCGTCGCTGTTTCAGAATGATTTATTTAAATTGGATTTGGCACCGATGTTTCGTTTTAAGAATAACCAGCAAATTTATATGCTTAAGCTTGTTTCTTCATTTTTTGAAATATGGCCAAGGCTTTGCATTCTTAGTTCTGTGAGAAACAAGTTTAACTTTGGAGGATATTTATATGAACTTAAGATTTTTTTTAAAACCCTTAATGATTTTTGCGGCCTTGGCCGGACTTAGTGCTTGCGCTAAAAAAGATTCCGACTTTGCGGCCAAGTATGCCAAGAACTCTTTTGGTGCCAATGTCAAAAATGCTGATCTGGCAGGAGCAATGCTCGCAAACGCCAACCTAAAAGAAGCCAA
>JBMOJS010000253.1:0-3922 GCA_049315665.1 Pseudobdellovibrionaceae bacterium | reverse complement strand
TGGATTGGGACCATTGAATCAAGTGCGACTCATCTGAATCCAAGGCTTTGCCCTTCCATGAAGATTTGGCTTTTTGTTTAGAGTCTTCCATAGCTTTTTCAAAAGCCGGCAAATCCACTTTTAGGCCTTGTTCCTGGGCCATCAGCTCTGTCAAGTCGGTGGGAAAACCAAAAGTGTCATAAAGTTTAAAAATCAAATCGCCAGGCAAAATCAGTTTGTTTTGCTGTTTGAGTTTTTGAATTTCAAAAGATAAAATTTCACTGCCTTGATCTAGGGTAGATAGAAAACGAATCTCTTCATCTTTCACGGTGGCTAAAATATGTTCTTGGCGTTGGCGAAGCTCGGGGTAAACATCACTCATGCTTGCGATCACAGTGCCCACCAGATCAGGAAAAATAGATTTGTTGGCGTTCAACTTACGACCAAAGCGCAAAGCCCGGCGCAAAATACGACGTAGCACATAGCCACGGCCTTCGTTGGAAGGTAAAGCTCCGTCAGCAATCAAAAAAGCCACCGAGCGGGAATGATCGGCTAAGACTCGCAAGGCCGCTGTGGTTTCACGCACCTGTTGGTTGGTGGCTAGCACAACAGGATCTTTGACATAGTCGGCGCCAGATATGGTGCATGCTTTTTGAATCAAAGGCAAAAACAGATCAGTGTCGTAATTGCTCAATTCGCCTTGCAGGGCTGCAGCCACGCGCTCTAAGCCTGATCCTGTATCCACAGAGGGGCGGGGCAAGGGCTCTTTCACCCCTGGGGATTTTTCTTCGTACTGCATAAAAACGTTATTCCAAATTTCTACAAAACGATCTTCCCCAGCCAAAATACCTTTGTAAGGATCAGACTCTTTGCCGGCTTTGGGGCCATGATCATAAAAAATTTCAGAGCAAGGACCGCAAGGGCCTATATCACCCATGCGCCAAAAGTTGTCTTTTTCACCAAAACGAAAAATGCGATCTTTGGGTAAGCCCTCTTGCTTGTGCCAAATATCAGCCGCTTCATCGTCGGTTTCAAAAACGGTGACATACAATTTTTCTTTTGGAATTTTATACTCTTTGATCAAAAGTTCCCAGGCCATATGAATGGCGTCTTTTTTAAAATAATCACCGAATGAAAAATTACCCAGCATTTCAAAAAAAGTGTGATGTCGGGCGGTAAAGCCCACATTGTCCAAGTCATTGTGTTTACCGCCGGCGCGAACACACTTTTGTGATGTCACAGCCCGCGAGTAGGGGCGCTTTTCTAAACCTAAAAATACATTTTTAAACTGGTTCATCCCCGCATTGGCAAAAAGCAAAGTGGGATCATTTTCAGGAATTAAAGAAGAAGAAGAAACATGAGCATGGCCATTTTTTTCAAAATAATTGATAAAAGTTTGACGAACTTCGAAGCTTTTCATGTCGGGGGATCCTTTAAAATAATTTCGATGGATTTTCTCACAACTTCGCCGCTAAATCCACGAGAAATTAGCAAACGACTTAAGCGAGTTTTTAAAATAAAATGAGGCGCGGCTTTTGGGTTTTTCGCCGCTTGTTGCGCGGCTTTGCTGGATTCTCTGCTCCAGCGGGCTTGCAGCACTTGCAAAGCTTTTTCGACTTCAGTGTCTGCGTCAGTTTGCACCGGCGGAAGGCGGCGTTGGCTCAATTTATTTTGAATGTACTTTTGCCCTTTATTGCGACGATGCAGTTGCTCGACATAAAGTTCAGCAATCTGCTGATCCGATTTTAGCCATTTTTGTTGCAGCAATTTTTCTAGAATATGGTTGACCGTTTGCTCTTCGGTGACCAGCCCCCACTGTTTGATTTTTAAAGCCATTTTTTGACGCAACTCACTGCTAGAGTAGTCTTTACGACCCAACAAGTAGATGGCATAGTTGTAAAGGCGTTGTTGAGCCGACATTCTTTGGATCTAGCATAAAGGGGGAGCATCAGCAATGGAATCCATAGTTCAAGCTTTTTGGAAAAAGTGCAGTGCTTGCAAAAAACCCATCGATTGGGGAAAAAAATATTTTATTTGCAGTGTCTCTACCTGCAACGGGCAAAGAACAGGTTATGTTTTTTGTTCTGTGGGGTGTTTTGAAACCCATGTTCCTGGGGCCAAACACCGCAATGCCGGAGCCATTGAAAAGATGGCACCTAAAAAAACATGAATACTCGGCGTGGGTTGCATTTGGTGGCCACTTATTTAGGAATCGGTTACGCCAAAAAAGCACCGGGCACGGTAGCTACTTTCGCAACTATCCCCTTAGTGATTTTATTGTCTTGGGCGGGGCCTTTTTTATATATGGCCGCAGTTTTATTGCTGATCCCTTTGGCTATTATTGCTGCTGCCGCTTATGAGCAGGATCATTTGCATGCAGACTTTGGCGATGGTCATGACCGATCTGAAATTGTGATTGATGAAGTGGTGGGCTTTTTAATCACCATGGTGTGGCTGCCCATGACGTGGCAAAGTTTGCTTATGGGATTTTTATTGTTTCGCTTTTTTGATATTTTAAAACCTTTTCCCATTGGTTATTTAGATCGTAAAGTTCCAGGTGGTTTAGGGGTGGTGGTGGATGATATCGCCGCTGGGATTTTTGCCAGCTTGATTTTGCAGGCTGTCTATTCTTACACCAGTATTTTGGGGCAACAATGACTATGGACCTAGATCAAAAACTACTTCTACAGGTGATTCAAAGATTGCGCTCGGCTGGACAAACCTTAAGCTTGGCGGAAAGCTGCACCGGAGGCCTACTATCTAGCTTTGTCACTGCCCAGGCCGGCATTTCAGATATTTATTATGGCGGCGTTGTGGCTTATTCTTACGAAGCTAAAAAAAATATTATTTCGGTGTCTGCCGCCAGCTTAGAAAAATACGGAGCAGTGAGTATAAACGTTGCGCAAGAAATGGCTGTTGGCTGCCTGAAGGTGTTTAATAGCAGCTGGGCTGTATCTATCACCGGGGTGGCTGGTCCTAGCGGCGGAACTGTGGATAAGCCTGTGGGCACTGTGTGCTTTGCCGTGGCTGGTCCACAGATTGTACAATCTGTTCAAAAGCATTTTTCTGGGGAGCGTAAAGACATTCAGGTGCAGTCCGCCAATTGGGCCCTTGCATTTTTACTTGAAAGTCTTCACTAGTCGCGGAAGTCTGTCAGCAAGAAACAAAAACAAATAACGTGGTCGAAAACACATAAAAAAATCAACTTAGCGTAGATCACGAAACAGAAAGGTCAGATATTATGGCACAGCCAACAACAGAAAAAACCACAGCCACTCGGGGGCCCCACAGCGATCCTAAAGCTCAGGCAGAAAGAATCAAAGCTTTAGAGCTAGCGGTATCCACCATTGAAAAACAATTTGGTAAAGGCTCAATCATGCGCTTGGGTATTAACGATGCTTTAGCCAAAGATGTCGAAGTCATTAGTACAGGAGCTTTAAGTTTAGACATTGCTTTAGGCATCGGTGGTTTACCCCGTGGACGTATTGTAGAAATCTATGGACCAGAATCTTCTGGTAAAACCACCATTGCTTTAACCACAATTGCAGAAGCACAAAAAAAAGGTGGAGTGGTGGCCTTTGTTGATGCCGAGCATGCTTTGGATGTGAACTATGCCCGTAAGTTGGGTGTAAACACAGAAGATTTACTTATTTCTCAACCAGACACAGGTGAACAAGCTTTAGAAATCACAGAAACTTTAGTGCGCTCAGGGGCCATTGACGTATTGGTGGTGGATTCTGTGGCGGCCTTGGTGCCGCGGGCTGAAATCGAAGGCGAAATGGGCGACAGCCACATGGGTTTACAAGCCCGATTGATGTCACAGGCTTTGCGTAAACTGACGGCCGCCATCAGCCGATCTAAAACTTTGGTTATTTTTATCAATCAGATTCGGATGAAAATTGGTGTGATGTTTGGCAATCCAGAAACCACCACCGGCGGAAAT
>JBMOJS010000036.1:0-17556 GCA_049315665.1 Pseudobdellovibrionaceae bacterium | reverse complement strand
TTCATAAAGCTCATGGCTTAGCATAGCGACAAGCTCCCCAGAATCGCAATCTCTATTGATCTTTGTTGCGACTGCATGTATCAGTGCCCCTATGATGCAAAACAACGAAATTTCAGTTTCTGTTATTGGTGCTGGCTTAGCAGGCAGCGAGTGTGCTTGGCAGCTGGCGCAATCAGGTTTTAAGGTGAATCTTTACGAAATGCGCGATCAGGTTATGACCCCAGCGCATAAAACCAAAAATATGGCTGAATTGGTTTGCTCCAATTCTTTTGGCAGCATGAACCCCCTTTCAGCCACCGGCCAGCTGAAGTGGGAGGCTGAAAAGTGGAACTCTTTCGTTTTAAAAACAGCCTTAAAATTTCAAGTGCCTGCGGGCCAAGCCCTGGGCATCGACCGCGAGCGTTTTGCCTTAGCCATCACGGAAGAGATCGAAAAGCATCCCTTGATCACCGTGCATCGCCAGCCCGTAGTGTCCTTGCAGGATGTGCCCAGACCCACCATTGTGGCCACCGGGCCATTGACCCATGAGGCTTTGTCCAAAGATTTACAAAATCACTTTGGTGAAGATTTTTTATATTTTTTCGATGCCATCGCCCCTATCATTGATGCCGATAGCATCAATACCGATATCGCTTGGCGCGCCGATCGCTACGACAAAGGGACTCCGGATTATTTAAACTGTCCGCTGAACAAAGAACAATACAATCAGTTTATTTTAGAAATTCAAAACGCTAAAAAAATTGAACCCAAACATTTTGAAACCACAAATTTTTTTGAAGGCTGTATGCCTATCGAGGTCATGGTCCAACGCGGCCCCCAGACTTTGCGCTTTGGCCCAATGAAACCCGTAGGCCTTACCGATCCCCGCACCGGGCGCTATCCTTTTGCCGTCGTGCAATTGCGGCAAGAAAATAAAGAGGCCACTGCCTACAACATGGTGGGTTTTCAAACCCGCATGACTTATAGTGAACAGGCCAGAATTTTTAAAATGATTCCTGGTTTAGAAAATGCTGAGTTTTTAAAATTAGGCAGTATTCATAGAAATTTATTTATAAACTCTCCGGCCAAATTGAATTTTGATTTATCCAGCAAAAAGGACCCTTGGTTGTTTTTTGCTGGCCAAATCACTGGCGTTGAAGGCTATTTTGAATCGACTTGCACGGGACTTATGGTGGCTGATTTTTTAAAACAAAAAATCAATTTTGCAGAATGTAACAACAGTTCTGATGCTCACTTATCCCAACCATTCACCGAGGCCCAGGCTGAAGCCTGGACCCAAAAAGCAGCGCGCCCACCGCGGGTTACGGCCTTTGGTTCTTTGCTGGAAGCGATTACGGATCCGTTGCGCGCCAAACATTTTCAGCCTACCAATATAAACTTTAGCCTGTTTCCCCCGCTGAATGAAAACTTACTGGCTGAAGCGCAAAAAACACAAAACCCCCGGGAAAGAACTGACAAAAAAAACCTGCAAATTTTACACTCACAGAAAAATTTCGAGTCTTTTTTACTGCATTCTTAGTCAAATAAATTTTGCAAGAGGGATTAGGTTGATCCCCTGGGGTTTTTCTAATAACTCCAGCCGGTGCATATAAAAACCAGACCCCTTCGTATTTTTATTTATTTGTTGTTGTCTTTTTCTGTAATGGCTACCTTCACGGCGCCTTTACAAACCCAGAATTTGAAAGATCAAATTTTACAAATTGGCGTTATTCAACACCCTTTTGTCTTCATACAAAAAAACAAAAAATTCACCCGTGGGCTTGAATATGAACTGATTCGTCAATTTGGCTATGATCAATCTATAAAGCTTAACTTTGTTATATATAAAAACCGTCAAGATTTAATCAAAGCCGTACAAACAAATCAAGTCGATGTGGGCTTGGGGCGCTTTCGCACAGATGAAGAAACCGACGGCGTGGTTTTAGGCCCTGCTTTTGATGAGTCGTATTTTAGTTTATTTTGTTTTGATAACAAAAACTGCAAGCAGCTAGAAAACAAAGAAGGCCTTTACCAGCAGCGCCTAAAAAAAGACATGAAAGTGGTTGGTCCCAGCAGCGCCCCTTTTTCAATTCACTGGTTGTTATCCAAAAAAAATCCCGGCTTAACTGACAACATGCAAATGTGGTTTCAACTGGCGGCTCGCAAGCAGACTGTTTTACGCATCAAAGATCATTATTTTTCATTGTTAGAAACATTATCCCCTGCCGATATTCACAAACTCAAATCCGATGTTAAAACTAAACTTCCTGCATTTAAAAAAGATTTCCTACTGGCTGGCAAAAAAAACAACTTACCTTGGCAACTGATAGCTGCCATAGGCTATCAAGAATCTCACTGGGATTCCTCAGCCATCAGTCACACTGGTGTGCGCGGAATCATGCAACTGACCGAACAAACGGCAGAGCATTTAAATCTGTCCGATCGCGAGGACCCTGTTCAAAGCATTGAGGGCGGGTCTCGCTACCTCAGTTGGCTGTTCAAGCAGGTCGAAAAAAAATCATTGCAAGATCTGCCTGAAAAATCTCAACGACGTGGTCTGCGCAAAGAGCTTTGGTCTTTGTCACTAGCTGCATACAATATTGGCTTAGGTCACTTATGGGATGCTCAAAGTTTGGCTCAGCAACGTGGATTGAACCCCTGGATCTGGAAAGATGTTCGTCAGGTTTTACCGCTTCTTGAAGATCCAGTGATTGCTAAACAATTAACTTTCGGCATGGCCCGGGGACAAGAAACCGTGGACTTTGTTTCTAGGGTCAAAGCCTTTTATGATGTGCTTCAGTAGTTTATACCGATTCCATTAAATAATTCCCTCAATGACCTGGCCCTTTGACCTGCAGAAAACCACTTCTTCTTCTAGTTTACTGCAAATTTAAAAAGCCATCTGGTATGACCTGTCACTTTCAATTACACTTTTAACAAATACACAGCTGGGATGGAATATGAAAAAATACATTTTCTTCGGATTGCTTTTGCCTTTTGTTTCTATGGCCGCAGATGACTTGGGTCCTTGTGCAAAAAGCATTGAAGAGATTTCTTTAATCCGTTTTACCCGCCAGGGAAATAAAAATCCATTTTCTATTGTTGATAGGCAAATTGTGGGGCCGCAAAAGCCCAGCAAAAGTAAAGAAAATGCAGATATTTCTTCAGAGTATTTGTACAAGGCCGCTTTTAAAGATGTAGACACCACTCTGGCCACCAACATGGTTGATGTTAAAGGCTCGAACAGAAAAATATTAACCGTCACCACCAAATACAATTTGAAGGATCTTGAAAAGTTCATCAATAAAAATAAAATGAAGGCTTACCAAAACAAAAAAGATGTTTTGGTGACTTCGGGCTTTCAAGACACTTATGTGATTGAAAATGGCGTTTGCAAGATTTCTGAAATTGCTGCATTGAAAGGGCCACTCAAACAGCCGACCAAATACAAAGTCGAGACCTATGAAAAAACCTTATACTCTGAAGCAGCTTGCAATAACTATTCGTCTTTTGAAGAGCGAGAAAAAAAATACTTAGGCCGCATTCATAGCGACTTGGTCCCCATAGAGATCACTTCAGAATACAAAAATGGTGTTGCAGTCATGTGCCAGTTTTTATCAGCTGGGGGAAACTCTGGCTTGGCGCTGACGGATGCCTTGGTTGGCCAAGGACATATTTTTGCCGAAGCTGAATCCTATGGCGCAGCGGCTGGTGCGGGCGCACCGACCCCAAAGCCTGCGCCTTCTGCGAAGTAGAAATGACTGAGTTCTAGTCCCGCATCATTGAAGCTTTAAATATTAACTTTAAAAGTCTTATTTAATCAGATTCAATTTCACTTCTTTGCTTTTAGTCGAGAAGTTTAATTTTGCAGCCGTACGAAGCATTGTGATAAATTGTTTGTCATTTTTGGCCACGCATTTAGAAATATCCAAAGTGATTTCTGAAAAGCTAGAATAATCCTGATTTTCTTTTTCACTGATCACTTTTGCACAAATCAAATAATTGATATTGTCAAAACTGGCTTGCATGCCACAACCAATGTTGGAAGGAGCCTTGTATTCTGCAGTGAACTGAACTAACTGGGGCCCCTTGGCTTGGCCGTGACAGCCAATCACCGGAACTCTTTCAATAAAAAACTCACCAGATTGCACATGCTGGGCAACAATGAAAACGCGATCATTGCTGTCCACTGTGGCCAATGCGTTTTGCGCAAAAATAAAACCTAGAATACAAAATAAGATATTTTTCATAAAAGGGTCCTTTGTTTAAAATTCGCACTGGTGCGCTTTTTTACTTAAAGCAGTAGCTAAACTGCATAGCAACTGAAGTCTAGTACAATAGCAGCAGATGCGCAGCTGTACTTTTTTTTGACAGGTAAGGTTTACTTAAATCTCGTTTTTGAATTGAATGGGATTTAGGTCTAGTAAATAGAAATACTTAAAAATCCGATATAAATAGAATGAAAAAAGGGTGGATGGTTCATTTTCTTCTTGGTTGTTTGATAAGCTTTATCACAACAATTCTTATAACCTTGACTTTTTCGATTTATCAATATGCAAGGATCAAAAAGAATCTAGCGCAGGCACAGCCCTATTGGTCCGATATGCAAAAATACCTAGAGACAGCTCCTCCGAAGACTTTCCCCGGAATTTCTGAACAAAAAGCCAATGCAGCCCATTTTCTATTTAAAACATTTGGATCCGATGATGAAAGTTCATTGCCCCCAGCAATGAAGCAATCTAAGGCTTTGGCCGAAAGTCTATTTGCCGATTATCCAAATTGGCTGAAAGATAAAAACCAACTCGAAAAAATAGCTGCAGATCCAAGATTACAAAAAATCAATACAAGCTGGATGAATGAGCTTTATAAATTCGACCACATCAATATGTTGGAGATAAAAGAATTTAACGATAAAATTCAGGGGGTCTCTAAAAAAAATCCTTTTTCTAAACTAGGGGTCTGGACTGCATTACCTTTATCTCCTTTTTCTTCGACTAGCCTTCATCTAAAAATTTACTTTTTGCAAAGCTATAAAAACAATAGCGTGCAGGAGGCTTTTAAGCTCAGTCGTCATCTGTCTCATCTCCTTTTTCAAAGCAAAGAATATTTTGGCATACTGGCTGGGATTGCTAATATTAACATGGCCTATCAATTTGCTGACACCATCAAAATACATAGCGAATACCCGATACCCACCCCATCCAAGGTGAACTACCTAAAATTCATTTATGCCTGGGCATACTATCTGAACTCCAACATATTGGCAGCAAAGCCCTTCGATGCTAAAAAAAACGCCGACGCCTTACCGTTTATCTGCGCGGCAGCCAAAGAAAATCTTAAAGCGGTAATTCTGGCACAGGGTTATTTGTTCGATCACTTTCCCTTCGAAATCAACCTCACAAAAAATGTAGATGCTACAATTCAGACCCACGCGACTTTATTTGATGCTTGTGAAAGACCTCAATTGAAAGGATTTATTCAATATAAAAACCAAGAACGGATTTGGGTTGACCTACCATTTATACGACAAGCTTTAGGACTTTACATAATAGCTGATCTGATTGAAATAGATAAAGAGTACTTTGAAAAATTTTATTTTCAAGATAAAAATCGCAAACTGGCCAGCGACAGGTAGCCCATGAGTTTATTAAAAAATAAGTTGGGTGTCTGTAAAACACTGATCAGTATCAGTAGTACAGCGGGCGTCAAAAACCAAGAGCAGCATCAATGGCTGATTGAATTTATTAAAAAATCTGATTTATCAGCAGCAGAAGCGAAAAAGTTGGAAATCTATGGTCAAAATCCACTGGATTGGAAGTCCGCTTTTCAACAGTTGGACCATTTTTACGATCGTGAAAAAGTCATTGATATGTGTCGAGTGCTTTTAAATAAAGATGACAACTTAAGCCTACTAGAACAAAAAATATTTTTAGAAATGAATGCGATTCATAATGAAAAATCAAAAAAAATAAAACAGACCCTGTCACAGGCAGGGCCCGCGATCATTCAAGCAGAATCGCGAAAAATTGAATTTCAAGACACTTTCGATTTTTTTAAAGCAACAACAAGCAATAGCAGCAAGACAAATTTCGAGCCGACTCTTATTACCCATAGCATTGGGACAAGCTTTTTAAAACCTCTTTTTAAAACAAAACGGCAAGAAGCAAATCGGTATTTATGGTTTCGTTATGGCATGGCCTTTTTTTTCATTGTAATAACCATCTTGCATTGGCGTTGCATTGAACATCACTACACACAAAATAACATAAACTCAACATGTTTATATAAAAGCGCCGGACACTGTTTCTCACCAAGAAATTCAATCTATTTCAGCACCTTTGCCACTTTCGTTTTTTTATTTGGCAGACATTTGCTTTTGACTATTTTAGGTTGTATCGCTGGAGTTCTATCTTTGCTCTTTTTCTTGGTTCGCTAGACTGAATTATTTTTTGCAGATTTTGGACGCAACTATCTTAGCCATTTGTGGGTTTGAGTGCGGGTCATTCAAATTTGATAAACCCTCGACGACACCTTGAGCATCCTCGGGTAATCTATTTTGGCTCATCTTCCATTTGCCTTTAATTTCAGTGATCTGTATCTGCAGACCTATGATAGCCTTAAGTTGAGAATGAATAAAATCATCAGGGGCATCTGAAACACTCCATGGACATTGTCTTTTTTGCTCCATAAAGTCGGTCAAATCACTCACTTGCTTTTTAACCCACTCCACGTCATCTATCACTTGGGGTCGTCCTTTAACTTGGACCATTTCATAATTCCAAGTAGGTACCACCTTATGAGTAGTGCCTTTGGATGGATACCAACTGGGCGTCACATATCCTTCAACACCCTGAAAAACCACCAGGCAATCATTCACATTTACAAGCTCCTTCCAGTGCGGGTTGGCTCGGGCCAAGTGAGCCACCAGCACTGAGTTTTCACCGTCCACTAGATATTTGAATGGAATTGGCGAAGCCATTAGGCCAGACGGGCCACTGGTCATCAGCAAACCCAATGGGTGCTTGCCCATCAAATCGCTTAAAACTTTTAAGTCTATATCTGAAAAAACGGATGGCAAATACATATGATCTTTCGAAAATTAAAAAACGCAGTTGATAAAAATATTAGGATCTGTAGTTATTTGGATGAGCTATCGTACTCCCGACCCTACTCCACCGTCACTGATTTGGCCAGATTGCGGGGTTGATCCACATCGTAGCCCAAATGACAGGCCAGGTGATAAGCCATCAACTGCAGTGGCACCACAGTCAGCAGCGGATTCACAATCCAGTGCGTGCGTGGCAGGCTTAAATAATACTTGCTGATCTCTTTCAGTTTTTCATTTTCACCGGTACCAATGCTGATGATTTCTCCGCCCCGGGCCCGGGCTTCTTCTAAATTACTGACTGTTTTTTCATACAAGTGATCGCTAGGGGCCAACATCACAATGGCCATACGTTCATCGATCAAAGCCAAAGGGCCATGCTTCATTTCGCCTGCGGCATAACCTTCGGCATGCATGTAGGCCAATTCTTTCAATTTCAAGGCCCCTTCCATAGCAATAGGGTAACTGGCACCACGGCCCATATATAAAAATCCACGATAGTTTTTTAGCTTGGCGGCCACTTCGGCAAAGTATTTATCATAAGCCAAAACGCCTTCCAATAAACTAGGCGCGGCCAGCAATCCTCGCACCAGATCCTGCTCTTGCTCTTGCTTTAAAACTCCCCTTTGCGCAGCCAAATAAATACCCAAACAATTCACCAAAGCCAAAGTGCTGGTGAAGGCTTTTGTACTGGCTACACCGATCTCAGGTCCCGAGTTCATAAATAAATGTCCATGGGCTTCGCGATCGATGGATGAACCCTTCACGTTACAAATACTTAAAGTGGTGGCCCCTTTTTCTTTGGCCAAACGAATCGCCGCCAAGGTGTCTGCAGTTTCGCCGCTTTGTGAAATCGTGATCACCAAAGTATTTTTTAATAAAATCGGATGGCGGTAACGAAACTCACTGGCGATATCGATCTCGACCGGAATTTGCGCCACCTGTTCAATCACATATTTACCTACCATCGAGGCATAATAACTGGTGCCACAAGCAATAAAAAACACCCGCTCAAAAGATTTGAACTGGGCTTCGCTCAAGCCCACATCCTGCAAACGCACCTGCAATTTTTGAATATCCACATGGGGCTCAATGGCCGCAGCCACAGCCCGCGGCTGTTCATAGATTTCTTTCAACATGAAGTGAGAAAAACCCTGTTTTTCAATCATGTCAGGATTCCAATTTAAGGTTTGAATTTTTTTATGAATTTCAAAACCATTGGCCGCATAGTATCGAACATCAGGGCCATTGATCCAGACCACTTCACGATCATCCAAATATACAAAATTTTGTGTATAAGCTAAAAGGGCCTGGACATCACTGGCAATAAAATTTTCTTTTTCACCAACACCCACCACCAACGGCGGTCCATCTTTAAAAGCCACCAGCTCGTTGGGGCTTTTTTCCCACATCACTACAATTGAAAAAGCTCCATGGATCTTATCCAAGACTCTTTCCACAGCCTTGTGCAAATTTTGCGTGATCTCAATTTCATTGGCAATCAAATGGGCTACCAGCTCGGTGTCCGTGTCTGAAGTGATTTCGGCTTTTTGTTTGATCAATTCTTCGCGAATATCTGCATAGTTTTCGATAATTCCATTGTGCACCAAACTGATGCCGCGGACTTGGTGGGGGTGAGCATTGCGCTCCGATGGGGCACCATGGGTGGCCCACCGAGTATGACCGATGCCCGTGTGGCCATCAAATTTTTCTGCAGATAAACGATCTTCTAAAATTTTTAATTTACCCGCAGCACGAACCCGCTTGGTTTTACCTTCATGCAAAATGGCAACACCGGCGCTGTCATAACCACGGTACTCTAGTTTTTTTAAGCCATTTAAAATCACGTCTTTGGGATTACGCGGACCTAAGTAACCTACTATTCCACACATAATTTAATCCTTCACTTCCATATTGTTTTTATCAACATAATTTTCAATATTGTTTTGTCTAGAGCGAGCCACTGCCAAAGCCCGTGAAGGCACATCTTTAGTGATGGTGGATCCCGAACCAATCACTGCCGAATCCCCCACATTCACTGGTGCCACAAACTGAGTGTCACTGCCGACAAAAACATCATCACCGATCACTGTTTTATATTTTTTATGATCCACAGCATAGTTGCAAGTGATGGTACCACAACCGATGTTTACACGCTCACCAATTTCTGCATCACCCAAATAAGTCAAATGCCCCGCTTTGGATTTTTTGCCAAAGTTGACTTTTTTCATTTCGACAAAGTTCCCCACATGGGCCTCTTCACCGATCACAGTTTGTGGACGCAAACGAGCATAAGGCCCCAAGGTGGCTTTGCTATGCACTTCGACCTGTTCCAAATAACATCCCGCACGGATCTGCACGCTGTCGGCAATTTGTGATTCTGAAATAAAAGAATTGCTTTCAATGACACAAAAAGATCCTACTTTGGTTTTACCGCGCAAAAAAACATTGGGATAAATCACTGATCCGGGACCCACTTCCACAGAGTCTTCAATGTATACAGCTTTAGGATCCAACATCAAAACCCCAGCCTCCATCAATGCCGTGGCTTTTTTTCTAAAAAAATAAGTGTTGGCTTTGGCCAACTCGGCTTGACTGTTCACTCCCACAGCCACTTTGGCCGAAGAGTTTATACCGATCAAACGCTGCTTTTTTTCTAAGGACAAAGAGATCAAATCCGTCAGATAAAATTCTTTTTGCGCATTGAAGTTTTTAATCAGCGGCAAGATCTTTTGTAAAACGGCGGCCTTCACCACATAAATTCCGGTGTTGATTTCATTGATTTTTAAAGTTTCTGCAGAGGCATCTTTGGCTTCCACTACAGCCATAAGGTCGCCATTTCGGCGCACAATGCGTCCCATCTCTTTCGGGTTTTTGACTTTGGCTGTGACCAGCGCCAGATCGGCTTTTTCTTCACGAAAGATCTGTACAAAGTTACGAATATCCTGAGCATCAATCAAGGGATGATCCCCGTTCATGATTACTACATCGCCTTCAAGGCTATCTACTTGAGCCGAGCGCACAGCATCGGCCGTGCCCTGCTGGGACTCTTGCACGAAACACTGCACGCCCAAGGGCAGCACCACTTGCCGCACCAAATTTTGCCCATGCCCCACCACAAGGCGCACCTCACGGGCTCCAGCACTTTTTGCTGCTAAAATA
Source organism: Pseudobdellovibrionaceae bacterium (assembly GCA_049315665.1). Lineage (GTDB taxonomy): Bacteria > Bdellovibrionota > Bdellovibrionia > Bdellovibrionales > Bdellovibrionaceae > JBMOJS01. The sequence goes on along the minus strand of JBMOJS010000036.1, from coordinate 7,310 downwards.
ATTCTTTCAATCATGGGCCGCCCAGAAACGGGGTGCAGGACCTTAGGCAGTGGGGACTTCATGCGTTTCCCCTGGCCTGCGGCCAAAATGATTACGGAAAAGGATTCTATTTTTGCTGTGGATTTTTCTGTCATACTTCATCCTCTCTTTGCCAAACGGATTCAACTGGGGCATAACTGTGTTTCATGCCAACATCTAAAAATAAGACCTCAGACAAAGTTTTTCCAACGATCAAGGCCATCGCTTTTGATTTAGATGATACTCTACTTGATACCTCGGGCTTGCTGGTTCCGCAAGCCGCTAGGCAGGCTTGCCAAAAACTTTTAGATGCAGGACTGAAGTGTGATCTGCAAACCTGTTTGGACTATCGCGCAAAAAAAGCGTTGCATATGTCACACACTGAAATCTTTCCAGAAATTGCTCAGAAGTTTGGACCTCTGGACCAAGAAGATGTGCAAAAAGCCGTGGATGCTTTTTATATTCCTCAACTGCCAGATTCTTTGCCTATTTTTAGCGGAGCCTTAGAAAACCTGCAAAAGCTTCACCCCCACTACATTTTGTATGTGGTGACCATGGGGCACAAAGCCACGCAACTGCAAAAAATAAAATCTTTAGGTATTGGTCATTTTTTTAAAAATATTTATGTCTTGGACAATGTCAAAAAAGAGCGCAAAGAAACAGCATTTTTAGAAATACTGAGGCAAGAAAACATCACTCCGTCAGAACTTTTGAGCTTTGGTAATCGACTTTCTGCAGAAATACGGGATGCTAAAAAAATAGGCGCAACAGCCTGTCATTTTATTTATGGCGAACACGCCGATGAAAAGCCCAGCTCTGTTTTTGATGCGCCGGATGTAACTATCACCAACCATTCAGAATTTATTTCTGCTTGTCAATTGCTGGACTAAAATAAGGGCTCTAAAAGTCTAGCCACACCTTCTCTTGTCCAGTTTTATAGGCCTGAAAGCCTTGCTAGCACTGGTTTTTTTGACAGTCCCGTCAATTTCAGTATAGGCTGGGTTCATGTGGCTCTTTCAGGATGAAAGAGAATTCTGTTACAAGGAAGGACTCCTTCATGACGCAAAATCGAGTTTTGATTGTTGATGATGAATCAACACACAGAACAACTTTGTTCCGCCATTTTGAACGCTGGGGATACAAAGCCATTACCGCTGCAAAACTTGAAGAAGCCCGAGCCTGGATCAATACCGATAAAGGCTTTGATGTAGCCGTGATTGATCAAACTTTGCCTGATGGTGCTGGTAGCGAATTGTTTTCGTTGTTAAAAATGCAAAACCCCCAGGTAGAAATCATTTTACTCACTGACACCGCAGATAACAGCCCAGCTCAAGATCATCTTTATATTTTAAAACGCCCTGTAGATATAAATCATTTGCAACTTTTGTGCGAAAAATTTTTAGCGGCCAAAAGCCTGGGTGGAAAAACCATTCCCCAGCAACGCCAAGATATTTCACGCCGACAAAAATTTGATTTGATTGTTGGCCAAAGCGAACCTATTCAAAATGTCTTGAATTTAATTGATAAAGTGGCGGACTCGGACTCCACCATCTTGATTCATGGAGCCAGTGGTACAGGCAAAGAACTGATTGCCAAAGCCATTCACATGAAATCCCATCGTCGCACGGGACCTTTTATTCCCATAAATTGCGGCGCCATCCCTTCTGAGCTTTTAGAAAGCGAACTGTTTGGACACATCAAAGGAGCCTTCACCGGCGCCATCAGCAACCGCGCTGGTCGCTTTGAATTGGCTGATGGTGGAACTTTATTTTTAGATGAAATCGGTGATTTAAAACCCTCTTTGCAAGTCAAAATTTTGCGCGCCTTGCAAGAACGCTGCTTTGAAGCCGTCGGTGGCACCAAAACCATTCAAGTGGATGTGCGAGTGATTGCCGCCACCAATGTGAATTTGGAAGAAGCGGTCAGCACAGGCCAATTTCGCGAAGATTTATTTTATCGTTTAAATGTGATCCCCATCAATGTGCCCTCGCTGACGGAACGCCGCCAGGACATCCCATTGCTACTGAATCACTTCATGCAAATTTTTAACAAAAATAAAAATAAAAATATTTTGGGTATCTTGCCTGAAGCCTTAGAATCTTTAGTGAGGTACGAATGGCCCGGCAATATTCGCGAGTTAGAAAACTTGGTCGAACGCATGACCATTTTAAAAGGCGAAGGCTGGATTGATCTCAGTGATTTGCCTATTAAATACAAACAACACAAAGCCGAAGAATTTGAATTTGCCATGACCGATATTCCCGACAACGGCATGGATTTCAACTCTGCCGTGGATGCTTATGAAAACGCATTGATCTTAAAGGCTTTAGAACGCACGGGCTGGAACCGCAATCAGGCGGCGGCTTTGCTACGATTGAATCGCACTACATTGGTAGAAAAAATCAAAAAGAAGGGCTTAATTCCTCCGGCTGGCGACAAAGAGATTTAAAATTTCAAACATGGCATCGACGGCAGCAAGCCCTGTGATCTCTGAAGGGTCATAGGCCGGACAGTACTCAACAATATCAGCACCGACTAGATTTTTGATTTGCAAGGCGCGAAATATTTTTTGCACTTCATAAGTAGTCAATCCCCCTGGCACCGGAGTCCCCGTTCCCGGAGCAAAAGCCGGGTCTAAACAATCAATATCATAACTAATGTAGGTGGGCGAATGCACAAACGAGGGCAAGGTTTTTAAAAATTCAGGCAAAGTGGAAGCGCGCACATCATCCACGGTGATACAGCGAATTTGATGCTTGCGAATAAATTGTAAGTCTTGGGACGAAGTCAATGGGCCGCGAATGCCAATCTGAACCATGGATCTTGGATCCACCAGACCTTCTTCCACCGCATGACGAGCAAAAGAACCATGATGATACTCGCAACCCCAAGCCGCCGGGTAAGTGTCCAAATGGGCATCAAAATGAATCAGTGACAACGGAACTTGATATTTTTTGCGCAAAGCCCGCAGCACCGGCAAAGTGGTGGAATGATCGCCACCCACTGAAATAAATTTTTTATTGTGATGCAATAATTTTTCAACAAAGCCTTCAATTTTTTCATAGGTCTGTGGCAAATCTATGGGCACTGTGGAGCAATCCCCAATATCAGCCACTTTTATATTTTCAAAAACCCCTTGCTGACGGTCCAAATGATAACCCCGCCCCAGACTTGAAAGCTCACGCACTTTGCTAGGAGCAAAGCGAGCCCCAGGGCGATAGGATACTCCCCCATCAAAGGGGATTCCAAAAATTCCTAAATCATAATCCTGTTGCAATTCTACATAAGGCAAACGAAAAAAAGTTTTTATGGCTGAATATCTGGGGAATTCGCGTCCGCTTAAAGGAACATAGTCCATTTTGACTCCTGTAAAAATCTATCCTAAGCTGTCCATCATGGACCTTAGCCAAGATCATAAACTTTTATTGCAATGGTACAAGCAAAACGCCAGGGATTTGCCTTGGCGCAAAAATAAAAATCCTTATGCTATTTGGCTTTCAGAAGTGATGCTGCAACAAACCACTGTCACTGCTGTGATCCCCTACTTCGAAAAATTTCTACAGCTGTTTCCTAACGTGCAAGATTTGGCCGCCGCCGCCGAAGCAGATGTGCTGCAAGCCTGGGCGGGATTGGGTTATTATTCTCGCGCCCGCAATCTGCACAAATCGGCCAAAGCTTTGGCTGTATTGCCGCAGTTTCCGCAAACGGCGGAAGAGCTTTTGCAGCTGCCAGGATTTGGCCCCTACACCTCCAGGGCTGTAGCTAGTATCGCTTTTCAAGAGCCCGTGGGTGTACTTGATGGCAATGTGATTCGCGTGCTGTCACGGCGCTTTGATTTAAAAACCGAATGGTGGAAAACTTTACCACGACAACAATTGCAACAGCTGTCGGATCAATTGGCCCAATTGGGTTCTTCGAATTTGGCCAACCAGGCTTTGATGGAATTAGGGGCTACGATTTGCACACCTAAAAAAGTGTCTTGCCTGCTGTGCCCATGGACACAAAACTGCTTGGCCTTAAAAAACAAAAGCATTGCAGATCTGCCTTTACAAAAACCGCGCAAAGCCATTGAAGTGTGGGTGTGGCAGCCACAGATTTTGCAACAAAAGAATAAAATATTGTTGGTTAAAAATAATTACGCGCCTTTTTTAAAAGGACAGTGGATTTTTCCAGGCCAGATCCGTCAACAAAAATCCAAACCCAAGGACTATACAACCAAGCATTCTATCACTCATCATGAAATTTTTGTGCTGCCCCAGAATAAACACAGGGCTGTAAGGCCGCCCGATTTGGCGTCCATCGCGAAGGCCTTGGATAAAACTGCAGAACAGATGTGGGTGGCCGTAAATGATCTCAAGAAAATCAATCCTTCGTCATTGCTTACAAAAACTTTGGATGCCTGGAAATCATGAACTCAAGCGCAATCCCATATTTTATTTCGACCAAGAAAGTTTTAAAAATGTGTAAAACAAATCGACGTCATCGACATTTTCTAGTCCTGTGTGCGCTGTTCGTTTTTGGTAGTGGGATTTTTTTCAAGCCCGCGCAAGCAGCCCCGGTGCCTGGTTTTGGATCTTCTTTGTTGGCTGATAAATCCTTGTTGTTGTACTTTCAGCCCCTGCGCTTACAATTGCAAGTGGCCCCTGAAGTTTGGGAATTGCAAAGCACGGACTCTGCCGATGTTGAAGGACCTGCGGGTGACTCTTTTGTGCAAAGATGGACTTACAAAAACCCTGCAGCTGTGCCTGCGGCTAGTAAAAAACCAACAGCACCTTTGCAAATGAGCCTGCATTTATTCACAGTTAAAAAAGAAGCTACTTTAGATACCGTGATTAAAAAGTGGATGAAAGACTATGCCCATTTTGGTTTTGAAGTTTTAGAATCCAAACCCTATAAAAGCAGTCAGCAAAAAGGTTTGCTGGTGGATTTTATCCAACGCAGTAAAGAGTCCCAACAGCGCCAATTGATTTTTAAAAAACAAGATCGCCTGGTGATTTTAACCTGCACCGCCCCTTCCAATGTTTTTCTGCAGGTGGTGCAAAAATGCAATGAAAGCTTAAAAACCTTTCGCTTTTTGGAATAAAAAAATCACAACTGGAGCTTCATAAAGCAAAAATCTCGATTAAAGCCTCTTGCCAGTTCAGCACTACAATTCGCTGATGAATTTCTTTTCTTGCAACCTGACAGACACACATGAGCTGGGCTTCTGGAAAATCCATGGCAAAGTGTTTTAAATGCTTTAAATGTGACTCATCCACTCTAGATGTAGATTTAATTTCAACCAATACAATTTGGCCATCTGGTTTTTCAATGATCAAATCGACTTCTGCATCATCTTTTGTTCTTAAATAAGAAAAATTAAAATCTTTTTCTAAATAAGAGTTCAAGCGAAAACACTCATTGATAAACCAAGACTCAAACTGATGTCCATATTCGCTTGTTTTTGGCTTTAAACGCAAAGTCAGTTTTTTTTCTAAAGCACGTTTAACCCCGGTATCAAAAAAATAGAACTTAGCCGCTTGCCGTTGCACCTTGCGTACAGATTTATTATAAGATTCTAAAAAGTGACCCAAATGGGTTTCTACTAAAATCTGATAATAACTTTCTATTGTTTTGTGCTGCACTCCTGATTGCCTAGCTATTTTAGAATAATTCAAAGGTTCGCCTCCCATTTGCGCGGCCAATGGCAAAAACAAGCGAAAAGGATCTAAATGACGAATCAACTGTTCAACTAAAATTTCTTCTTTGATGTAGGTATGTACATAAGAATTTAAATAGCGAACAATAGATTGAACTTCCCCTTCAAACTCTAAAAGTTTGGGCATAGTACCGAAAGACAATGCATGGTCTAAATCAAAATCTTTGGTAAGCTCTATAGAAGTCAACGGATACAAAGCCAGTGATATTGCACGACCGGCCAATAGATTTCCGCCACCCCTTTTTAGTTTACGTGAACTTGACCCTGTCAATGCAAATGGTGTTTTAAAAGATTCAATGCAGTCATGGACGACATCTAAAAGCTTTGGAACCTTTTGCACTTCATCAATAAATATCCATTTATTTTTAATAGCTTCTGCCTGATTGAATAAAATTTGTGGATTTAAAGAATAGTTCTCATGATCTTGCGGCTTCAATAAATTGATATAGATTCCATCTGCAAATCCAGGATGGGAGCGCAATAAAGTCGACTTGCCGGTGCCACGGGCCCCGAATAGAAAAAAGGATTGTTTGCGTGGAAGCTGGGCAATTCTATCTACCATACTACCAATTTTAACGCTTTTTTGGTAGTATGGTCAATTTTATAATCGAAACCTTTATTTTGGCTAATATAAGTTGATAAATTTACCCATAAATTCTGCAAGTCATTGTATTTCTTTGATAAAATGAAGTATTTTTGTATTGGTTAGCGCCTACAAAATTAGGGGTAAAATTTGTAAATACATAAAAATATTAAGTTTTTACGTAAAAAGCCAGCAGCACTTCACTTCTGCGTATAGACCTAACTTCTATTTTGGCAGCTATTTTCAGATAAATCGCTATGATCTATGACTGTTGAGTTTTGTCTTTGATCTCACTGTGTGAAGCGGCCGCTGGGGAATCCGTGGCAGCTTCAGAAATTTGTGGATTTGGCTTGGTGGTTGAGGCTAAATCTTTTTGCGCTTCGGCTTCGTCTTCACTGATACCTTTTTTAAAACCACGAATGGCTTCACCTAAAGATTTTCCTAACCCAGGCAGGCGGCTGGGCCCAAATACCAACAAAGCGATTCCACCTATAAGTAATATTTCTGTCCAACCCAAGTTCATAAAAAAACCTCATTTGTCCTGATGATACTTTCACTGCGGGCTAAAATTGTCCAGGGGAATCTGCTATGTCATTTATAAATGAACCAAGTACCATATCATAAGTACCCCACGTAGGACGGTACAAAGTTTTATCTTTATAAGTCACTGTGCAGTTTAAAAACCTAAGAATAATAGGTTTTTGGTCATTTATACTATAAACTATCGATTTTAATTCACCCACAACAACAACCCCTGATCTGAATTGTAACTTCACTTGTCCTGTATCAATTAACATTGGAAGGCTTTCCACAAAATCAGCAGCGGTAGATTTTTTTTCATGACCATTCAGCACAAAACTAAAATCGCCAATAGCTGTACTGAAACCATCTTTATGGTAGTTGAAACCTTGACCGGGAATTTCACTTAGATCTGTTTCTATTATTCGCGTTGGACCAACAAAGCTCAAATAGGCCAACTGATTATTTTCATCTAAAGAGTATTTTTTTAAT
>JBMOJS010000035.1:0-17581 GCA_049315665.1 Pseudobdellovibrionaceae bacterium | reverse complement strand
CGTCGACTGGATGAGTGATTTTTCTGGTGGTCTGCGTCTTACTTGGAGTATTTTTACTGAAGATAAATGGTACGGTGAAAAAAGCACATACCGTGTTTCTGTCAGAAAAGTAACCTCACGTGGTGATATATTTTTAGGTAGCGGGAGTTCAAGTGCATCGTTTAAAGATGCTATAAGGGAATTACCTAGCTGTATTAAGACAGCCCATCAATAATTGGCGAGTCTTGATTTGTAGAAGTTTGGATTTGATCTGACACATCTTGGATAGAAAAAACGTGTCAGATTAAGTCTGAACTAACACAGCTTGCTAAGCGTTTAGATCTTAAAGTTATTGCTCTAAGACTTTTCAATCACACCCAAAAGTCCCAAGGACCAGGTTTCTTTTTATCATCTTTGCACCAGCAAATTTTAAATGCAGAAGGAAAAATTAAAACTTGAAATTTGAATATCGTTCGCGACTTAGGGGCGCTGCAAGATCTTCGGCAAGCTTTTACTGTTATCGTTGAATCTGTGAATTTTTCTACAGCAGGGCTTAAAAAGCCTACCGGTCCTGCACTAGAAAAATTTTTAATTTACAATAGATGCGCTGGCCAATGAAATCTTTTTTGCAGAATGATTAGCGCCTGCCTAAAAACTCGCAAAAGCCCTGAGTCTTTGCGGGCACTGAAAATAAGCTGAATAAGTAAACCAACAAGTATGGCCCAAAACGCCGATCCTATACCAAAGAATCTTAAGCCTGATGCTGCTATAACAAAAGTTATAAAGGCCACATCTTTTTCTTCGCTGTCAGCCATTGCCGTTTGCAAGGCCGAAGACACCATCGTTAGCAACGCAAAGCCAGCAATGGCACTGATCATTTCTGCTGTGAAGATGGCAAATAAAGAAGTCTAAGTTCTTGCTGCAAAACCAACAATCAAGTACAAAAATCCAGCCGCCAATGCAGCAATATACCTTTTGTCATTATTGGGATGGACCTCTGGACAAGCGGCTATAGCACCGGTGATGGCCGCTAAACACATACTAAAACCACCAAAAAAAGAAGTAAATACATTCACAAAACCAATGCCTGTTAACATTTTAGAAATCGGATTGTTATAGCCATAGGACCCCGTCACCGAAAGCCCGGTTAGGTTTTGTGAAGCGATTGTAACTACGAACAAAGGAATACCTAAACTTAATAAACTAGAGGCCGGTAAAAAACAGAAAACTATTTATTGAAATTTATTTGAGTCATGGTTTATAAACGAATGTCACCGATTGAATGAGAACAATCAGTTGGGTTATAAATTTTCCTACTTAAGAAGTAAAGATGATGCCGAAATTGATTTGATCATTGAACGTCCTGATCAGACAGTAGCTTTGGTTGAAATGAAATCTTCTGAAATAATTGAAGAAAGACATTTAAAACATTTGAAACACTTTAGTAAAGATTTTCCCAAGGCCGATTTAATTTGTGTGTGTGATGAAAAAAGTAAAAGAAAAGTAGATGGAGTCATCATAACGCCATGGTCGCAAGCGTTTAAAATACTGAAACTGCTTTAGAAAAATGAATCATTATTAGCTTATAAGATTCATTACGCATCACCAGTATATTTTTAATGACTTGATTGTGAAATCTATTAGGCTTCAGCTACAGGAGGTTTTTATGGATTTATCAAAAAACACGATTTTAATTACCGGTGGTTCTAGTGGTATTGGTTTAGAACTTACAAAACAGCTTTTAGATCTAGGCAATACTGTAATTATCACTGGCCGTGATCAAAAAAAGTTAGATCTAGCCAAACAGAAGTTTCCACAAATTCACACCATTCAAAGTGATGTTTCAAGTTCTGCAGAAATTGTAAAATTATTCAATCAAGTGACAGAAAAATTTCCAGATTTAAATATTTTAATTAATAATGCAGGCATCATGCGAACCATCAATCTGCACGACACTCAAGGCGGTCTGGACAATCTTACCAATGAAATTGAAATCAACTTGAACGGTCCGATTCGCATGGTGAAGCAGTTTCTACCGCATTTGAAACAAAAAAAATCTGCAGCCATTATGAATGTTTCTTCGGGCTTAGCCTTTGTGCCCCTGCCCATTTCGCCGGTTTATTGTGCCACCAAAGCAGGACTGCATTCCTTCACTCTTTCTTTACGGGCGCAGCTTAAAAACACCAATGTTAAAGTTTTTGAATTGGCGCCCCCGGCAACCCAGACCGATCTTTTAGGCAGCTTTATGCGTGATGATATGAAAGACATATCGGTCATGAAAGTGGATAAAATGGTAGCTGCAGCAATACGTGGATTAAAAAATGACCAATTTGAAATTCGCCCTGGACAAAGCAATCAATTGAAATTCATGAATCGTTTGGCTCCAGAATTTGTATTGAGTCAGTTGAGCAAAACTGTGGATGGCATGCTGGCCAGCTCCAAACATTAAATTCTGCCAATAGCAATTTGGACCAGATTTTAAATAAAAGTAGAAAACGAAAAACCAAAAATCCTTGTTTAGACTGTGGTCTAAGCAAGGATTTTTGCATTTGTAGTTTGATACCCGTTTTGCAAACACGAACCCGAGTGTGTCTGGTTGTACATCGAAAAGAATTAAAAAGAACCACCAACACCGGACGCTTGGCCATTAAAAGTCTTGTAAATAGTAGAATGTATATTCGCGGCGAATTGGATCAAAAATCTTTGGATTTAAGTGATTTGATATCTGCAGATTATCGTTCTGTCTTATTTTACCCCTCTGATGATGCGGTAGAGTTGAATTTAGATTTTATGCAACAAAACCCATTACCAATTCAATTGATTGTCCCCGATGGCAATTGGCGCCAAGCCAGTAAAGTTTATTCCAGACATCCAGAGTTGGCTGATCTTGAAAAAGTAAAAATTTCTTCTGCTAATTTGGCAGAAAATCATTTGCGTAAAGAGCATTTCGCCGAAGGTATGTCTACATTGCAGGCCATAGCCCTGGCCTTGGGAGTCACTGAAGGCGCTGATGTAATGGAGGCGCTCATGCAAGTGTATAATTTGAAGCTAAAAAGAACACTGCAAGGCAGAGGTGTTAAAGATGCTTAATTTTTTTCTGATGTTTGTCTGCTATTTTATTTCCGTAATTTTCTTCAATAATAAAGAGATAATGACTTTTAATGATTTTGAAGTTGCCAATAATATGAGTCATTTCTTCAGTAAAGCGTTTTAGCAATAGGGCATCACTGATTTTTTCGCTTTTTATAAGGTGGCTGATGTCGTCGCGGTCTTTGCTAAGTAGTCGTATTAATTTCATCATAATAATATCTGCTGCTTCAGGTATAAAAATCTTTAAATACTTTAAATCTAAATCTTTGTAGATAGTAAACCTATCTTCCATTAAGTAGGGACCTTCCGCAACCGTAGACTGAGCTAGTGGAATATGAATTTTAATATTCTCCTCGGCTTTTTTCCAAGCACCGAGAAGAATTTTTGGGATTCTATTATAGGTATCAACATCCAAGGTAGATCTTGGGCTTAGGTATTTAATAACCAAAGCTGTGCCGCCGATCAATACAATGGATACATCTTGATTAAGATGTTTGTCTGTTTCTGCAAATAACTGATCCAAAATCCTTTTATTAAACAAGCTTGTCCCACTTTCTGAATTTAATAAAATAATCATCGGGACTGTCTAAAGTGAAGATATTCCATTTTTTTGCCGTCTGATTGGACTTTGAATTATAAATGTTTAAAAATCTTGTCGTAGGTTTTGACGAGCCTAAGTATAATGGCTGAAGATTTTTTTGGTAAAACGAATTAAAAAAATCTTCAATTTTTTTATTGTATGAATACTGATTGGCTAAATCTAAATAGTAGCCCAGCAACTGCAGCTGGTATTTTTGGTCTAAAAAGGAATAGAGATTTAACTTATTTATAGAAGAAAATCTTTTTCTAAGAAAGTAAGTCAAAAGACTTTCAAATAAACCATCAGTCATTGAATAGAAAATTCCCCATTTGATGGTCTCTTCTAGATTCATATTAATTTCTAGAGATTTATCAAACACTAGGGGAGCGCCATAGTAGGCTAAATGATGAGCCACTTGTTCTTTTTCAGGTGTTTTAGTTAAAATTCCAAATTCTATATTCAAAATTTTAGAAATTTTATCTAGGGTTTCTGTTTCGAAACTGGCACCGTTATATATATTATATAACGATGTCCTAGAAATCCCTGCTTTTTCAGCCAGGGGCTTTAGACCATAGAGTTTCATTAGATCTTTAAACTTATCCAGCTGCATACTTTAAGTATAACAAAATATTTTAAAAAGTGTACATTATAATGAACACCTTTAAGTTATTGAAATTACTAACTAATTAGTTTGATTTAGATGTTGTGCTAGCTGGGCGGCGCGGACCGCCGCCAGAGGATCGGCCTGGCGCTGACGATCCGCCACCGCTGCGATTGCCATTGCGGGTGGAAGAAGCAAATCCCCCCCCACGACGACTGCGGCCACCACCGCGTGATGGGCCAGGCCTTCGCCCTTCGATCTGTGCTTTGGCTTGTCCAACGCTCATGACGTTAGCATTGGCGGCTGATTCAGAATGATAGGGCTGATCTGTGATCACTTCGATGTTTTGTTTAGTGGTTCGTTCTACATTCACCAAGTAAGATTTTTCTTCGCCAGTGACTAATGAAACTGCAGAACCATCGGCTCCGGCACGGGCTGTTCGGCCAATGCGATGCACATAGCTTTCAGCAATATTAGAAAGCTCATAATTGATAACATGAGTGATGCCATCAATATCAATTCCCCTTGACGCAATATCAGTAGCTACCAGCACCTGAACTTTATCATTGCTGAAGTCAGCAATGGCACGTTGCCGGGCCCCTTGGGATTTGTTGCCATGAATGGCCGCAGAAGAAATGCCATTTTTTTCTAATTTTTCAGAAACTTTATTGGCCACATGTTTCATTTCTACAAACACTAAAGTTTTACGCATGTTTTTATTTTTTAACAAATGCACCAGCAGATCCATTTTGTCTTTTTTATCCACATACATCACAGTTTGATGAATTCGTTTTACGGTAGTAGCTGGCGGGGTCACTTCAACTTTTTTAGGATCTCTTAAAATGGTATGGGCTAACTTTTGAATTTCAGCAGGCATCGTAGCAGAAAAAAACAAGTTATGACGTTTTACCGGAAGCAAAGGAATCACTTTGTTGATGTCGCGCATGAAGCCCATATCCAGCATGCGATCGGCTTCATCCAATACAAAAATTTCGACGCGATCTAAACGCAGATGTCGTTGTTGTATCAGATCCAAAAGCCTTCCCGGTGTGGCCACCAAAACATCTACACCTTGCTGCAGATCACGAACTTGATTGCCTTGTCCAACCCCACCAAAAATAACAGCATATTTTTGCTTCAAATGACGACCATAAGTTTGTAGATTTTGATGTATCTGAATGGCTAGTTCGCGGGTTGGAGTTAAAATTAAACTGCGACAAGCGCGAGGCTCCCGTCGAGTTTGTTTATTGTATAAAATATTTAAAATAGGCAAACAAAAAGCGGCGGTTTTACCTGTGCCAGTTTGGGCAATACCAAGCACATCGTGGCCATCTAAAATGAGTGGAATAGCTTGCTGTTGAATTGGAGTGGGTACTTTGTATTCGGCCTCAGATAAAGATTGTTGGATCGGGGCGATCAGATTTAAATCAGAAAATTGAGTCATGTGTTCCATTCGGTGTTTGTTTGATCAGGTCATGTACCCCATTCACCGGATGGCGTCAAAGAATTAGAAGTAAAAGGCCGGACTTAGTAAAAAATCACTAAGTCCGCCTATCTTGTAAACTAATTAATTTGCAAAGGTCATCAATGCATTTGTGTAAGCTTGAAGCGGAGACAGAGCTAAAATTGACGTATGGTTATCAACAGTTAAAAGGTCTTTAGCTGCGACATCACCATAAATTTGCATATTGTCATACTGATCTACGGTTAAAGCTGTGCCTTCTATAGTTAAACCTGCAAACAAACCTTTAGCTTTAGAATAACTATAAATTTCACTATCTAGTTTATAGTCAGTTCCTACTTGTGCATCACGTCCTAAGGGACCTGCGGCGACAGTGGCATCAGCACCGATGGTGAAATTATCTTTACTGAATTTTTCTACAGCGTTGGGCTGTACAAAAACCAAAACTAAGTCAATGGACTCAACACCAAACTGCGCACCCCAGCTGCCGCCACGAAGCTGAATGAATGATGGTGAACTCCAGCCAGTTGCAGTTCTGCAGGAGACCAAACCTTTTCCATATCTTGCCCCTACTATAAAGCCAGCGCGGATCACTTGTGGAATTGTTGCCACACACACGGCCTTTTGTAGTAAACTGCTAGGGATAGATTTATCTGAAATACTAACAATATCTTCAATCACTGTTGCCGCATCTTGAGCCCGCTTTGACAATTCTGACACTGATTCAGCTTGTGCAAAAGCAGCAAACAAAGACATGGGTAAGGCCATGCTTAGAATTTTTAGTTTAGCCATCATAAAAACCTCCGTTGAAAGTATGGTGCGAGCACTTGATGTGACTCGGACAGGCAAAGCATTTTGCAAATCATACGCCACCCGCAAAAATGCAAATAAACGCATTTGGCAGAAATCACGGGGTGATTTTCCCCAACAAAAGAGAATTATTTAGACGGCACAGCGTGAAAATAAAATATTAACCAACTGATAAGAAGAGCAATAAAAAGAATAAAACTGTATCGCAAAATTTTTACTTTTAAAACAGGATTTCCCATGCTGTAAACTAAAAATAACTTTGAACAGTAGGATGCAAAGATTGAGACGGATATCAAAGTTCCTAACTGACGTAGATCAAGAGCTTTGGCATTATACAATTGAATATTTGCAATGACTGACCCATGTATTTCAAACAATGAAATTAAAAAAGTAAGTACTAATAGACTGCTTTGACCTAAATAATTTTGTAAGAATTTTGATATACCTAAAGCAAAAATGATAAATGCAGTTAATTTTAGCAGAGGCTTCCATTGGAAATTGGCATGTGGCTTATTGGCAACAAAGCGAAGGGTTTTTTTTGATTTAAAAAGAATGCCCAAGCCAGTAATCAAAATGGGTCCCCAAAAAACCACAAATATTTCATAAGGGGTGTTTTGCGTACCTAAAATTAAAATAACCATACCCTCAACGAGCATAGCAAAGGTGGCTGATAGAAAAATTAAAATCTCCCAAGAAAAGTCAGATTCATTTCTAGAAGAAATTTGACTTTGTTTTGCTAACGCAGCGGTTGTAGCCGTACTAGAAATTAAACCACCTATGAAACCTGTAAGTAGTGCGCCGGTTTTTACGCCTAAAAAATGATAGAGCATGGACCCTATAATCTGAATAAAAGCCAAAGCAAATATGATAGTTGCAATTTTTTTTGGACTAAATAATTTCCAAGGGTCTATGGTACTGGCAGGTAAGATCACTGCTACAATCATAAGTGCTAGTAAAATAAGTAAGGGCTTAAGCCATATTTTAAAATAACTAAAAAATGAAGAGCCAATATTTTTAATAGATAAATCCTTTTAAGATTTTATTTGATGCAATTAGTGATCCACTAGCATATACAACAACTTATGTCGAACATTAAGTCCACGCAAAAACCTTTACTTCGAGGGTATCTACACCAAGAAGCTTTTTATACGACCCTTGGTGCTTGTGCACTATTGATAGCAAAAGCCAATAACAACATTTCTATTTTTTCCAGTATAATTTATTCTTTTGGATTGTTATTTTTATTTGGTATCAGCGCCTTTTACCATAGGCCGCAATGGAGTCCAAAATCTAGAGCCCTATTAAAAAAACTGGATCACTGTGCTATTTTTATTTTGATTGCTAGCACATTTACTCCCATCTGTTTTCTGGCATTGCCAGCTAAAGAAGGTCATCAACTTTTATTGGTGGTTTGGATTGCAGCTGTAGCGGGTATTTTTCAATCGGTTTTTTGGGTGAAAGCTCCCAAAATAGTCACTGCCGTTTTTTATGTGGTCATGGGTTGGTTTGCTTTGCCTTATATTTCTGAATTGAAAGATTCATTAGGAACTAACAAACTAGCTTTGGTTGTTTGTGGCGGGGTTGCCTATACAGTGGGGGCTGTTTTTTATGCCACGAAACGTCCTAGATTAAGGCCAGAAATTTTTGGCTATCACGAACTTTTTCATCTTTTGACAATTGTTGGAGCTTTGCTGCATTTCATAGTTATATATCAGTTAATCTGATTAAAAAAGACTTCAGTATTGGCGCTTGGCCGACCAATTCAAAATCCAAAGCAGACTGGATACTACTTATTTCAAGATCTTTTATTTTTAGATTTTTCTGCACATTTAAAATAGATTTTCTAATATCATCTATATAAAATTTTTCGAAGTTGGTAGAAAACAAAAGCGTTCCCTTACCAGTTAAACACTGCAAAGATTTTTTTAGTAAATCCTCTAAAGCCGTTTCAATTTTAAAAACCCCAGATTCGCCCCTAGAAAAGGATGGCGGATCACATATGATTAAATCATATCGAATATTTTTTTTGAAGCAGTAATCAAGATATTCAATACTGTCGCGCAGGTAAAATTTATGTTTATTGGTATCTAAATGATTCAATTCAAAATTCTTTTTACCCCAATTCAATACAGTTTTGCTTGTATCAACCGAGGTCACTTGCGCGGCTAGACCTAAAGCCGCCACCACACTGAAACCACAAGTGTAAGCAAACAAGTTCAATACACTTTTGCCTGAAGAGTTTTTATTCACCCATTCCCTTTGCAACCTTTGATCTAAAAAAAGACCAAAAGACTGACCCGAGTTCGAGCGCATTTCATAGCAGGCCGTGTTTTCTTTTGCGATCCAGGATTCTTCAGCTTGAGGTGGTGCTGTAGAGATGTCCTTATTTGCTGCAATTAAAAACTGAGATTTATTTAATGGATCTTTGCCGCGATTATGCATAAGTCTAACTAGAATAGGTTTTTGCAAAAAATCAGAAATATAAGAAAATATTTTTTGATGATCATTGCCCCAAGATTCTTGATAAACTGATAATATTAAATTTTTACCCATTTGATCAAGAGTGAAGCCTAAATCCTTATCTTCGTTTTTATTGTGTACTAAGCGACAGCATTGATCCAACTTATTGGAGATTGAAAATAAACGTTGACGACGATCTACAGAAAATAAAGTTTTTGTTAGACTTAAATCTGAAAGCAATTTTAGATCTGAAAAGTATCTTGGCAGGTTAGAACTAACAGTTAAACCATCGGGAAATTTGATTTGTTGGTTGTGCAAGCAAAGAAAGAGATAAGGTTTCCCGCCATATTTTTCATCACCAACAATAGATATGCCGGCGGCCTGTGCATGAATTCGTATTTGATGATTGCGGCCGGTGTGGGGAAAAGCTTGCCACAATTCAAATCCTGAATTTTTATCTACAAGCTTAAATTCTGTTTCTGCATCTAGATCTTTGCCTTTATGGATAATTTTTTTATCAATGAAAAAGTGATCCTTGGTGGATGAATTTGCAGTCACAAAGTAATAGCATTTTTCAACTTTTCGTTCAAAAAAGTAATCTGCATACTTTTTAGCGGCTTCAGTGGTTTTTGCAAAAACAATCACCCCTGTTGTTGTTTGATCCAATCTATGCACAACATTCAATGGGCGGGACAATTGTTTTTCAAAAATTTCAATCAAACCATGTTGAACAAAATCCGCTTGCCCTTGTTTGGACTCATTGGTGTGGCTATTGAGGCCATAGGGCTTATCAAGGGCGATGATTTCTTCATCCTGATATAAAACAGACAATAGTGGATCGGGGAGTCTTAAAAATTTCATCGTGGTGCAGATTCTATTGTTTTGTTCATCTGAGCCTTCTATTAGACATAAGTTTTAAATCATGTTAGCTGTATAAGTATTACGAATCAAAGGAATATATGGCTGCAGAATCCAAGTGCCCCAAGTGTGAGTCTGAAAATATTTATCAGGATGGTAATCTTTGGATTTGCCCTGAATGCACGCATGAGTGGAGTTTGTATAAAGCCGATACAGTTCAGACACCAAGTGACTCTTCAACCGCTGGAGTGCGCGATGCTAACGGAAATATATTGCAAGATGGTGACTCTGTCGTAGTGATTAAGGATTTAAAAATCAAGGGCGCATCCTCGGTTATCAAGGGTGGAACGAAAGTAAGAAATATTCGTTTATCAGATGCCGGTGATGGGCACGATATTTCTTGCAAGATCGATGGGCTAGGAGCTATTAATCTGAAATCTGAATTTGTTAAAAAAGTTTAAAAGCCTATCCCTCAATTCGAAAATTTTGCATTGTAGCCTTCTTTGCTTTCTTGCGGAAGGAGCTGGCGCTCTAAGTACTTTTAAATTCTGGCCAGTATATATTTGAAATATTTTGCTGATACTTTACCAAATTGGGATATTTATCCAGAACACCTTCAAATTGTTTGACCACCCCGCGCGGGGCCACTTGGGTTAGATGAGAATATAAAATTGCATCTATCGAACTGATTTGATCGCCAAAAAAATAAGTTTTTGTACCTAAATAATTAGAAATGGCCGTTAAATTATCATTTAAAATTTTTAATCTTTCATCGTCGGTAAAACGGCCGATACCATGTTTGTGTAAGGTTTTTTTAATACTGTTTGCCATGACATTCGCTAGAGTGACTTTGATGAACCAAGGGGCGCCATGAAAAATCACTTCACGAAATTGAGGCCAATTTTGCGTATCCACCCAGCGAAAGTAAACAACAATATCGACCAGACTTTTTTCGCACAACCATTGAAAAGCTTTAGCAACGGCTTTTTGCTCTGCAGTTAAATTTTTATCCAGATCTACGCTATGCTTGATTTTTAAATGTTCGATAATGAAAGTGGAATCTTCAATCAATTCACCTTGATCTAAAATCATCGGCATCTTTTTCTTTTTAGAAGTGCCCATAGATACGGTCAGCTTGTTTTCATAGGGCACTTTTGCGAAACGCAAATAAGTTTCTAACTTAAGGCAAAAAGGGGAATAAGAAGGTCTGCCCGGCGGTTTAGGATATTGAATCAAAGTTATCACGAGACCCTCCTAAATATTTAACCTTTAAAGGGCAATGGTCCAAGATAATCTTTTTTACCAATTTCAAGTCCATTGTGGCGCAAAATTTCGTAGGCGACAGTGATATGAAAATAAACATTCGGCATTGTATGTTGTATCAAATATTCGTATCCAGAAAGAGACTTCCCTTCCCAGCGCGGGGTGGTTATTCTTTTTTCATTGGCCCCAGCAAAATCTTTTTCAGAGACACTACTGATAAATGAAATGGTTTCTGCAATACGACGACGCAATTGCGGCAATGTGATTTCTTTGTCATCATGCACAGGCGCATCTTTAGCAGTTAGTTTAGCTACACCAATTTTTGCAGAGTCACAGGCGATTTGTATTTGCCGAATTAAATTGAATTGATCAGGTGCTAGACGAGACTGTAGTAAAACATCGACTTCAATTTTTTTAGCTTCTGCATACTGGGCAGATTTCTCTAAAATTAAATCTAAATTTTTGAGCATTTTCGAAAACTGAGTGACCGTAAGTTCATAAATCATATAAAGCTCCCTTATCTAAATTGTGCGAACAAAATTAGTCTTAAGTAGATCTTGATAAATGTAAAGATGCAGTGGGGCTAGGGAACATACACAAAGCCGACAGAAGCAAAAGCACTTATTGAAAAAATCATTAAGAAAATAAAATTGAATTGCAGAAGGTAAGGGCTCATCGGTTTATATGTAGTACCCTATGTCGTAGGTAAGCCATCTAATACACCCGCAGTTCTTTGAAAGTCGATTTACTGCCTAGCTTTTGGAAAAGTCATCTTTAGCTTTTGCAGAGCTTCGACCAGAGTTTTTGAGACAACGTAGTCCCGATACCATTTATTGTCGGCTGGCACGACAGTCCATGGAGCATGTTTCGTGGTGGTCGCTGCTAACATTTTATCAAATGAGAACATATATTGGTCCCAGTGCTTTCGTTCTTTCACATCTTCAGTTGAAAACTTCCAATTTTTGCTTCTGTTTTTAATACGTTCCTTAATGCGAAGCTTCTGCTCTTCTTTTGAGATATGCAGGAAAAATTTGACAACGACGGTTCCTTTTTGAACAAGGAGATTTTCAAAGTCGTTGATGCGTTCATATCTACGCTCATAAAAATCGGCTCGCTTGCGACTGTTATCGGGGATATGCTGTTCTTTCAAAAGCCCTGGGTGAACCATCGCCGTTGTGACCTCTTCATAGTAAGAGCGGTTGAAAATTGTGGCCAGACCACTTTCTGGAGTATGTTGGTGACAGCGCCATAAAAAATCATGGCGAAACTCTTCCAGTGAAGGACGCTTAAAAGAAAATACTTTTATGCCTTGTGGATTTGCGCCAGAAAAAATATGTCGGACAGTGCCGTCCTTGCCGGCTGTGTCAATGCCATGCAGAATGATCAGCAGTGAATGTTTGTCGTGGGCAAACATCAAATAAAGAAGGTCATACAATTTCTTTTGTAATGACTCTGTTATCTTTAATGCCTCTTCCTTGTCCTTGCACAAAGGATGTTCACTTGGTGAGCAATGGCTTAATTTACCCATGATTGTATTTTCATTAGAAGAACCTTCTTTCTTTTTAATATCTGCAATATTCAGCCCTGGCCTTAGTGCTTCCTGACTGATTTAGATTAAAGCTGCGGGCAATCTGTGTGCGTTCTGCCTTGGTCACGCGTCAATTCTCCCCGGCGAATTTTCGTTAATGTCTAGGCATCAGGTGAATTCCTCGCCTAAGTTGCTGTACAAGGCGTTACCGGCGGCGCTGTAATTGCAGAGCTACAATTGCAGAACTTGATTTGCTAGCTTATATTATCGATGGATTCGTGTTAAATGGTGATCGAAACATCGAACTAGCAGACAAAGAGGTTGAAATGAAATATTTTTTGCTAATTTTTCTAATTTCAGGGGTTGCCATGGCGATTGAAGAA
Organism: Pseudobdellovibrionaceae bacterium; assembly: GCA_049315665.1. Classification (GTDB taxonomy): domain Bacteria; phylum Bdellovibrionota; class Bdellovibrionia; order Bdellovibrionales; family Bdellovibrionaceae; genus JBMOJS01. The sequence continues at coordinate 4,567 of JBMOJS010000035.1, read as the reverse complement.
CCAGATTACACGGTCGAGTCAAAGGGCGCAAATTACGAGCTCAGAAGCTATGGTCCGATTTTGGTCGCAGAAACAAAAGTTGAGGCTGACTTTGAAAATGCTGGCAATCAAGCTTTTCGTATCTTGGCCGGATATATTTTTGGAGCTAATAAATCAAAAACGAAAATCGCAATGACAGCTCCGGTGAATCAAGAAGTTGCTTCTGAGAAAATCGAAATGACGGCGCCGGTGACACAAATCAAGGGCCCATCTGGATTTCTTGTGCAGTTTACAATGCCTAAGAAATACACTATGGAAACGCTTCCTATACCTAATGACTCTAGAGTTCTATTGCGGCAGCTGCCGGCTCGTAAAATTGCAGTCTACAGTTATTCTGGTTCTTGGTCAGAGTCGCGGTACAACGACAAGCTAGCAAGTTTTAAAGAAGAATTGAAGAGGGATGGCGTAGTGACGGTCGGAGAGCCCGTGCTTGCCAGATACAATTCACCCTTTCAAATTTGGTTTCTACGTCGAAATGAAATTTGGGTGGAAGTTAAAGAAAAAACTTTAAGCCCTGAAAGCAACGGCTAGGAATTTTAATGAGATTTATTTTAGTATTAACCTTAGTTTTTTTGACTGCTGGGTGCAGTACGACAGGAAGCGCAGTGAAGACCGTTGATAAAGTTGAAATTAGTCGATTCATGGGTGATTGGTATGTTTTGGCAGGCCGATTTACCTTCTTGGAAAAAGATGTTCACAATGGTTTAGAACGTTACACTTGGAACGAAGATAAAAATCGCATTGACGTCGACTTCACTTACAACAAAGGTTCATTATCAGGACCAAAAAAATCAATTCCGCAAACAGCATGGATTTTTAATCAAGAAACCAAGTCCCATTGGAAGGTTTCGCCAATGTGGCCACTTAAGTTTGACTATCTGATTGTTGCTTTAGACGAAAACTATCGCTGGACTGCCATTGGCGTGCCTGATCAAAAGTATTTGTGGATTATGGCCCGCGATTGGAGAAATCCAGAATCAACTATCGCTGAAGCCGTTAGGCACCTAAAGGACAGTGGATACAATACAGAGAATCTTGTTAGAGTTCCTCATCAATGGCCCTAGGCATTTACCCATAGGAAATGATAAAATTTTAATTTTTGTTATGACCCCAACATAAGTTGCGGTATTCACCAAATGAGGTGGCTGCTGGACATTGATTTTTAATTGCAAAACCAAATGTCAGAGCTATAAGTAGAACCACACTGAATGGCAACCATGTTCGTTTGAAAATGGAATAAGTCCACCCCTCTGCCTGAATTTTTTTACCTTGGCGAAAAAGATCTGCTACCAGGAAAACTTCAAAGGCAGCTTCGAAAAGAATTTCTGGTGCTTGATATACAACGTAAAATGCCGATCCTGAGACTGCAATAATGACAGCAATAAGTAAAACAATAACCACACCTTCATCTAGGTCTCCAAGGGATGCCACCTTCGCCATAGCGGACTTGTCTGGTGATACGATTGCGGGTTCCCCATCTTCCCATTTAGAACTAGCGCCACCACCTGAAAACTGACCACCGCCTCCAGCCCAACGAGGTTCAGGTAAATCTATATTCATAGGTGCATCTGTTAGATCAGGAATATCGAAGCTGTCGCTAGTTTGGGGTTTGTTTCTTGCCCCAAAGTGCCATCGCAACCAAATGTAAATTAGAAAGAAAAATACAAGGTAAGAAACTGCGACAGCGAGACCGTAACGAATCATGGGTTGTGAAAAATTAAAAAGTAAAAGTGTCTTACTAAAAAGAACACCGCAGGCAATTGTTATCATGCAGATAAGGCTCATATGCCATCGAGCAGGTATTTTGCTTTCCAATCGTTGCCTAAACCGTATTTTGTCCAAGATTAGTCCTCCAAAAAACTATCTAAAAAGTGTCCAACAATATTCGGAAATCAATAGGAAACCCATTTCCAATCTTGCAGTATACTTGAATAAAACCCAAGAAACAAAATTCAAAAAGCTGGACATTCAGCCATGCGATCTTGAAGCCTCACAGACAGTCCCAATATAAGGCGCCAGTTAAAATTCTTTATTACTCTGGTCCTTTAGTTAAAATTGAGGTCTAATTTTAACTAGGGTATCTTTAATTCGGGTCCGACCGATTTAATCTGATAATCATCATGTGCCAAAACCCTTTGTTAGATTGTGATTCCATCGACAGTCTGGCGGAGCTTCGTTACCAGCAAGGTCATACCAATTTAATGGACTCGGACTGCTTGGAGCAGTTTAAATTTATAACGGCGAGTTTTAACAAAATCGATGGCAAAAAAAAGTGAAATGATGGGAAGTAATTTTCAAGCTAGAAAATGTGCTGTTTTTTGCAGCACATTTTTGAAAGTTTAATTCAAAGAATAATCCGTGTATCCCTTAGCGTCGTTTGTATAATAGGTATTTTGATCGGGCTCGATTAAAGCAACACCATTTTTAATTTTTTCTACTAAATTTGGATTGCTGACATAATGATGTCCAAAAGCAATAGCGTTGATTAAGCCTTTTTCAATACTATCGGCAGCTTCTTCGGGGCCGTATCCCATATTTCCTATAATAGTTCCCTTAAAAGATTCCCTGGCTTCGGTCATTACGTCACCCTTTTGAATTCCAAAAAAATCAGATCTCATCATGTGCAAATAAGCTACATTAAGCTGATTTAATTCTGAAGCAACATAAGCGGTCAGCTTTTGCGGGTTGGAATCTTTCATACTGTTATAGCTATTTAGCGGCGATAAACGAACACCCACTTTGTCGGCTCCCCAGACATTAATTACCGCTTTGGTAACTTCCAATAATAATCGACAACGATTTTCTAAACTACCGCCATAGAGGTCACTTCGTTTATTTGCAGAATCGCGCATAAACTGATCAAGAAGATATCCATTAGCGCCGTGAACTTCGACCCCATCAAAACCGGCGACCTTAGCGTTTTTTGCAGCTGTAACAAAGCCCTCGACAATGACTGGGATTTCCTTAAGTTCCAGGGCTCTTGGAGTGACATGTGGTACTTTACCCTTTGGCGTATAGGTTTGGCCTTCAATGGCAATCGCACTTGGAGCTACCGGTATATGATCATGATTTAGATCTGGATGACAGGCTCGACCTCCATGCCAAAGTTGCAGTACAATTTTTCCACCTTTTTGATGAACAGCTTCAGTCACTTTTTTCCAACCATCTATTTGAGCTTGAGAATAAATACCAGGCTCTCTGCCACCAAAAGCTGAGTTATGCTGCATGATCATAGTGGCCTCTGTGATAATAAGTCCGGCACTTGCCCTTTGGACATAATATTCTGCCATGATATCGGTTGGATTATGATTTTCATCGGCACGACAACGCGTTAGAGGCGCCATAACAATTTTATTTGTAAGTTCAAGACTTCCTATTTTGATAGGATTAAAAAATGTTTTTAGTTGAGACATATACTTCCTTTGGTTAGTTTTTTTTCAATCAAGTTCATACTACAGTATTTATATTCCTAATTGTTAGCATTTAGTAAATTTCCTCTTTAGATAGATCTATAAAAAGTCGGCACGAATACTGCTGATTTCATTTAGATGTATCTAATTCACCTCAAACGCGTGGAGTTTCAGTACATCAAAGGGGATATCATGGTACAGGCTATCGGTTATGCGGCAAAATCTAAAAGCAGTTTGTTAAAGAGTTTCGAATTTTTACGTAAAAATTTAACGGCGCAAGATGTGCAAATTAATATTCAATATTGCGGAGTGTGCCACTCGGACGTTCATCAAGCGCGCAACGAATGGCACAATACACAGTATCCCTGCATGCCTGGTCATGAAATTGTTGGTGTCATCGAAAAAGTTGGACGTGGAGTTAAAAAATTTAAAGTCGGCGATTTAGTCGGCGTTGGGTGCATGATTCAAGGTTCGGCGGAGTATTGTTCCGCTTGTTACCGTCGATGTGATTGACTGCATAATCCTCACGGAGAGGGCCGTGGAACTTGCGGTAAATCACTCGGTGGATGCACAGGTGCTTCCGTTGATATTTGATCGACAGATGGCCCGATTCAGCGACAACAAAGGCCAGCTGCCGCCATTGACCCGTCAGGCTTTGTTTCCCCGTTCGGCAGATGGTGGTCCACACCGTGCCGTCTACACGGACTTCATAGCGGGGATCGTGAACCAGTCGCTCAATATAAACATCGTTGATGGCAATCTTCACACATACGATCAGCCCCGGGTACGGCGAAAGATCAAATCGATTCGACCGTTGCTCTGCAACGGTTTACTTCACCCGCTTAAGATGAGGTTTGCCCGACTTAACAGGGATGTCGTAATTGACGATCTGTTTGTTTTTGTAGTTACGGAGTGAGCGGTCGAGTGTCGTGTGGCCAAGCCATACGGAGATGTTCTCAAACTTTTGACCTAGACTGAGCATCAGATCCATAAAGCCTTTGCGACCACCGTAGTTATTGTGTCGCTCGCTAATGTGTAAGTGAATGGTCTTGGTTAGCGGCCTCTTGAACTCGCCCGATTTAATCATATCGAGAGCCTGAGCCTGTTGATCAAAAAGG
>JBMOJS010000252.1:0-3980 GCA_049315665.1 Pseudobdellovibrionaceae bacterium | reverse complement strand
AACCTACGACCTTCGGGTTATGAGCCCGACGAGCTACCGGGCTGCTCCACCCCGCGACAGAAATGAAAGTGAAGGATACCCAACAGCCCCGGCCGGGTCAATAAAATTGTTATGACCCTTAATAAAATCCTATATTTACGCATCTTGACTTCGAATGCATCAGCAGCAAGACTAATATGCGTGCAGATGAAGTTTGCGCACCCATAATCAATTGCTAAAGAAGGAGCTCTTCTTGAAAAATCTTGCCCAAAAAATTCCTACTTTATTGATCGCTGGCCTTGTTCTGTTGTCCATAAGCAGCTGCCAGTGGTCACAAAAAAAACCCACATCAGAAGCCACAACCCAGACCACCACTCCAGGGTCGGTTTCTCAGCGCATGCAAACCATGGCACAAACTTATATCTCATTGATGAGCCACATTGGGACCCCCTCACGCTTCAACGCGGATGAAAATGGCCCCGCCATCAAACAAAAGATCCAAACCCTGGCCCAAGCCTCGCAAAGCCTAAAAAGTGATTTGCCGCAAGTATCACTAGATCCTTCATTGAAAATTCTTAGCTCACAATTTGAATCTGAAATTCGTGAATCCCTGCAAAGCTTTGAGGCCGGAAAAAAAGAATATGCTCGCTACGCCCTTCAAAACAGCCTCAACACCTGTGTGCAATGCCACACTCGCACTCAGGCCGGCCCCGCTTTTGTGGGCAATGATTTTGAACAACAACTGAAACAACTTTCCCCTTTAGAAAAGGGCGAGGTCCTTACTGCCACTCGCAATTTTGAATCCGCCTTGGCCCAATTTCAAGATCTGCTTTCTTCTGACAAAGTAGAAAACACTTTGATTCGCGAAAAAGCGGCCCGCCACGCTTTAGTCATCACTGTTAAGTTTTTACAAGATCCCAAGGCCTCTTTAGAGATTGCAGAAACTGCAGCGCAATCCAAAGCCAGCTCTGCCGTTTTAAAAGACAATGCCCGCATCTGGAAGACCTCGATACAAGAATGGCGCAAAGAAAAAATCACCCCCGCCAACACGGCCGGCAAAATTGCTCTAGCAAAAAAATGGATCGCCAAGGCCTTCTATCTGAACCAACGTTACAAAGATCAGGCGGGCGACATATACGCCTTACGTGCGTCGGCCTTGGTTCATCAATTGTTAGATCAATCCTCCCAGCCACAAGAAAAGGCCGAACTGTTACTTCTAGCGGGTGAAAGTTACGAAGTCTTGGGCAATTTGCAATTCACCGATTTGAACGAAGAATTCTACGAAGCCTGTATCAAACAACTACCCCACTCTAAAATCGCTGTGCAATGTTACAACAAGCTAGAACAAAATATTTACGAAGGTTACACCGGCAATGCTGGGACCAATATTCCCGATGAGGTTGAAGATCAGTTAGAAAAATTAAATGATCTGGCTTCGCCTATGAAACCCACAGCGCCTTGAAGCCTACAACTTGGGCTCGTTTTTACTCTGTAGCCCGCCCCGAAAAGGCTTTACTTTTGTGGGGTCTGTTTTTTTTAATCATCTCTAGCGCTTCCGGACTGGTCTATCCCCAGTTGGTGCGCTGGATGGTGGATCATGTTCTGCAACCCAAAAAATATGAACTTTTAACTTGGGTGGTGCTTGGTCTTTTTGCTGCGTTTGTTGTTCAAGCCTTGGCCTCTAGCGTGCGCTATTATTTATTCACCCTCAGTGGCGAGCGCATAGTTTTACGTCTGCGCGAAAAACTTTTTCAGCAGATTTTAACACAAGACATTGAATTTTTTGATTTCAACCGCACCGGTGAGCTGATGAGCCGCCTGGCTTCGGACTGCACCACTTTACAAAATACCGTCAGCGTCAATGTCTCACAAGGCTTGCGCAATTTAGGACAAGTTTTAGGCGGCTTGGGTTTTATGTTTTATACTTCTTGGCGTTTATCACTGATCATGCTGGTGCTGATTCCCCCAGTGGCCTTGATGGCGGCCTATTTTGGTAAACGCATTCGCCAATTCTCGAAAGACTTTCAAGCGGCTATTGCCGATGCCAGCATTGTGGCTGAAGAAACCATTTCTGGCATTCGCACCGTCAAATCTTTTGTGCAAGAAAACACAGAACTGCATCGTTATGAAAAAGCTTTGGTGGTGGCTTTACAAAACGCAAAACTGCGCATTCGTAGCATCACTGAATTCATGACTCTGGCTATGATTGTGGGCTTCGGTGCAGTTTGCTTTGTATTGTGGTACGGTGGTCGCGAAGTGGTGTTGGATCATCTATCCATTGGCGATCTAACCCAATTTTTACTTTATTTGATGATCGTCGCTATAGGCGTGGGAAGTCTGGGTAGTTTATGGGGAGACTTCATGGCCGGTGTTGGTGCCAGCCAAAGAGTGTTTGAAATTTTAGAACGCTCTTCCAACATCATCAATGGCCGTGAAAAACCGGCGCAGCTGTCTGGTGAAATTGAATTTAAAAAAGTTGATTTTTCTTACCCCAGCCGTGCAGACATCCCTGTGCTTAAATCTTTAAGTTTTAAAGTGGCTGCTGGACAGGCCATCGCTTTGGTGGGTGGCTCTGGCGGCGGCAAGACCACCGTGGCCAGTCTTGTTTCGCGTTTTTATGACCCCACTGCCGGTGAAATTTTAATTGATGGCATCGATTTAAAAAAACTAGATCTACCTTGGATTCGGGATCAAATTGGTATTGTTTCGCAAGAACCAGTTTTAATTTCTAGCACCATTGCTGAAAACATTCGTTATGCCAGACCCACAGCCACTGCGGAAGAGGTCAAAACCGCCGCCCAATCCGCCAATGCCTTGGATTTTATTTTGTCCTTTCCTGAAGGCATGGACACCTTGGTTGGCGAAAAAGGCATTCAGTTGTCCGGCGGGCAAAAGCAAAGAGTCGCCATTGCCAGGGCTTTACTAAAAAACCCCAAGATTTTAATTTTAGATGAAGCCACCAGTAATTTAGACACCGCCAGTGAGCACCTAGTGCAAGAGGCCTTGCAAAGACTGATGGTGGGACGCACCACTTTAGTGATTGCCCACCGCTTAGCCACGGTCATGGATGCCGATCAGATTTTTGTTTTGGATCAAGGGCAAATCATTCAGTCCGGAACGCATCAAGAGTTGTCAAAGCAAACAGAAGGCCTTTACTATCAACTTTTGCAGCGTCAGTTCATCAACCGCTAGACCAGCATAAAAGGACCACCCATGAGAAAAACATTAGCTTCAGATAAAGTTCATCCAGATGCATTGCAAACGATTGAAAAATTTCACTCAGATATTGTCAAAGAGGTTGAAACCCTGATCGCACAACATGAATGGGTGATCGTAGGCATGGGCCAAAACCCTGTGGTTAAAGGAGCAAAAAAATATTTAACCAGCAAAGAAATCCCTTTTCACTATTTTGAACATGGCAGTTATTTTCAAGGCTGGAAGCCCCGCTTGGCTATCAAACTATGGTCTGGGTGGCCCACCTTCCCGCAGGTCTTTCATAAAGGTGTTTTGATTGGTGGCTTTGCCGATCTTAAAAAATATCTGGGCTAGATCTTCAGGGTAAGCCCTAGGTCTGTCTTTAGCCTCTGTCAAAAAATGACGACATAGAACAACTAGGAAAGTTTTATGTCATTCAATTATAGTAAAAATAAAGATCATGCTAACAATGAAAGTTTTTGGACTTCGTACTCAGATTTATTTCTGGGTTTATCAAGTATATTTCTTCTTTTGTATGTCACGGCCAGTTTAAGATCTGGAACCGACGGCATTAAAAATCAAGTTGAAAATCAAAAGCTTTCGATGAAGGTTCAGGATTTAGAAAATCAACTGAAAATGTACGAATCTGTGAAGCAGCAGTATCTTGAAACTCAAGCCCCCCAAGACGAACAACAAGAATACACGGAACTGATGGACAAGTTGACTTTGCTGCAAGAAGAAGCCAGGGATGAAAAATCCAAACTGCAAAAAGCCGCGTTAGACAATGAACATAAAGAAAAAGCTTT
>JBMOJS010000251.1:0-3995 GCA_049315665.1 Pseudobdellovibrionaceae bacterium | reverse complement strand
CCAAAGCTCCGGCAGAAGTGTCTTCTATGCCTGGATTTTTAGAAAAGGTTTTATTAGAAGCCCGGGTTTTTTTAGTGCCCGGGGAAGTGTTTGGATCTAATGGGCATCGTTTTGCCCGCTCGTCCCTGTGTCAGCCCGTGGAAGTGTTGCAACAGGCCTTGTTGCAGATTCAGGATTGGAAAAAATCATGTCCTTAAATCAGGTGGCCGTGATTGGGTTGGGTTTGATTGGTGGTTCCTTGGCCAGGGATTTACGACGACTCAACTTGTGTAAAAAAATCATTGGCGTGGACAGCAGTCCCAAGCACAGAAGTATGGCTTTGCAGCTGCAGTTGGTGGATGAAGTGTGGGGAAGTACCACGACAGAAAATGGCGAAGTGGAATTTGTATTTGATGCAGCTATTGAAGAAAAAAAATCCTTGCCGCAAAAAAATCCACTTCAGAACTGTGATTTGGTGGTGCTGGCTATTCCGGTGACAGGCATCGAAAAGCTACTACCACAGATTTTGGATAAAATTTCTGCCACTAGCACAGTGATAGATATGGGTTCGACAAAACTCAATATCACTCGCCAAGTGTCGCAACATCCGCAACGTTCGCAGTTTGTAGCCGTGCATCCCATGGCGGGGACGGAGCACTCGGGACCCGCGGCAGCTTTGGAAGAACTTTTTTACAACAAAACCGTGGTTTTGTGTGATGCCGAAAAGTCTGGTGTTTTGCATTTAGAAAAAGTAAAAAGTTTATTTCAGACCTTGCACAGCCGTTTGGTGTATATGTCTTCGGCGGATCATGATTTGCATGTGGCTTATGTGTCGCATCTGTCGCACATCAGCTCTTTTGTTTTGGCGCAAACTGTTTTGAAAAAAGAAAAAAATGAAAAAGCGATTTTTGATTTAGCAGCCGGGGGTTTTGAGTCCACTGTGCGTTTGGCAAAAAGTGCTCCTAGTACCTGGGCTCCGATTTTTGCACAAAATCGCCAGCATGTTTTAGAAGCGGTCGAGGCCTACTTGCAACATTTGACCCAATTTCGTGATGATTTGAAAAATCAAAAAGATGAGGCCTTGGTCGATTTTATGCAACAGGCCGGTGATATTCGCCGAGTGTTGTTGCAAATCAATAACAATAAAAATAATAGCACTGGTGTTTAAGATGAAAGTGAAGAAAGGCCTTACCATGGCAAAAAAAAGCATGACTCAAAAACCTTCTTTGAAAGAATTGCCGGCTTTAAGAGAAAAAATATCCAGCATGGATTTAGAGCTTTTAAAACTACTGCAAAAGCGCTTTGCTGTGGTTCATCGGATTGGCGAAGTCAAACGCGCCCATGACTTACCGATAGTGCAGACGCAGCGCCTAGAATACCTGAACCAACTTTGGTTTGCCGAAGCTGAAAAGCGCGGCCTTAACATTCGCTTTATTAAAAAAATATTGCATTACATTCACAATGAGTCCGTTCGATTGCAGAAAGGCCCCTTATGAGTCTTCCATTAAAAAATAAATCCTTTCGTCATCAAGCCGCCAACTGGAGCCCCAGTTCTTGGCGCAGTAAAAAAGCGCATCAAATGCCTACCTACGCCGATGCAGAAGCCTTACGCCAGGTTGAAAAAACCATAGCTTCTTATCCACCCTTGGTTTTTGCTGGTGAGGCCCGTTTATTAACCCAACGCTTGGCCGATGTGGCCGAAGGCAAAACTTTTTTATTGCAGGGTGGGGATTGCGCAGAAAGTTTTCAAGATTTTTCGGCCAACACCATCCGTGATAATTTTCGCATTCTTTTGCAAATGGCTGTGGTGTTGACTTTTGGTTCTAAAAAGCCGGTGTTAAAAGTGGGTCGGGTTGCGGGGCAGTTTGCCAAACCACGTTCCAGTGATATCGAAGAAAGATCCGGAGTGTCTTTACCCAGCTACCGTGGAGATATCGTCAACGGATTTGAGTTTAATGAAGAAGCCCGTAAGCCAGACCCTCGCCGTATGGAAAGGGCTTACGTGCAGTCGGCCTCCACTTTAAATCTAATTCGTGCTTTTGCCACGGGCGGCTTTGCGGATTTGCATCAGATTCACCGTTGGAATTTGGACTTTGTAAAAAACAGTGTGCAGAACGAGTACTATGATAAAATCGCCGAACGCTTGAGTGAAACCTTATCATTCATGTCGGCTTGTGGAATTGATACAGTCAACACGCCACAAATTCGTGAAGTGGAATTTTTTACTTCGCACGAAGCTTTGTTGCTGAATTATGAAGAGGCCTTGACCCGTCGGGACAGCACCACCGCCCAGGATTCCTACGAAGGCGATTGGTACGATTGTTCCGGGCATATGTTGTGGTTGGGAAATCGTACTCGGCAGTTGGACGGGGCCCATGTGGAGTTTTTACGTGGGGTTGGTAATCCCATTGCCATGAAAATCAGTTCTGGTTTATCTTCAGATGAATTATTAAAACTGATTGATGTTTTAAATCCCAACAATATTCCTGGACGTTTGACTTTGATCAGTCGTTTTGGTCATGAAAAAATTCAAAAAGATCTGGCCCCTTTGATTCAAAAAGTAAAAGCGGAAGGTCGCAAAATTGTATGGAGCTGTGATCCCATGCACGGCAATACGCAAACGGCGCCGAATGGTTTTAAGACTAGAAACTTCAGCCATATTTTAAAAGAAGTCCGTGACTTTTTTGCCATTCATAAAGCCGAAGGCACCATTGCCGGCGGTGTGCATTTTGAGCTGACGGGAAAAAATGTTATTGAATGCAGTGGTGGTGATCAGGCCATCACTTTTGATCACTTGGTGGCTGACAGTTATGAGTCTTTGTGCGATCCGCGATTGAATGCCACCCAGGCTTTAGAGCTGGCTTTTTTACTGTGTAAGCCTTAGTGGACGTGTGCATATTAATAGCTTGAGTTCGAGGCGCGGCTGCTTTTGATCTTACCAGCATTGATCAGCGTTGGATCGCGCCGGATTCAACAAGCCATTCTTTGTAATATAAAATATTGGTTGCTACTGTATGCTCAGTGCAATCGCTTTTTGTTCTGCTTAAAATGCCATAAAGGTAAAGCAGGTTGTTTCGTTTTATAAAAACGGGACCACCGCTATCGCCCAAGCAAGCTCCAGAACCGTGACTTTGATCGATTGAAAACTCTGAATCGCTGTACTGGTGATCTAAAATTTGCAAGCGCGCTGTTCTTAAAGTGGTCGGCATAGGCGCAGCTTCTTTGTTCTCTTCATCATTGTTGAAAGCAGCAGTGACGCCAAAGCCATAGATTTGCACAAAGTCATCTGATTCCACCGGGCTGTCTGTTGGAGCCAGGGACACTGGCTTGTAGCCTTGTGGTAGACGTCCGCTAAATTTCACAAAACCGATATCACCATACTGTGATGAGTCTTCGGTGGACGAATAATCTGGGTGCATGATTTTATATTTTACAAATCTAGAGTTTGGCCCCTCTGTGTTTTCGTTAAAGTCTTTAATTTTAATAATACAGTTATTCGAAAAAATAACATAATAAGTTTTGTCTTCTTTAAGACAATGTGCCGCTGTTAAAACAGTGTCTTTACCAATCAGAACACCTGTGCATGCTCCAGCACTGACTGGATTGCTATTGTCATCAAAATTATAATAAATAATAGAAACCACCGACTTAGCGAAAGGAGATTTATCGGTTACGATTTGACCGCCGATAATTCCATTTTGTGAGGCCATAATTGGATGGTTTTTACTTTTCTGTGTTTGCTGACTGCAGGCTGAGAACAGCCATAGCAGTAAAATTGAACTTATCCATTTTGCTATATTTTTAAGTACCTTCAGTTTTAACATTATAGATCTCCCTAAGTTTTATTAGAAGTGGCCTGATATATAATAAAGTCAATGTTTAGCGCATATGGGATGAATCAAAGGTGTAGACAATGCTAGTTAGCAAAGGACAACGGGTGGGAGTTTTTTTTTGCGCCGGTGGGAATCTTTTTTTCGCTCTGAAGGGAATCTTTTTTTCGCTCTGAAGGGAATCTT
>JBMOJS010000034.1:0-18270 GCA_049315665.1 Pseudobdellovibrionaceae bacterium | reverse complement strand
AAAGTGTAAACTATGTCTCCGGTATAAAATGTAAACTATGTGTCAGGACGGACAGAACTTAAAGACTATCTTGATTTAGCTACTGAGGAGCCCATTCGTATTCAACGAAGAGCGGGTGATTCTTTTATTTTAATAAATTGGCGATCGTTCACGTCTGAATCGGCTAACACAAAAGAAGTGATTTACTGTGACTAAATAACTACTTATGATGAAGATTTATAAAAAATTTATGATATATTTTTTGACCTAAGACTTCGGGGCGCTTTTACCAGCGACCCCAAAGTGTTGCGAGGAATTTATTAACCCGGCCGGGTCAATAACCTATCGGTAAATAGACAATCGAGCTGCTGACAAAGAAACACCGTAAGAGGCGCCGCTGTTGTGCTTTAAAAAGCAAACTCCATTACGACCTGCAAAAAGAGCAACTTTAACCCCAATGTATGCGCCCACATCCGCGCGAATACCATAGTAATAACCCACTGGATTTGATTGCAGATTGCATTCAATTTCTAAAGCATTATTTTGGTTATAAATAAGACCTAGATTATATCCATCAATTTGCGCATAATAAATATTATTATTTTTGTAACGTTTGGCAGAGCTGGCTGTCGGACGACAGGCCACACGGGTCGAAGTTTCATTGGCCAGCAAAGTTTGCGCTGTTGAAGTTGAGCAATTCAAAGTCAAAGCTTGCGCCGTGCCAGTGCATGCCAAAGAAACAAGTACGATACTAAAAATGCTTTTCATTTATACCTCCGTATAAAAAATTGTTGGGGTAGGAATAGCCCATACCTTACCGTAGGTGCAAAACAACAACTTGAAGATTGTAAAACATTCTTAACAGGTGACGTTAAGGGTACGCAGACATCTATTTACCAATGGCTCGTCTAGTAAAGTGGTACTAAAAATGGGGGTAGAGGCAGAACGTCTTGATGAAAACAGCATCGCTAAGATAAGATTTAGAAATCTATGTGCAATAGATCCGCTTATTCAAAATCTAGAGAAACACCCGCAGTAAATCAAAGACACGTCGCAAATTTCAAAAATCAGTGAAATTCATTGCCAAAGCCCATTCCAATCACACAATTTTACCAATAACAAAGGCAAACCTAGATGTTAGGCATGAACAATTCGGCCTTAATTTGTCCTATCCGCAATATCTTAAAAACGCTGCTCCAACCACTCCCAATCAAGTTTTGTTAAAGGTTGCCCATGTAGCCACGAAGCGAAACCACTTTCGGGAGCACTTTCAAAAACAGAGCTGTTATTTATTATTGTTTTAAAAATAGAATATCTTTGGACTACTGTATTGAAATTACAGGTCATAAAATAAAGTTCTGGCGCAATGTTTTTTGATTGCAAAATTTCAGCAGCACTTTCGAATAGCGACGAAAGCATGATTTTAGGCCCTGCATAAAGTGGAATATTGTTTTGTGGCACTTTATATTGATAAAAATAAAGCATACTTTTAAGATCTCTAATGTCCTTTGCGAGAGTTTCTTTTTCATTGTCTCTAGGGTTAGAGTAAGTGTAGCGCCATTTTTTTTCTTTTATAGTTAGTTCTGCCTGAATAGTATTGATGGCATTTGAACGAAAATCTTCATGCTCTTGATCGGCCAGCTCGCTATAGTAAACAAAATTTATTCTAGACGATTTTTTTTGTAAAAGCAAAGTATGGCCAATATAAAAAACCTTCTGATAATCTTTTTTAATGCAATTTATAAAATCTTTAGGCTTGGCCTGTAAAAAAAGATCAATCTCATAGCCTTTATCATTCAAAATTTTAATATTTTCTGACAGAATTTTATTGAAGGGGTGATTTTGTTGTTCAAAAAATAAAACGCAACTTTTTCCATGACTAATCACAGAAAAAGTTGCACATATCAGCATTGTACTTATAGCGATTATTATTTTCATCGCTACTATTGAATACCCAGCATATCAGCTAAAACCGATATGTAAAGATCAGAAGCCTGAGGCATAATCGTTTTTACTTCTGTAGATAGATCACTTTTTGTCATTGTTGCATAAATTTTTAATGCTAACTTTTTTTCTCCTAGAAGTTTTTCAAACTCCTGATGCTGTGATATAACAACTTCGGCCTGGTTATCATTCATGCCATTTTCTATTAAATCACTTTTACTAATTCCAATTTGATCGCCATTTTCTGATAAAATACAAACCGGAAAAGCAAGAAAGCAGACTGTACCGAACATGCCGACCAGTAAAGCCTTGGAACCAGTGCTATTTCGCTGCCAACCTTGAACAATATTTTCACGTATAGGTTTGACCGTGACACCCGCTATCAATGCCGCGTTGGACTGGGTTGCAATCATGCTGAATGCTAAAATACTTAGTAATTTTTTTTTATCTACTGTCATCATTTTATATCTCCTATTGTTAAATGTTATAATTTGCAAAAAGAAGGACACCATTCCAAATGTTGCGGGATGAATTTCCCATTATTCAACAAGAACAGTTCAATGGCTGGATCTTATTGCGACAATTGTGCCAGAGCCTTGGCTTGTTATATTCGTTTTTAGGCAATATGGGGTGCCTAGATACTTTACAAGTGCCGTTAAAATTCGTCGAACTTTTTGACACACGAAAATTTCAGGTTTTAGTTACCAGACCGTTACCACTGGAAATTCTGTTCACCCCTGCATTCGAAATCTTTGGAAAAGTTTGCTAACCTATCCGTACCAAAACCAAGAATGCTAAGAATCACACGCAAGAGAAGGCCTGCAACGACGCCTACTTGGAATGTCAGAAGTTGTTTATGGTAAAACTCTCACAGATATACTATCTAGCACTTCCATGTGGAACTTATGTTATGGTAAAAAATTCTTTAAAAAACTTATTTTGTTTACAACACTTAGCGCCTATGAAAAACAAAACCTTGATCTGAATTTTTAATGGATATAGTATACGCGCCTAAGAATAAAGAATCACACCGAAATCATCGTCATAAAGAATCAAAACAGTGGGCGGCGCTACTACACCCGCACCCACCGCGATACCAATACTAAAACTCTTCGTCTTCAACCACAGGAGTATCGCTGCCACTGATGCCGCGGACTTCTTCGATGTAGGACTGTGTGTCCTCTTCGAACTCATTTTCTGCAGATTCATCAATTTCCATTTCTTGAATGGCTGATAAAAAGTCTTTTTCGGTGCGCAAGTCACGACGGATCACTTCTAAAAATTTATCAGGATATCTAGACGTCAGCTCTTCCACATATCTTTCCAGTTTGCCATCCAAAAGAATTTTTTTGCGAACTTGGATTTTTTTCCAGAACAAAAGATAATGGTAGCGGCAGTAGCCATCTACGGTGGAGATTTGATCGCAGTCCCTGGCGCGACAATAACGTCGACCCTCAGCATCGGTTAAAATAATCTCATCATCGGGATGTTTTTCTAATTCAGAAGTCCAGACAGTATCATCTTCAAGAGCTTCTTGATCGGCCTCTTCAACTGCTTTTAACTCTTCTTCGTACTCGCCAATTTCATCTTCACCTATATTATCATCAGCAATAAAATCGTCTTCCAATTCTACAGCTTCTTCTTTTTTTGGTTTTTTAGACAATTTAGAGTCTTTTTTAGGTTCAACTTTGGCTTCTACTTTTTTGTCAGCCCCTTTATCCACAATAGCGGAGGTTTTGACCACAGGCTTTTTGCTATCTTTGGCAGCTGGTTCGGCATGCCCCTTGGCTGGGGCCTTAGCTGATTTTACAGCTGCAGATTTAGTTAGAACTTCTGCAGCTTTGCTTGCTTTCAGATCCGGTTTTTTGCCTGATTTATCTTTGCCGTGATCCTTCGCGCCACGATCCTTGGTGCCATAATCTTGGGTCAGAGGCTTAGAACCAGATTTAGCACCCTGTGCAGATTTAGCTGCGCCATGAGATTTGTTATGTGCAGAATTTTTAGATGAATGGTGTTTTTCTTTATCAGAAGCCTTGCCTGACCGCGCAATAACCGCAGACTTAGATGACTTAGCCGCAGACACAGGTTTTTTTGCGGGCTTAGCAGAGCCTGTCACAGCCTTTTTCACTGTCTTTACTGCGTTGTGTAATTTTTTAAGAACCTTATTCGCTTTTTTATTTTTCTGATCTTTTGCCATGGATCTGACTTACTCAATATTTTTTTGTCTGGTCAACTACTTAATTGAGATAATTCCCTCACTACTGCGAAGGGTAATGCGACTGAAGCCCTCGTCACCACTTTTGCTGCCAGCACCACTGCCTTTATTTCCCCGATAAAATTTTTCAGTGGAGGTTCTTAACACCTTTAATGGGCTGGGCAGATAGATGTCCCCTTCACGACTGGACACATTCAAATATGCCACCGGTGGACTTTGCACCGTGATTTTTCCCGATTGAGTGCGCAGATTTACATCCACCCCGCCTTTGACAATATTAATACTGTGCACACCGTCCTTACTGCTGCCATCAATACGCCCCTTGTGAGTTTGCACATTGAAAGATCCACTGTTGCTATCTAGCTGCAAAGCCCCTTGGCTTTGCGTCACCTGCACGACGGCTTTGTGGGTTTGAAGGCCTAAGCGGCCCTGCCATTTTTCAATCCCAACAGTCCCTTGAAAAACCTCTATCTGACCTTCTCCTAAAATATTTTTAAATGAGGACGAGTTCAATTGAAAGGCGTCCACCAAAACAGCGCCACTATGATCTTGAACCGAAATATCCCCTTTATGCACATATAAATGCAAAGTTCCGGAGCTACCGATGGATTGCACCCGTCCCCCTTGCAAGGTGACCTTTAAATCCCTGGCGCCTTTTTGCGCCAAAATTTGTCCCTCGCCCGCCACGACTTGAACCAGAATCTGCTTACCTACAGGCAAAGCTAGATCTAGACTGGTAGAGGCTCCTGCAACTGTGCCTGCGCGGTAGGTAAAGATCAGCTGTCGGTCTTTTTTTTCAATTTTCCAATCGGCAGATAAGCGTGTGGCACGAATAAAATCTGTGGGAGACGTGCTCACCACCAAATTGATTCTATCAGAGCGCAGCAAAATGGAATCCACTTCGGATGGCGACCACTGATAACCCAGTGCTGCAGCAGACTGTTGAGCCTGGGCTGAATGCGGCAGCCACATAAAAAACTGAAAAAAACTTAAAATAAAAATTTGAGTTGTTATCGCTGACATGCGTCTGACTCCCTCGGTTGACAGTTCTTATAAAAATATAAAAGCTTATCAGTTCTGATTCAACTTATCCTAAAAGTTAAAAAGACAATGAGCAAGGATAAGACGATGAATCATAACCGAGGGGGAAAATATGGAATCCGTTGTTATCGTCAGTGCAGCACGCACACCTGTGGGATCTTTTCAAGGAGCTTTGTCCGCATTGCCTGGCCCAAAATTAGGGGCCGTAGCTATTAAAGAAGCTTTATCACGGGCGCAAGTTCAAGTGGATGAAGTGGATGAATGCATCATGGGTGAGGTCTTGACCGCCGGAGTTGGCCAAGCGCCGGCCAGGCAAGCGGCCCTTTTTGCTGGTATCAAAAACACCACACCCTGTACCACTATAAACAAAGTTTGTGGATCTGGTTTAAAAGCCGTCATGCTGGCTGCGGATTCGATTCAATTGGGCCGCGCCCATATCGTGGTGGCTGGTGGGCAAGAAAACATGAGCTTGGCTCCGCACCTTTTAGAAAACTCCCGCGCCGGCTATCGCATGGGAAACTTTTCTGCCACGGATTCGATGATCAAAGATGGCTTGTGGGATCCTTATAAAAATTTTCATATGGGCAATGCCGCTGAAATCTGCGTGAAAGAAAATCACTTCACCCGACAACAGCAAGATGAATTTGCCATTCAATCTTATAAAAAAGCCCAAGCTGCAATAAACAATGGAGTATTTACAAAAGAAATCTCGCCGGTGACTATTGAAAGTAAAAAGGGCCCAGTGGTTGTAGATAAAGATGAAGATCCTTTCAATACCAATTTTGATAAAATCCCAGGTCTAAAACCGGCTTTTGAAAAAGACGGCACCATCACCGCCGCCAATGCATCGAAACTGAATGATGGCGCTGCGGCCTTGGTGTTGATGTCGGCCTCTACCGCACAAAAAAGAAATATCAAACCCTTGGCTAAAATCGTCACTCAATCAGTGAATGCCCATGACCCAACCTACTTCACCACAGCCCCCGTGGGTGCGATCCGGAAAGCCCTGCAGCAGGCCCAGTTGAAGGTTTCAGATATTGATTTGTGGGAAATCAATGAGGCCTTTGCCAACGTCACCATGCTGGCTATGAAAGAATTAGAAATTCCGGCCGAAAGGGTGAATGTGCATGGCGGAGCCGTGGCCATTGGACATCCCATTGGAGCTTCTGGAGCGCGAATTTTAACGACCTTAGTGCATGCACTGCACCTGCACAATAAACGCTACGGCCTGGCCACTTTGTGCATTGGTGGCGGTGAAGCCGTGGCATTGATTATCGAGAAAGTGTGATATGGCTTTTACAAAAGTTTATGCGGATGCTTTGTCCGCTTTACACGACATCAAAGATGGCGTGACCTTGGTTGTCGGTGGTTTTGGGCTTTGTGGTATTCCAGAAAATTGCATTGCCGCTTTAAAAACCTTACAGGTCAAAAACTTGACCTGTGTTTCTAATAATGCGGGGGTGGATGATTTTGGTTTGGGTTTATTGCTGCACACCCATCAAATCAAAAAAATGATTTCGTCTTATGTGGGCGAAAACGCCACCTTTGCTAAACAATATTTGTCTAAAGAACTGGAATTGGAATTTTGCCCCCAAGGCACCTTGGCCGAAAGAATTCGCGCCGGTGGCGCCGGCATTCCAGGATTTTACACGCCCACGGGAGTAGGAACTTTGGTGGCCGAAGGCAAAGAAGTGAAAAACTTCAATGGCCGCGATTATATTTTAGAAAAAGGCATCGTGGGCGATTACGCCTTGGTCAAAGCCTGGAAGGGCGATAAATTTGGCAATTTGATTTATCGTAAAACCGCTAGAAATTTTAATCCCATGGCCGCCACCGCGGGAAAAATCACCATTGCCGAGGTGGAAGAGCTGGTGGAAATCGGTCAGTTGGATCCTGATCAGATTCATACCCCCGGTGCCTATGTGCAAAGAATTTTTCAAGGACGAAATTATGAAAAAAGAATTGAACAACGTACGGTAACACCATGATTGGACAGAGTTATGCCATTAAGTCGTGAACAGATCGCCCAAAGAATGGCGCAAGAAGTGGAAGATGGTTTTGTGGTCAACTTAGGGATTGGTATCCCCACTTTGGTGGCCAATTGTATTCCGCCACAAAAAACAGTTATGTTACAAAGTGAAAATGGCTTGTTGGGTTTGGGGCCCTTTCCCAAAGACTCCTCCGTGGATGCGGATTTGATCAATGCCGGAAAACAAACCATCACCAGCGTTCCTGGGGCGAGTTTTTTTTCTAGCAGTGACAGCTTTGCCATGATTCGTGGCGGTCATGTGGATTTAACAATTTTGGGAGCCATGGAGGTGGATCAAGATGGCAGTATCGCCAACTGGATGATCCCCGGTAAACTGATCAAAGGCATGGGGGGCGCCATGGACTTGGTGGCCGGCGCCAAAAAAGTCATCGTGGCTATGCAACACACGGATAAGGATGGCAGCCCCAAGCTGCGCAAAAAATGCACTTTGCCTTTAACCGGACTGCGCTGCGTACATAAGGTTGTCAGTGATTATGGGGTTTTTGAAATTACACCTGAAGGATTTTTATTGGTGGAAAGGCCTAAGGACTTAACGGTGGAGCAGATCTTCGCCGCCACCGAAGGACATATCACTGCAGCCTCGCATGTGAAGATTATTGAGGTCTAGACTTGAACTGTTTTTTAGCCAGCTAGACCTTAAAAGAAGAATGGATATTATGATCTAAGGTCTATTGCTTGTTGCTGCAAAATCTTTATAATTTATTCATATGGCAGAAGGTAAAAAAGTCACTAAAGATACTTATTTGTTTCGCGAAGGGGACGCCCCTGATGCGATGTACATATTAAAAACAGGGGCCTTAGCAATAACCAAGACCAAAGGAAATTCAGAAGTTATTTTGGCTGAACTGGGCCCTGGAGCCATGTTGGGCGAAATGGCTTTATTTGATCGCAAACCTCGCAGTGCCAATGTCAAAGCATTGAAAGAGTCCGAAGTGATTGCGCTTCCCTATGACAGTTTGACCTCGCAAATGGATCAGTTGCCCGTGTGGGTGAAAGCTGTATTAAAAAACTTGAATGAAAATCTGCGCGAGGCCAATAAAAAAATAAAAATTTTAGAAACCCCGGTTCAAGAAGAAGAACGCTTTCCTGCCCATGTCATCAATAAAGACATTTCAATCATCAATCTAGTGGGGCACCGCTACGGCAAAAGCAATGAACAGGGGCAAGTGTCTTTTAGCTCTGATCTGATTCGCAATTACACCATTCAAATTTTTCAAGAAGCCACCAACAAGATGTAATCCATCATGATGGCCCTGACGGAGCTAGAGTTTTTAAAGCAAGAAGATACCGGCAATGGCAGTCAAAAAATCACCAATTTAAAACCCAGCGAATTATTTGCTTTTGTCGACTGGTACAATGATTGGTTGTTTAAGCAAGAAAAAGATCGCCTTGCCTTATTGCCAGAGAATGAAGTCGTGGTGCTGAATGCCGTTTTGCACTTTGCCAAAAAGCTTGAACCCAATGTCAAAGGCCTACGCAAACTGAATTTGTATGATATACAAAACGACTCTATGAAAGAAATTGGCACGCTGATAAAATCAGATGACGTCAACCCCCTGATCGAAAAAAAATATCTGACAGAAAAAATCATGGATGAAAAAGGCGTTTACATTATGGTTAAAACTGAAGATATCGAAGGCTATGCCAAAAACTGGGGCTTGGTGAACGCATTCAAAAAGAAGCTGCGCTAATCCGATTTAATGAGGAAAAGCCCTATGAATAACACTCACCTATCTAACAAAATTAAAGTTTTAGGAATTATGAATGGGACCAGCTTGGATGGTGTGGATTTTACTTTAACTCAAGTCTATAAAGCCAAGCCCCATGTTCGTTTTTTAAAACACCAGTCTTTTTTATTTCCTAAAAATTTGCGATTGAACTTATTGAAGGCGACTCAACACCAACTGCGAGTGAATGAGCTGGCGTTGCTGCATCACGGACTGGGTCGTTTTTATGCAGCCTGCTTCCAAAAGTTGAAATTCAAAAAACAAGTGCAATTGATTGGTCTGCACGGCCAGACTGTTTTTCATCAAGGACTTAAAAAGCCTCAGGCCACTTTGCAAATTGGTGAGGCCAGCTATTTGGCCGCTGTCGCCAAAGTTCCTGTGGTGGCTGATTTTCGCACGGCAGATATGGCCCTAGGCGGGCAAGGGGCCCCCATCGCCACTCTTTTTCATCAGTTGGCTTTTGCTACTGCGGCCAACAAAAACAACAGCCTGGCTGTGCATAATCTTGGCGGTATCAGCAATCTATCGATCATCAAATCTGGAAAAGTGATTGCGGCCTTTGATACTGGACCGGCAAACATGCTGTTGGATTTGTGCATTCAAAGGCACAGCCAGGGCAAAATTCATTTTGATAAAAACGGGCAACAAGCAAGCCTAGGCCATGTTGATCAGATCTTGCTTAAAAAAATGCTGAAACACCCTTACTTTAAAAAAAAACATCCTAAAAGTTGTGGCCGCGAAGAGTTTGGCGAAGTTTTTTTTGATCTATTTTTAGGTGGCAAAAAAAAATCATCTTCGCCCAAAAGGGACGATAAACTATCCCTCCAGGATCAATTGGCCACTTTAACAGAATTGACCGCCGTGAGCATTGCCAGATCTTACCAACAGTTTGCACAGCATAAAATCCAGCGCATTGTGTTTTGCGGAGGCGGATCTAAGAATGCATTTTTATTGTCGCGCATTCAACAACATTTGCCAGGCATTGCCATAACCACCTGTGAGCAACTAGGATGGCCGACAGAGGCCATTGAAGGCGCGGCCTTCGCTTTACTGGCAGCTTATCGAATATGGAACATTCCATCCAATCTACCGCAAACCACAGGGGCTTTGCGCCAAACATCTATGGGAAAAATAGTTTTTGTTTAGGACGAGTTATTGACCAGGATGAGTTGATAGACAGCGATTTTTTATTTGCCGGTAATTCAGATAGTGGGCTATTATCAGTAAAAAACTTCCCGCAATAGTTAAAATATCATGGCCCACACGATGAGTCCAAGTGTGCGGTAAAAACACACCCAATAAAATAATCCCTAAGCCCACACTCGCTAGACGCAATATCGTTTTATTTTTATGTATTTTATAGCCACTGGTAAAAGCATAAACAGCCAAGGGTCCAACAAAAATCGCCACTGCTAAGTGAAACAAGGGGTGATGCAACCACATATATAAAAAAGGCATTGAGAAAATAACAAAGGGGGTGATCAAACAATGAATCGCACACAAGCCAGACACTAAAATACCCAAACGATCCCAAATATCATCGTGCCAACTGCTGCTGGTCTTGGTTTCAGATACTAAATGATTATGTACGGACACATGCACTGATTCATGCAAATCTGATTTTTGGGGAGGACAAGCACACAGCGAGTGTATTTTCATAAGTCCGTGGTATACCCACAAACCCTTAATTATTCAACAATAAATAGATTTCATGGGCAACTTGTTCAGACAGACAAAGAAAGGCATTGTGACTTACTTCTGGGCCCACTAACAATTTGTAATGCTTCATATTTTCATCGGCTGTTAAATACTTGTATAAACCCTGACTTTCTTCAGGCCAAGTAAAAGTGTCTTGCTCAAAAGATAAAAAGTACAAATCATCTTCAACAAAAGAATTTCGTTGAACAGCAGGCTGCCAAAAAGGTGGAAAATTAACCGTAGCAAACAAAGCCCTCATAGAATCTCTATTATAATAAGATTCTTGTTCAGCCATTGGAATTAAGTCTATCTGAGGACTGTATTGCCCTTTTCGGTCACTACAAAAATAAAGCTTCCAATTTTTGTGTAAAAAATTAAAATGCCAACCTAACTTAGGGTTCCATCTTAAGCTGCTCATCGCAAATGTAAAATACTTATGCTGGGTGCGATACTTCCAAGGCAGTTCTTTGGGTAAAACCGGTGCCAACAGTAGAATTTTTTTTGTAGAATAAGTGAAGCTGAAAGATGTTTTTCTGCGCTTACAGCGATCGGCCAAAATTTGCAGAATCAATCCACCCATGCTGTGGCCTAAAACCACATCCAATTTTTGATATTTTTTTGCCACGGCCAACAGCACCTGGTCCACAGAGTCGGCAAAGTCAGACAAAGTGTGCTGACCTAGCTTAAGCCCCTCAGCCAATCCACTGCCATTGCGCCCCGGCAGATCGCCGCAAATGATCCGACGCACTTCATGTCCTGACTTTACATGGGCAAAGATTTGTGCAATCAAACGATCAAAACAGTTTGAATTATGGGCTCCCCCATGCTGAAAAAACCAAGTTTGGCCATCCGTAGATGCTTGTTGATTTTCAAAAACCCTGCAAGCCATCTTGCAGGGTTTAGAACCTTTGATTTTCACATTGAATTCTAATGAGCTTTCTATCATTGATCAGCGTCCGCAGTTTTTAAGCTTTATTGCTTAGATATTCAGCTTCAGTAAAATCGTCCACCAAAATGGCATCAAAGCGAACCGCATCGGCTTCTTGCAGCAAACGAAACTCTTCTGCTGAAATCACAGCTTTGCTTTGAGCTTCGTCCCACAAAAGATGAACTTTTTTCTTAGGCAATACTCCGTCCTTAACAGCTTTGCGGATTTTTTTCTCGGCCGCATCAGCCTGATGCACCACTTTGAAGGCATACTCTAAACGACCCAACTGCTGATTGCGATCGGTGGGAATATGAATTCCCTGGGTCAAGCGATCACGAAAACTACCGCCGGCCAATAACCGATCAGCGATCAAATGGCTCCAACCATCGGTGGCCTGACTGCCAATGGAATTGATGCGCGACCAAGCGCCAAGTACATCTTTAAACAACCAGCGCAATCCAGGGATTTTTAAATTATCAAACAAGCCATCAAAAGATTTTTGCGTTTCTGCCAAATAAAATCTTAAATTGTAATGCACCAATGGAAGATCTTCTTCTTGTCGGCCTTCGGCCTCGAAACGTCTTAAGATGCTGCTGCAAATGTACATATTGGCCAAAATATCAGCAAAACGCCCAGTGATTTTTTCTTTCAATTTCAACTGCCCGCCAAGGCTTCCCATGGCAATATCGGCCAAAATTGCAAAAGAAGCCGAAGCCCAACTTAAGCGGCGAAAATAAAAGCGTAATTCAGGGTGGGCTTCAGATGGAGCACTGGCCAAATATCCTCTTGTCATCGACAATAAAATCGAGCGGCAAGTATTGCGTACAATATGACCAATATGTCCCCAAAAAGCTTTATCAAAACCCGGCACATCATTGGCCTCTAAAGATTTAACCTCAGCATAGGCAAATGGATGCGCCCGCAAAGCCCCTTGGCCAAATACAATCAAAGTACGGGTCATGATGTTGGCCCCTTCAACCGTAATACCAATAGGTGTTGCAATATAAATTTCAGCCAATAGGTTTCTAGGCCCCAAAGAAATTCCGGCCCCACCCATCACATCCATGGCGTGGGTCACGGCATTACGGCCTAATTCTGTAGAATAATATTTTTGCAACGCTGTCACCACTGGCGGTTTAATGCCTTTGTCCAAAGCGCCTAAAGTAAATCTGCGCATGGCTTCTAAGGCATAAGTGGCCGCGGCAATTTTAGCAATGGGCTCTTCAACACCTTCAAAGCGACCAATACTAACACCAAATTGTTTACGCACTAAACCATGGGCTGATACCACTCTGGAAATCAATTTAGCTCCACCGGTGGATTGTGCCGGCAAGCTGATTCCACGTCCTGCTGCCAAACAATCCATAAGCATTGACCAGCCCTTGCCAGCCCCGGCTGCACCACCAACAACAGTGTCTATAGAAACAACCACATCTTTGCCTTGGGTAGGACAATTATAAAATGCCACGCCCAATGGATCATGACGGCGACCTAAAACAACCCCGGGTGTATTGGCTGGAATTAATGCACAAGTGATTCCTACGTCTTCGCCATGCCCCAATAAATTTTCTGGGTCACGCAAGCGAAAAGCCAACCCAACTACAGTAGAAATTGCAGCCAAAGTGATCCAACGTTTGTTCCAATTCAATTTAATATACAATTTGCCATCAGTTCCCTTGAACACCACACCACTGGAAGTGATAGAGCCCGCATCGCTGCCAGCCAAAGGCTCGGTCAAACCAAAGCAGGGAATTTCTTCACCGCGAGCCAGTCTTGGCAAAAGATAATTTTTTTGTTCTGTGGTTCCGTAGTGAACAAGCAGTTCTGCAGGACCTAAAGAGTTAGGCACCATCACCGTGATGGCTACTGGCAAAGACCGTGAAGACAGCTTCATAATCACTTCCGAGTGGCATAAAGCTGAAAAACCCAAACCACCGTACTCTTTAGGAATGATCATTCCTAAAAATTTTTCTTTTTTAATGTATTCCCACACAGGCTCGGGAATATGTCTTTCTTTAGTGATCTTCCAGGCATCGATGGATTTACAAAGTTGTTCCACAGGGCCATCCATAAAAGCTTTTTCTTCGGCAGTTAAATCGGGATAGCTTTCTGTCAGGATTTTAGAAAAATCAGGTTTGCCAGAAAATAAATCTTTTTCTATCCACACCACCCCGGCTTCTAAAGCTGTTCTTTCGGTTTCAGAGATTTTAGGAATGATCTGCAGTTTTTTAAATAAAGCCATCACAGCTTTAGAAACCACTTGCGCACGTATTGCGGGGATATTAAAAACGGCTGCGATCACAGCGTAAGCAATGAAGGCCTCTAGGGGCGCGGCAAAAACCGTTAGAATGAAAGCTCCGCCCACGGTCCAAAGAAATAAAGGAGCCGTGAAAAAACCTAAAAATAGCAAAAGTAAAACTGATAAAACCACGCCCGCGGCGGTGTAGTTTTCGACAAAAAATCCGTAGATATTGTTGAATGATTCCAAAGCTGTGCCCCTTTTTAGTTGTTACTTTGTTTATTACACTCTTTTAATTCCATCGCTGCAAGAAATTGGTTTAACTGCGAATAAACACACGGACTAATTGCTAGAGCCGATCTTACAGTCTGCAATTTTAGCAAAAACAAAATCTTATGTTACGCGCCAAGTTTGGGTTTGACGGTCCATGGCCCACAGACTTAAATTCCCTCGATGAATTTTTTTTTACAAAATGGACGCTTACTTAAAAAAACATTTTTAATTTTAATGCCCTGGGTGGTGATTTCGAACCAATGGGATTTGTTTTTTAGTGATAAACTAGAAAATCTTTTGCGATCCACCGAGCCATTATCTTCAAATGCCATCTTATGGTTGTATGGTGGGCTTTTGCTATTGGGACAATTGGTGTTTCCCTTGCTACTGAGTCTGATCACCCTTTGGGGTTTGAGTAAACATATTGCACTTATACATTTTATTAAAAATCATACTTCTTTGTTGTTTCGCGAAACTTTACGCAGCTGGGGTAAAAGTCTTTTTTGGGCTTTGTTTTTTATTTTACCGGGATTGATTCGTTTTTTTCAATTGCTGCTGGTGCCCTATGTGGTTGTTTTTTCGGCTCCCTACCAGGCGGGCCAGCTGGATGCGCAAAAGGCCTCGACCACTTATGTTGGACAGCGTTGGAAGACTTTTTTAGCCATATTTGTAGTTTTTAATTTCTTTTTGCCACTTTTTTTAACAATTACCTTTGATGAGCAAAGAAATCTTTTTGAAACTCCGCTGCAAAGTCTTATTTTAAGTGCCGTAGACACCTATCTTCATTTATTGTGCGCCCAATTCATATATATGGTTTTTGAAAAATTACAAAAGAAAGGGGACGGACATGAGTTTGCTATTTCAACACCACGAAATTAAAACTCGAGGCCGTGGACTGACTTTTGATGATGTGCTTATCGTTCCTGCTAAATCAGATGTGCGTTCGCGCAAAGACCCTTCCTTGCGTTCACCATTGACCAAAAATTTTTTTATAGAAACTCCCATTTTATCAGCCAATATGGATACCGTGACTGAAATTGAGATGGCTAAAGCCATGCACGACTTGGGCGCCTTAGGGATCTTGCATCGCTTTATGCCCAGCGAAGAACAATCCCGCCAGGTGCAAGAACTGAGATCTTTAGGTCACCACATAGTCGCCGCCAGCACCGGAGTGGGCGAAGAGGGCCGCGACCGGGCCAAAGCCTTAGTGGCTGCCGGAGTAAATATTTTAACTTTAGATATTGCACATGGTCACTCTGTGCAAATGTTAGAAATGATCGAATGGTGCAAAAAACAATTTCCCACCGTGCAGATTTTGGCAGGCAATGTGGCCACCCCGCAAGCCACCGCCGAATTGATTTCTGCAGGGGCCGACGCCATCAAGGTGGGTATTGGCCCTGGATCCATGTGCACGACAAGAATCATCACTGGTTGTGGCGTGCCACAACTGACGGCCATCGCCCTTTGTGCTGAAGAAGCTCGACGTTTTGCGGTGCCAGTGATCGCAGATGGTGGCATTCGTTATTCTGGGGATATTTTTAAAGCCTTTGCCGCTGGGGCCAACACCGTCATGCTGGGAAGTATGTTGGCGGGCACCATTGAAACTCCGGGAGAAATCAAACATGGTCGCAAACAGTATCGGGGCATGGCTTCTAAATCCGCCCAAGAATCTTGGCGAGGTGGTGTGCCTTCGGGTATGGCTCCTGAAGGAGAATCCACTTTTGTTAACATCAAAGGCCACGTGAAAGATGTGATTTCTGAACTGACCGGCGGAGTCCGCAGTGGCATGAGTTACGTCAATGCGACAAGCATTGATGAAATCCCCTACAAAGCTTTTTTTATAGAAATGTCTGCCCACGGAACCACGGAAAGCCGTGCGCATGGAGTTGTATGAAGCCCATTGGTGTTTTTGATTCAGGCCTTGGGGGCCTAACCGTATTGCGTGAATTGATTGAGTCTTTTCCTAATGAAGATTTTATTTATCTGGGTGATACGGCGCGATTGCCTTACGGCACTAAGTCGCCATCGACCATTCGTAAATACTCGGAACAAAATATTCGTTTTTTAGCCGGGCAAAACGTCAAGGCCATTATTGTGGCCTGCAATTCGGCTTCAACCCAGATCAGTGAAGATGAATGGCAGGGGTTGCCGATTTATCGAGTGATTGAACCTGGCGCGGCCCAAGCTTTGAAAAAAACCCAAACCTTGCGTGTGGGGGTTTTGGGAACAAGGGCCACCGTAAATAGCCAAGCCTATGTGAAAGCCTTGAAATTGAAAAACCCTGCGGTGGAGGTTTTTCAACAGCCCTGCCCTTTATTTGTACCGTTGGCTGAAGAAGGATGGGATCAAGATCCCATCACTAACTTGATTGCTTTTCGCTACTTACAGCCCTTGCTGCAAGCCCAGATCGATACTTTGATTTTAGGTTGCACCCATTATCCTTTGCTAAAAAATTCCATTGCTAGGGTTACCGGATCAGCCATTGAATTGGTGGATTCTGGCCGCGCCATTGCCGAAATCCTGCAGCAAGAATTTGACAGTGGCCGTATTGAACGGACTAACCACGGCGGAAGCGCTGGCGATGGTGGGGCTGTTGCTGGTGGCGACAAGACCCGCCTGCGCGTATTCACCACCGACAGTTCAGATCATTTCAAAACTTTAGTGGATCGTATTTTGGATGGATATAATTTGGATATTCAGTTTGAAGTCTGCCAGACGATTTAGAAGTCTGGGATGGTTTGTGGCCAATTATTTTTTTGATTAATCAACATCGCAGCCATTTCATGTCGACGTTTATTAATACCGACCTATAATCCATAGAATTTCTCATTTACATCCACTTGCATAAGAAAATGATCAAGAAGCGAACAAAAAGAGCGAAGCTTTTAAATCTCCGCGCTTTAGAAATAATTTATAATTACAGAACCGACTTATTTGACTTGCTCACACTTTGGCGCAGAATACGAAACAACTTTTTTGTTTCCCCTACCAATAGACACGTTAAAATGACAGATATCATATCGAAAATAAAATGGCGTATAAGACACTTTATATTCCAAATAATCAAGATCAGCCTTAGTGAAGTTAATGCCGACTAGTTTGCCATTTTCCTGCTTCAATACGGATTGAACATCTTCAGATTCAAAAATTGTATTCATAATCGCTACCATTTTATTATTTTTATCATCAAGACTTTCATTCTTCGCTTCTTCAATTAAAGCTTTTTCCCTAACAGAATCAGAATTAATCAAAGTATCTACATCTTTTTTACTTAATTGAAAATCAGCAAAAGCATTGGATGATAGCGTGGCCAAAAATAAAACACATATTACTAACATTTTTTTCATAAAAACTCCTTATATAGTTTAAAAAAACTGCCCCAAATAATGTGGGATTAATTTCCCTTTATTCAGCAAGAACAATTCTCAGTTAAATCTCTTAGCTAAAGCTATGCCAACCTAAACACCTAAATACAATAGACAATTCATCAAATTTACAATCCAAGCTATTTTTTAAAAAATGTATATTTCTTGTACAAAGTGCCGCAAATAGTTGATTTTAAAAATTCTTTATACGATAAATGCGAGTGCAGCTGAATTAATTCAATAATTTGCTTAGAGTTCTTCCTAATTAAAATCGATACTTGGCATCACAAAGATCCCATAAAACGCCAGTTCGCTTTTTATTAGACCAGTGGATTTTATGGAAGTTGCTTATACGGCCCTAACCTCATTCTCAGTTTGGTAGCGATAGCTATTGTGATTTCGACAATAAATTCTTAAGTTTTCTGGGTCGTGATTCCCGCCGGCAAACTGCGGCTGAATGTGATCCACGCTTAAAAACTTTCTACTTCCACATTGAACTCCCGTTTTGGGATCCTGATACTGACAGCATTGATCACGCTGAAAAACTTGCCTTCGGGTCGTTAATGATGGCACAGCAGATTTTGGTGGATTTAAATTTTGCGAGTCCTCACTTTCTGATTTTTCTGAGGTTTGAGTTTTTATCTGCGCTTTACTTTGCGCCTGCTGTTCTTTACTCACCAAGGTCTTTGCCAAATGCACCAAGGTTTCTTTCAATCCCCCACCGGTGCTGTTGGACAAAAGATCTTGGGCAGTCTTGATCCAAGTCATCTCTTCCGCAGTGAAAGTAAGCTCTACCCGGACCGAATCATCT
>JBMOJS010000033.1:0-18398 GCA_049315665.1 Pseudobdellovibrionaceae bacterium | reverse complement strand
ATTTAAAATTGAGTTGATGAAAATAGGCACATGCCCGCCACTCCAGGCTAAGCTTGCTCTGGGGCTGAATGC
Source organism: Pseudobdellovibrionaceae bacterium (assembly GCA_049315665.1). GTDB lineage: Bacteria > Bdellovibrionota > Bdellovibrionia > Bdellovibrionales > Bdellovibrionaceae > JBMOJS01. The sequence continues at coordinate 18,326 of JBMOJS010000033.1, read as the reverse complement.
GCCGAAGTATCTTAGAATAACCACCGGCACCTTGTGGTCATAGTAGTAAGCAAAAGCCAATTGTTCGCCATAAAGTTTGGAAACGGCATAGCTCCATCTTCTTATGAGACTAGGTCCTAAGACCAAATCGCCATCTTCTCTTAGTGGCAAGTCTGGTGACATCCCGTATACGTCTGATGTCGATGCATAGACTACTTTACAGCCCCACATTTTGGCTACCTCAAAAATATTCTTTGTCCCTTGGGTATTTACTTCTAAAGTGATCGAACTACTTTGTGATTCGCTGATTTTTTTTTCTGCAGCTAAGTGGACAATAATATTTATATCTTTGCTTATAATCTTTAAACTTTCATAGTCTAAAATATCTAACTTATAAAATTTAAAATTTTCTTTTTCTAAATGTGTAGATATATTGGCAAGGTTGCCAATTTTCAAATTGTCTATACCAATAACTTCGTAGGTGCCTTCAGCTATCAGCTTGTCTAAAAAGTGCGAACCTATCATTCCAGCAACACCAGTAATTAGTATTTTTGTTTTTTTCATGAGTCACCTAAACCATTAGAAATTATGTAAAAAAATGAACAAGAATAATCTACCCTACTAATTAAAACATGACTTTTGCAATAGAAACCTAATTTGAGTAAGCAATAAAAATAAATTATTGCTGCAGTGAAGAAACCAAAATCTGCTTACTGCTACAAACAAACCATAACAAACCAAATAAACTTAAAAATAAAAAGCAAATGGCCGTCGTCTTTAAGTGTCTGGGGTATGTTTTGTTGACAAGCAATAAGAAGCAAGTAAAGCAAGGCAAAAGTACTCGACTTATTTGAATAAGGGAATTGCCCCACGCGACGTTATTTAAGCAAAAAATCATTGCGGTAAATCCGCACACGACAACGGCCTCGTAATAAAGGCGTTTTTTTTTGAATATAATAAAGATGGCAATTGAAAGCATACTTAAGAAAAAAATGAAACCTATGGATGCAAGCAATAAGCTTGACCAGTTATGGTTTATCAAAAGAATACTTGCTTGATTTAAAAATGTCGAAAGTGGCCAAGTAAAGTAGTCCTCACCATTGAAAATAACAGAGGTAGTTGGCGTGTGAAGCGTTTGCCATTTTTTAAAAAAACCGTAGTAAAAAATAAGTGGAAAAATAAGGGATGCCACCATTTTAAAACTTGGTTTAATTTTTTTAATACTCAACACTTGATCGATAAAAAAAACTAAAATAAATGCAATGCTTAAGTTTCTACTAAGCATTGCCATACTCAAAAATATCGTCAAGCCAAGGGGTTTCTTAATCTCATAGAAGTAAATTGATCCCAGGATCATACTCATCCACAGTAGATCCACTGTGCTAAACCTTAATGGTTGCCAAATGCCTGGCAGTAGTGTCATTGCTACTAATGTTAAATTGCTAAATCCAAACAGAATGCTGATTTTGTAATTAAAATAGCAGATCAAGAATATAGCGAAAATATTTATCAGAACCATACCGTATTGTAAAAAATCTATATGCCCAAATACGATAGCCCATGAAAAAAAGTGGTATAAAAATCTTTCGTAAGTATAAGCAACAGATTCATAAAAACACTTTGGGGCTTCGTCATTTCTAAGATGCAAAGGGTCCTGGGCAACTAGATAATTATAACCGCCATCGGATCCACCACTTTGAAAATGGTCTATGTATTTAAACTTTTCGGGGACACAATCGTATAGGTGCTTAGGGGCGGCGACAAACGCGGAAAAATTAAAATTATATCGCCAAGCGTAAAATACGACCGAAAGACATATAAATAAAAAACAAATTATAGCGCTTTGCTTCAAACTCATAATTTTATATTTCGAGCCATTTCTAGATTGTTTTTGTACCAATCTATAGTTTTTGCAATTCCCTCTTCAAAAGATACGACGGGCTCCCAATCAATTAATTTTTTAGCTTTATCAATATCAGCCCAGGTCTCTTTTAAATCGGCCTTGTGGAAAGCGTGATTGTCCATAGTTGCCTTTTTGCCCAGAGCTTCTTCAATCTTTTTAATCACGTCATTGATGCTGATGGGTTTTTTACCGCCGCCTAAATTTATAACTTCATAGCCAACATTTTTAGCCGCTTTGATTGTTCCTGCCGCAATATCAGAAACATAAGTGAAATCTCTAGACTGGGCCCCATCACCCAAAATTTCCATTTTTTCACCCTTATCAATCCATTGAATAAATCGAAATATACTCATGTCGGGACGCCCAGCAGGTCCATAGACGGTAAAATATCGAACTACACTTACATCAATTCCATAAAGAAAATGATAGGAATAGGCCATCATTTCTGCCCCTTTTTTAGAGGCAGCATAAGGCGAAATAGGCGAGTTTACAGGAAGATCTTCACGAAAAGGCAGTTTTTGGCCGGCATATAAAGAGGACGTAGATGCCAAAACATACTTTACTCCGCCAGATTTTATTTGGTCCAAAAGGTTCAATGAACCCATTGTGTTTGTTGAAACATAAATAAAAGGATTTTCAACACTACCTCTTACTCCAGCTCGAGCAGCGAGATTGTAAACTGTCTTAAATTTATTTTTTTCAAAAAGAACTTTAACACCAGCCAGGTCTTCAATATCTAGCTTATGAAACTGAAAATTTTTAAACTTATTTAGTTTTTCTAGCCGATAATTTTTTAGTCGAATATCATAGTAGTCGTTGATATTATCTATGCCGACCACTTCTAAACCCTCTTGAAGTAGCTTTTCGCAAACTTGGCTAGCAATAAAGCCAGCTGCTCCAGTAACCAAAACTTTACTCATAAAACCTCTAGCGATGTACCTTGACCCTAAATACGAACTTTGCCTAGAAATAAAACATACATCTACCTTACTTGTGAAATCATATTTTTAAATGCTTGTACTTTAGGCAGTCGTAGACAGGCAAAATCGGTCTTTTCTTGTCTTATTTAAAAACTTGAAGGAGAATTATTTTTTAAGGGTAAAAGTTATGAAAATAGTTACCATTTTGGGAGCAAGGCCCCAGTTTATAAAAGCTTCAGCTTTAAGTCGTGAATTGGCACTGCACCCTGGTATAGAAGAAGTGATTGTGCATACGGGGCAGCATTTCGACCCAAAAATGTCAGAAATTTTTTTCCAAGAAATGGACATTCCTAAGCCCAAATATAATCTTGGAATTCATAGTCTTACCCACGGCTCTATGACCGGTAGAATGCTAGAAAAATTAGAGCAAATTCTATTGGAAGAAAAACCAGATTGGGTTTTGGTTTATGGCGATACAAATTCAACTTTGGCGGGTGCCTTGGCGGCAGCTAAGCTGCATATACCAGTGGCGCATGTAGAATCTGGCTTGCGTAGTTTTGACATGAAAATGCCAGAAGAGATCAATCGCATTTTAACAGACCAGATTTCTAAAATTCTTTTTTGTCCAACTGTGGTTGCAATAGAAAATTTAGTTAAAGAAGGATTTGAACATCGACCAGTGAGTATAGTCGAAACCGGTGATATCATGTACGACAGCGCGCTTTATTATATGGAAAAAATGACGTTTCCAATGGGCCTCAAAGAAGCGCTAACAAAGAAAAATTTTGCACTCTGCACAATTCACAGGGCAGAAAATACAGATAACCCCGATAGGCTAAAAGAAATCCTTCTAGGGCTAGAATCCATCGCAAAACAAGTTGATATTGTAATGCCGTTACATCCTAGAACAAAAGGTCTACTGCAAAATTGCCCAGATATTAACCTCAGACCTTTTATCCTAATTGAGCCTGTAGGCTATCTGGAAATGTTGGCATTGCTTAATGCCTGCTCAATAGTTCTAACCGATAGCGGTGGTCTACAAAAAGAGGCTTATTTCTTTAAAAAGCCCTGTGTAACCTTGCGTGATCAAACCGAGTGGACTGAACTGGTTGATGCTGGCTGCAATATATTGGCCGGAACAAATAGTAAGGATATAATTTTTGCATTTGAAAGTATGCAAAATAAGAAAATAGATTTCGATAGATTTTTTTATGGCGATGGCAAAGCCGCAAAAAAAATCGTTTCAACATTATACCAATTGCAATAAATAATTCCCTAAATTTACCTTACTTTCCGATCCGCTTTCTATAGCTGGTGGCATAGGCTTCTAGGGTGATTTTATAATCATACTTTAAAACAGAATTGCGACTATGAACTTGAATTTTTTTGTATAAATTTAGATCTAAAAAAATTTCTTTAAGTTTATCTGCTAGATCTTGGGCTGTGCCATCAAAAATAAATCCATTTTCGCCATTTTTTATACATTCAGGCATTAAACCACATCCGGTTGTAATTACTGGCACATCACAAGCCATGGCCTCAAAGGTCACTCTGGGTCCACCTTCTACAGTAGAGGCGCAGACCAAAACTTTTCCTTGATTATAAAACTCGATCAACTCTTTTTCATTTAAATTATTTTGGTTAATTTGTACTAAATCAGCAAGATTATTATCTTTGATAAATTGGAGAATTGAATGAGTAAGGGGGCCCCGGCCCTTAAGGCAGGTTTTTAATAAGATATTTTGTTGTTTAAGTAGTAGAATGGATTTAAGTAAAATAAAAATTCCTTTATTCTCTACAAATCTTCCTACAAAAATAATATCATATTTTTTTTCAATATTAAGAGGTCTAAACTTTTCCAATTCTAAATAAATTGGAGGAAGATATATAAGCTTAGATTCATTTAAGCCAAGGCGTTTTAACAATGAAACGATGGCTCCCCAATTGTCTACTCGAATGGCGTTAAAATGTTTAGCGATAAAGTAAACATAAATCTTCCCCCACGTAGCGTAAAATCTTTCTTTCAAGGAAACTGCAATAGGGTATCCTTCAATATGATGTAGCTCGGTGATATGTGGAATTTTAAAAAACGAATTCAAGAAAAATACACTAAGCCCGTTTAACATCAATCCGTAATCATGAGTTACAATTAGGTCATAGTGATTCGTTCTTAGTTGTTTTAGTAAATCAAATACAAGTAAAAACTTTCTTACCCCAAGCAGCCGTACATTATTCCTGAAGTTTCTTTGGTGACCGGCCATTCCAGGGCATAGAATATCTATTTGTTCCCAGTTCTTGCTAAGTTCAGATAAAGTCAGGCTAAAAGGGCCATCAATGTTTTTTATTACCCCTGTGTCTCCACTGATCATTAAAACATTCATATTGAATAGTTCCCAACTTTATATTTTAACCAGAAATTTTGAAAGGTCACCAGTGACCAAGTTATGGCTTGAAGATCTTTGGTCGATCCGCTTTTAATTTCTTTTAGTAGGCTTTCTACGGTCTTCCAATCGAATATATTTTGTTCTTTAATTAAACGTTCACTCAAATAGATATCATTCAGTTGTTCCCAAAAAGAGCCACGGAAAAAAGGCATTAGTTCGATAGAAAAACCATGTTTCGGACGGCTATAGACCTCTGAAGGAAGCAAGTGTTTAAAAGTTTCAAGTAATAAATACTTTTTGTTTTTAAAATTAACTTTGTAGTCACTGGGCAATGAAAAAGCAAAATCAACAATTCGATGGTCTAATAAAAGCGGTCTAACTTCGATAGAATTGGCCATGCTCATCATATCTACTTTTGTTAACATGTCATTAGGTAGCACCATCAATGTATCTTTATAAAGAGTTTTATTTATTCCCTGCCAATCACTGTTTTTATCAAACGGCAAAAATTCTTTCCAAGAATCATCTTGCCATTGATTTTGTAAAAGATTTTTTAGCAAATCTTTATTGGTAAACGAGCACCACTTTAAATATCGATCAGACTCTTTCATTGCCAAGCCCTGGGTGAATCGGTTGATCTTTCTCAGCTTATTAGTCAGGTAGCTGTCGCGGGACTCTGGAGTAAGATAAGATAGCGGTTCAAGGACCTTGGCCAGCCCAGAAAAAATATGCATTTGTTGGGCATAAAATTCAGCCTTGTGTTTTTCGTATCCTCCGAACACCTCATCCGCGCCGTCTCCTGATAGTGCCACAGTTACATGTTTACGAACTTGTTCACTTAAAGCAAAAGTCGGGATGGCGGACGAGTCAGCAAAGGGCTCATCTAAATAATTCAAGACTTTATCGACACAAGAATACAAGTCCACAGTGGTTAGGGGGATTTCTGTATGAACGGTGCCATACCTTTTTGCTACAGAGGCCGCAAATGGACCTTCATTATGAAAAGGTGAATCTGGAAAGGTTACTGAAAATGTTTTTAAATCTGAAATTTTTTGACTAGCCAGGGCGACTACTATCGAGGAATCGATCCCGCCACTTAGAAAGGCCCCCAAGGGCGCATCAGATTCAATCCAATAGTTTGTTGCTGATTGTGCAAGATTCATTAGAACTTCTTTAGAATCGTTGAAAGAAATCTTTGATGGCTTAACTGTATCTAGTGAAGTATAGGCCTGTACTTTTAAATCTTCTTTATTTAAATATAGAAAATGTCCAGGCAGAAGCCGCTTTGTATTTATAAAAATACTTTGTTCGCCAGGAATATATGTTAAGTTCATAAAAGCATTTATTGCAGATGTTGATATGTTTTTATCAATGGGAAAACAGCTCAATGCCTTTAGTTCTGAGGCAAAATAGAATGAGTCTTTATTCTGGCTATATAAAAATGGTTTAATTCCGAATCGGTCAAGTGCGGCAAAAATACTGTGTTCTTGATTATCGTAGACGACAAACGCAAAAAAACCATTGAGCCGCTCAAGGCAGGCGGGTCCCCATTTTATGTAGGCATACAATAAGACCTCGGTATCTGACTGGGTTTTAAAATTTATATTAAGCTCTTTACGCAAATCTTTGTAATTAAAGATTTCACCATTAAAAACGATCGTGTAACGCCCCGACTGATCGCTCATAGGCTGATTTGAGATCGCATTTAGATCGATTATTTGCAACCTAGAGTGGCCTAATCCTATCCCTGGAAGGATTCTAACACTTTGGCTATCAGGGCCCCGTTTTTTAAGTTGCTGAACAGCATTGTTGACTTCCAATGGATTTATCTGAAAATCTTTTTTTGAATGATAATGTCCTGTAATCCCACACATGTGGCAGATGCTAGCTGCATCATTGATAAAAGGCAAAATGAAAAAAGTTCTTTTTATAGCAAATGCTAGATACACAATAACTAACTTTCGCAGCGAACTTGTGCAGGACATAAAGCAATTAGGGCATGAATTAAAAATCGTCTGTCCAACAGGTATAGATCTAGACGGCACCCTAGTGTCTAAGGAAAATATTTTACCAATTTTTTTAAATCGAAGCGGAATTCACCCCATTCATGATTTAAAAACAGTTTTTGATTTATATAGAATTTTTAAGAAAGAGCAACCAGATGTGGTCGTCAATTTTACTATAAAGCCAGTTATATATGCTTCAATCGTGGCTCGCCTGGCCAGTAAGGCAAAGGTTTATTCAAATATAACGGGCTTAGGATATGTCTTTACGGACAGGTCGTTCAAGGCAAGAGCTTTAATAAAAATAGTTACTTTTCTTTATCGGATAGCCTTACGTTGTAATCATTCTGTTTTTTTTCAAAATCCGGATGATCTTAAGCTCTTCAAAAATTTGGGTTTGATCCGTGAAAACCAAGGCATTTTAATAAATGGATCGGGAATAAATTTAGATCGAAAATTATATGAAAAAGTTTATAGAAAAAAACTTCAAAGCTTTATTTTTGTCGGCAGGTTGCTTAAAGACAAAGGGCTGTTAGAACTTATTGAGGCTTTAAAAATTGTAAAAATTAAATTTCCGAATGTTCTTTGTACAATCATTGGAGAGGCCGATAAAAATCCAAACTCATTTACCCAGGAACAGCTGAATTTATGGAAGCAGCAAGGTCTGGCAGATTTTGTTGGCCGTATTAATGATGTTATGCCCTTCCTGAAGGAGGCCGATGTTATGGTGTTGCCTTCATACCGCGAAGGGACTCCGCGTTCTGTGCTTGAGGCCATGGTCTGCGGTCTTCCAATTATCACAACAGATACTGCTGGGTGCCGCGAGACTGTTGTTGATGGTGAAAATGGTTTTTTAGTCCCTGTTAAGGATCATAAAATCTTGGCTCAAAAAATGATTTACTTTTTAGAGCATCCGGAACAGATTGAAATCATGGGAAAAAGAAGTTTGCAATTGGTGGCTGAAAAATTTGATGTAAAAAAGGTCAATGCAAAAATTTTGTCAATTGTGGAATTAAATTCAAATCAAAGTTTAGTTGATAATCTATAGGACATTATAAGTATTATATGGACGCATACCTACTATCTAAAAGAATTTTTGATATTGTTTTTTCCGCGCTTACATTGGTGATTTTTTTTCCTTTAATTCTAATTATTTACATTTATTTTAAAGTTTACGATCAAGGGCCTTTTTTATTTTGGTCAAAACGTGTTGGCATTAACTCAACGCTGTTTTTAATGCCAAAGATTCGAAGCATGCATCTAGATACCCCTCAAGTTGCAACTCATCTGCTATCAGATGGAAAAAAGCATTTAACTCCGATAGGTGCTTTTTTAAGAAGGACTAGCTTGGATGAAATTCCCCAACTTTTTTCAATTTTAAAAGGTGATATGAGCTTTGTTGGGCCCAGGCCCGCTTTATTCAATCAAGAAGATCTAATTGCTTTAAGATGCCTGCACGGCGTAGACAGGCTTGTCCCAGGACTGACTGGTTGGGCCCAAATTAATGGTAGGGATGAAATTTCAATCACTCAAAAAGTTGAGCTAGAAAAATACTATCTACAAAACAAGAATTTCTTTTTTGATTTAAAAATAATTTTTCTTACAGTTTTTAAAGTATTAAGAACCGATGGCATTATCCACTAAATCCAAATGTAAACTGTATTCAGAAACCAAAGATTTTATAGATTCTTTAACAATACGATCTGGTGTGTCTTCTGGTAACGATAATAAGGCCTGCAATCTTTGCATAAATTGAGGTTGCGAGGAGGAAATTTTAGCAATTTTAACCATGGGATGAATTGTTGGCAGCATAGTTTCGCCATCATAAAAAAGTTCTTCAAAAAGTTTTTCCCCAGGTCTTAGACCTGTAAACTCAATATTAATATCAATATTTGGTTTTAGTCCGGCAAGTTCAATCATCTCTTTTGCAAGATCAAATATTTTCATCGGTTCGCCCATATCCAAAAGCATAACTTCGCCACCATTGCCAAGTGATCCAGCTTGAATTACCAGCTGTGTTGCCTCTGGAATTGACATGAAATAGCGTCGCATGTCGGGATGGGTGACAGTAACAGGCCCGCCTTTTTCGATTTGTTTTTTAAATAATGGTATTACGCTTCCACTGCTGCCAAGAACATTGCCAAAGCGAACAATTATATATTTGGTCGGTGAGTCTTTTTGTAAATGTTGGCAAATAAGTTCCGCAATTCTTTTGGTTGCTCCCATAACATTTGTTGGATTTATGGCCTTATCAGTTGAGATTAAAACAAATCTTTGTACACCAAATTGTGCAGACAGCTTGGCTATATTGTATGTTCCTAAAACATTTGTTTTTATGGCTTCAAATGGATTAAGTTCCATCAGCGGTACGTGTTTATATGCAGCCGAGTGGAATACCACCTGCGGGTTATGGGTTTTTAAAATATAACTTAGCTTGTCTGCGTTTCTTACGTCGCCAATTATATATTTGCACTTAAGATGCGGAAAATTTTGAGTCAATGACATCTCTAGCTCGTAAAGAAATAGTTCAGTCAGTTCTAATAAAATCAATACTTCAGGTTCAAATTTTGCAATCTGTTTACATAACTCTGAGCCTATTGAGCCACCGGCCCCGGTAACTAAAATAGTTTTACTTTTTAACATTGCGCTCATTTTGCCAATATCCAAGTCATGAGCTTTGCGTCCAAGTAAATCTTCAGGCTCAACATTGCGCAAGGACTTATAGAATAATTTTCCGTCTAAAAAATCTGACATCTTCGGCAAGATCTTAAGCTCAATCTCTTTATCTAAGCCTCGACAGATTTGTGATATTTGTCGAATTTGCTCTTGGCTAGCAGAGGGCATAGCTATGATCAGTTGTTGGATATCATAGTCTTTAATTAATTGAGGAAGCTTGCGAATAGGTCCTAGGATATTAACTCCGCGAATAGATTTTCCAATTTTAGCAGGCTTATCATCCACAAATCCAGAAACACTGAAAGCGATACTAGGATTTAAAGAAATTTCTCGCAGTAACTTTTCACCCGCCACGCCGGCCCCTATAATGAAAGTTTTTTTATCAGAGTGCATCGAAAGTTTTTTAATTTTTTCGACAGCCCTATCCTTCATCATTCGGTATGCTAGTCTTCCTGCGCTTAAGCCAATTGTAAGCAAGAATGCATCAATGATAAATATCGTAATGGGTAGAGAACCATTTTTATTAAATAAAAGATGACTTAAATACGAAAGTGGAACGGCAATGGATACGCCTCTCAAGATTCGTAATAAATCTGGAATACTAGAAAAACGGATAATGGCTTTGTAGACGCCTAAAATATAAAAACATGAAATCTGTACCAATAAAATAGTAACTAAAAAACTCCAATGCTCTTGGATAAATAAAATATTTAGAGGCTGATTTTCGGGTAAAATAATAATCTTAGAAATAAAAAAAGCGGCCAGAATATTAAACATATCATACAAGATGATAGTAGCTGTGCGCCCTGAAAGTCTTTGCATAGTCCCCCTGCCTGCTCTACAGATTTAACAAAACCAATTTTGTCAGGCTACAACAAACAATAATGCTTCGCGTATTCAAGTCTATTGATTTTTGATTATTTTATGTTGATGGTTTTTGTAATGATAATATGCATAGGCCATACTTGAATAAAATAAAACATTAATCGGGTATCTGTAAGTAATAGTACTAAATAATGCAAAAAATCCCGATGAATACAATATCAGGTACCAGATGAAGCAATCTTTTTGCTCTTCTGTATTCAAATTGTCCAATTGAGCTGGCTTTAATAAATGTCGTAACACCCAGATAAAATAAAAAATAAAAAAGATGACTCCAAAGTTAATTGCTAGTGAGCCCCATGTAGATTCTAATCTGAAATATTTGCTAGAAGAAAAATCTCCAATTATACATTTTATAAAATCATTTTTACAAACTTCGATGGGCTTCAGATTGCTGACAATTCTTCCTTTAAGTGACCAGTGCATATAGCTGCAGGAAGCTCCAGTACACTGCAAATTTTCTTTAACGGTAAAAACTTTCTGGGTAATGTCAGAAAACTGTTTGTTATTTGTCCAGTTTAGGTGAGAACTCGCAAAGTAGATAATCAATCCTAGGATTAGATTTATAATTAAAAGACGAATATTCTTAATAAAGAAAACTCTTAAAGGCGAAATAATAATAATAACTAAGCAAGCTAATATAGCACTTAGAAGTGTTGTTAAAGAAGACATCAGTTGCAACAGTGGTAGTATAAGGGCTATGGCTAATAGCCCCAAATAGGATGAATAGGAGATTAAAACACTTCCTAATCCCCAAAGCAGGATCATAGAATTGATGATGGGATCTCCAAAAAAACTGATTGGTCGAATCAATACTGGATAGCTTAAGTAGACTTGCAGATAACTTATAGCTACAGACAAACAAAAAATGGTAGATAAAATAGTTCGAATGCGAATTCTAATTTGTCCCATAAATAGCCCTAGAGCTACTGGATAAAAAATTAAAGGAATGAGCGCGTTTCTGATGTAGTGCTGGGACCAAACAGCAATATCTTTTGTATTTGAAAGATGTATTAATGAAATACCTAAGCCAAAAGCTAAAACAAATCCAAATAAATTGATTTTACTAACATAATTTTTGGCATAAAGGCCAAAAATCACTAAAAAGCCTATAGTTATAACATCTCGAACTAGAATCATCCAAATGGGAGCTGTCGGGATTGTGTAATCTATGACCCCAAGCAGATAATAAAATTTCCCACACAACACTAAAAAAAAACCAATATTTACAATAAGTTCATAGTTTTTTGATTCTTTGAGATTATTCAAAGTGCTGAGGGCTTTTTTGTACATTGGAACCGATCTTTGGTTATATAATGAATATCTTATGATTAATTCAAATTAAACGGTAGGCTTTGATCATTACGACGATTCGTCTTAATGCAAGGTGTTGAGGTTGCCATTAAAAAAGGATCTCTTGCGAGATCCTTTTAAATAAACTTGTAAAGTATAATTTTTGAAAATTTAGCTATTTAAACCCAAGTTTGAACTTGGTAAATTTGGAGTTTCTTCTTCCAACTGAACGCCAGGAAGGATTGTGGCTTTTTCAGCTGCACTTTTTGCAGTATTGTCTGCATTAAAGCGAGCTGCCGTTGCAACTCGAGCTTCTAAATTGTGCTTTAGATCGTCGGTGATAGCTTTTTCAACGTGGGCCGTATTATTGATTTGTTTGGTCATATAGTCTTGAGGAAAAGCCCCCAATTTTGCCAAATAACCAGAAATGCTGCCGTTTCCATTTTGAATAATTTCACGAAGTGTAAAAAGCGGAGCATACTGAGAAGCTTTTTTTTCTGCCTCAAAAATAATCTGAGTCAAAGTAGCTGCAGTGATATCGTTTTTAGATTTATTGTCGATAACCATAACCTCTTCATTGGTTTTGATCATCTTAGCAATGTCGTCCAGCGTAACATAACAACTTTGCTGAGTGTCATAAAGCTTTCTATTTTGATACCTTTTGATGATCTTAACTTTGTTGCTTGGCTTTATAGCGATAGATTCGTTTTGGTTGATCAAATTGCCTCCCATTGGAAAGTCATTTTCAAGTTAAACCCTCTAAAAGTAGAAGATTGCGGAAACCTATCCTTTCCCGCCACGTATTGTCAAGCATCGCAAACAATAAAACATGGAGTTGAAGCGAAAATATGGGCAAAATATATATAATATTTAATAATATTATATATTTAAAAGAGTCGTAAAGATGACCATTTTGCATCTAGTTAAGGGTGAAATTGGTAATTTATGCTCTTTAAAAGAGCAAGGTCTAGTTTCTTTAGAATCTTTTAAGACACAACTGATTTGCGCCGAATAAATGCCATGAGTTGTTTATTTGAACGAATTTTATGCCTTTTGCGACATGGAATAATCATCACACTACTCTCTTCTTGTGCAACAACAACAATTCATAACGTCACAGAAAATGAGGACACCTATGATGAGGTGTTACTAGAGCGTAAGAATCGCGAACCAGCCTCAGTTTCTATATCTATTTTAGGAGATTCCAATGCAGATAGCACAATTGGCGATCCCTTTTATTTACGCACCCAAGCGGACTATCATTTTTCTTTGGCCGAATCCTATAGCCTAGAAGGTCAGCACCAAAGTGCCATTGAGTCTTTTAGATCCACCTTGATATATGACCCCGATTCGTCAGTTGTGCGTCGGCGTTTAGCGGCAGAGTATTTTAAGCAGGGTTTAGTGACCGAGTCTTTAGAGCAGGCGCAAGAGGCTGTTGCAAAAGACCCCAAAGACAATGAATCCAGGCTTTTATTGGGAGGGATATACTCCTCATTAAAAATTTACCCAAAAGCCTTACAGGAATACGAAACTATTTTACAAGCAGAGCCTAAAAATCAAGAAGCTCCTATTTATATTGGCGCCATTCATTCTGAACTTAAACGGTATGAAAAAGCTGTTCAATATTTTCAAAAATTACTCAAAGATCCTGATTATGCAACTCCTCATCTTCCACATTATTATATAGGACGTGTGCGACAGATTCAGCCCAATCACAATCAAGAGGCCATAAATGCCTACAAAAAATCTTTAGCTTTAAAGCCAGACTTTACTGATGCTGTCATATCTTTAGCGCAAGTTTATGCAAAAATGAGTAATTTTAAAGAATGTGAGGCTTTATTAACTCAGTTTGAAAAAATAAATGGCCCGCAAGAACGCACATCAGAACTATTGGTACAGACCTACATTAACTTGCAAGATTATGATTCAGCTTTTGAGCACTTAGAGATTTTAGAAACCCTAAACCCTGAAGATTTAAATATTAAAATGCGCATGGCTTTAATTTTGATCGAAAAGAAACTGTATGAAAAGGCCAGTGGAAAATTAGAAACTATTCTAGCGATTGCTCCAGATTCTGACAAAGTTCGATTTTATTTAGGCATTGTTTACATTGAAATGAAGAAAAATGATTTAGCTATTCAAACTTTTACCAAATTAGATTCTTCCAGTTCCTTTTATATTGATGCAGTTGTGCATGCGGTGACTTTAATGAAGGAACAAGATCGTATGGACGAGGCCCTGGTTTATTCTACCCAGGCTTTAAAAAAGAAAAGTGATCCACAGTTGTATGTATTGAACTCCTCATTGTTAGATGAAAAGGGAATGTATTCGCAAGCTTTGGAAGTTTTATCAAAAGCCACTGAAGAGTTTCCGCAAAATGCTATGATTCACTTCTATACAGGAATTGTACATGACCACATGGGAAGCCGCAGTCAGATGGTTCAGGCCATGACTAGGGCCATCGAATTAGATCCTAAACATGCGCAAGCTATGAATTACCTGGCTTTCAGTTGGGCCGAGTCTTCTGAAGACCTAACCAAAGCATTAAGTTATGCTATAAAAGCCCACCAATTAAGTCCCAAAGATGGCTACATTTTAGATACCTTGGGCTGGGTTTATTTTAAAAAGTCTAAACATGATGAAGCTATTAAGTATCTTGAATTGGCTGTTCGGTATCAACCAGATGTTAGTTTGATTGTAGAGCATTTGGGCGATGTTTACGCCAAAAAGTTAATGTTTGAAAAGGCTAAAAAAATGTATATCAAAGCAGCAAGCCTAGAAAAAGATGAAAAAAAGCTACAAAGCATTCGCAGTAAAATGACACTGATTGAAAATCAATCAGTAAAATCGGCTGAGCAGCGTAGGCCTGCCTCCAGCAAAGAGCTATCGCAAAAAGATTGAAGACCTGCGACAAGATAGACATTTTGTCATTTCATATGAATAATTGAAACCATGAGAAGTTTTGTATTAAGTTTTATACTATTGGTCAGCATGACACTCGTTGGATGTTCCAGTTTTCATTCGCGAACCGCTAAAAACAGCAATCCGGTGGCCTTGGACAATACGGCGCTGAGTTGGGAATCAAAGGCCATAATTTCTGATTACAAAAATAAAAAAAATGTACAAATCAAGATGGATATTCTTGCCGCGGGTGATCAGTATCTGCGCATCGACATCACGGGCTCTTTGGGGCTTCATCTGGCCAGTCTGGTTTATAAAAAAGGCAGGATAGAGTATTTTATTACGCCTGAGCGCAAGTACTTTTATGGCGTGGCCAATGAAAACTCATTTCGTCCCTTGTTGCGTATGCCTCTGCATCCTGTAGAATTGATTGATGCCATCAAGCAGCAGATTCCCCGAGGCCCTTGGTGGGATTGCGAAAGATTAAACACTAAACAGCCAAAAGTTTGCTTTCGCAAAGATCAGAATTTAAAAATAACTTGGACGCAGCAAGCGGGATCGCAAAAAACTGTAGTTATACAATCTGCAGATTATGAAATCCGTTGGTTTATAGATAATACCCCGACTGAAGTCCAGTTTCAAACTGGCGCTTTCGAATTAAGAAAGCCTAGCGGGTTCAAATCAATATCCTTACAATAATGCTTTATTTAAGATCTCAGAATGATGCATACTTAAAACAGGAGGGTGCTAATGTCTTCTTCAAAAGTAGATTTACAGTCGTTAGTTAAGAATTGGCAATCAAGCAGTCAACTGGCCAAGCTGCACTGGTCTGGCAGTTTTCAAGACTATTTGGATTTAGTAAAAACCAACCCTAAAGTCACAAGGAATGCTTTTCAGCGCATGTATGACATGATTTTAGAACATGGCACAGACACCTACACTGATTTTAAAAAAGAAGTGACTAGATATAAATTTTTTGATGACGCCCAAAACAATGGCAAAGACGCTGTTTTTGGTTTGGATATTCAGTTAATGAAGTTAGTGAATGTTCTAAAAGCGGCGGCCTTGGGTTACGGCACCGAAAAACGAGTTATTTTACTGCACGGGCCGGTAGGAAGTGCAAAGTCAACAATCTGTCGTTTGTTAAAAAAAGGTTTAGAGTCATACTCAAGATCTGAGCAAGGGGCTTTATACACTTTCGAATGGGTGGACGAAAAAGGTGAATTGGATGGGCTACTAGGCAAGGGGTCCAAAGTTTTCCAAAGCCCAATGAATGAAGAACCTTTACTGTTGATCCCCGAAGATATGCGCGCGGCCATGTTTGACCAAATCAATCGTGGTCAAGAAGGCTCTTTTCGCGTGCAGATTGAAGGCGAGCTTAGCCCACCATCGCGATTTATATTTAAAAATTTAATGGACCGCTACAATGGCGATTTAATGAAAGTTCTAACCCATGTGCGAGTTCGCAGATTATTTTTATCCGAAGCGGATCGTGTGGGAATTGGAACATTTCAACCCAAAGATGAAAAGAACCAAGACTCCACAGAGTTAACCGGTGATATCAATTATCGTAAAATTGCAGAGTATGGGTCTGACTCGGATCCACGGGCTTTTAACTTTGATGGTGAGTTCAATGTGGCCAACAGGGGCTTGATTGAATTTGTCGAGGTGTTAAAATTGGATGTGGCCTTTTTGTATGACTTGCTAGGGGCTTCGCAAGAGCACCGAGTGAAACCGAAAAAGTTTGCGCAAACCCATATCGATGAAGTCATTATTGGTCACACCAACGAACCAGAATATCGTCGTTTGCAAGACAATGAATTTATGGAAGCTTTGCGCGACAGAACTGTAAAAATTGATATTCCCTATATCACTAAGTGGAAGGACGAGATCAATATTTACAAAAAAGATTTTAATTCACAAAAAGTGCGTGGGATCAGTATTGCCCCCCACAGTGTTGAAATGGCAGCTATGTGGGCGATTTTGACTAGACTTGAGAAACCTAAAAAAGCCAATCTAACCCGATTGCAAAAATTGAAACTTTATAATGGCAAGACCTTGCCTAACTATACGGAAGACAATGTGCGCGAACTAAGAAAAGAAACTGTTCGTGAGGGGTTGGAGGGGATTTCTCCTAGATATATCCAAGATAAACTATCCAATTCATTGGTGGCAGCACAACAGTCTAATCGCGGGTCTGTAAATCCATTTATGATTTTTAAAGAATTAGAATCTGGATTAAAAAGTCATTCCTTGTTGTCCAATGAAGAATTGAAGCAAGATTACAAAGAGCTTTTGGGTGTAGTTCTGCAAGAATATGAAGAAATTATCAAAGGCGAAGTGCAAAGGGCGATCAGCGCCGATGAAAGTGCTTTATCAAGACTTTCTTCCAATTATATTGATAATGTAAAGGCTTATACTCAAAAAGAAAAAGTTCGTAATCAGTTCACGGGTAATGATGAAGAACCTGATGAAAGATTGATGCGTTCGATTGAAGAAAAAATTGAAATTCCAGAATCACGCAAAGATGATTTTAGACGAGAAATCATGAACTATATTGGAGCATTGGCTGTCGAGGGCAAAAAGTTCAATTATAAGATGAATGAACGTTTGCACAAAGCTGTTGAATTGAAAATTTTTGAAGATCAAAAAGACAGCATCAAGCTAACAACTTTAGTGACCAATGTCGCTGACAAAGACACTCAAGAAAAAATTGATATCGTTAAAACCCGTCTGATCAAAGATTTTGGCTACGACGAAATTTCAGCAACAGATGTGTTGCACTATGTGGCCAGTATTTTTGCTAGAGGAGATGTGAAAAACAAATAATGTCAATACGGGAAGATCACAACCGATTTAAAGATATTGTTAAAGGGAAGATCAAAGAGGATTTTCGCAAATATGTTTCCCAAGGGGAAATGATTGGTAAGCGCGAAAAAGACTATGTGAAAATTCCCGTGCCCCACATTAATATTCCTACTTTTCGCTATGGTCCAAAACAGCAAGGTGGGGTGGGACAGGGGCAAGGACAACCTGGAGATGGGGTCGGAGATCCAGGCCAAGGTGGAACGGGCGCGGCAGGCGATCAGCCCGGCGAACATCTTTTAGAAGTTGAACTTTCTATCGAAGAATTAGCCGAGCTGTTGGGGGAAACCTTAGCTTTACCCAATATTTTGCCTAAGGGTCATAAAAATATTGATGCATTAAAAACCAAATATTCGGGTTTGGCGCCAGTAGGCCCCGAGGGTTTACGGCATTTTAAGTCTTCTTATAAAAATGCTTTGAAGCGCTACATATCTTCAGGTTTATACAATCCAGAAGATCCTGTTATCATTCCGATCAAACGTGATATGCAGTACAGAACATTTAAAAAAATCAATTATTT
>JBMOJS010000032.1:0-18416 GCA_049315665.1 Pseudobdellovibrionaceae bacterium | reverse complement strand
TTGGCTATCGTTAAATTAGCCATTGATCATATTTTCGAGATTGAACAAGCTTACGGAGAAAATATTCGCGATATGCTTTTTAAAAAATTAGCCGAAGTTTTGCAACAGACCAGTCGAACCCATGATGCCGTTGCGCGTGCTCAATTCAATGAGTTTGTTTTAATTTTACCAGAGTGTTCCAAAACAGGTGCGGTGATGAAGGCCGAACGGATTCGTCGTTTGATTGCTAAGCAAAATTGGCTTGAAAATAGAATGAAAATCACTTTAAGTGTAGGGATCAGTGAATATCCTAGTCTGTCTTCCACGGCTGAGGGGCTAGATGACAATGCCAGCAAGGCTTTGAATCATATTCAAGAAAAAAGTGGCGATAAAATTTGCGTATATAAAATGGCTGAAAATCATCAGCCGGAATTTACAGTGGATGAAGGTGGATGATTTAAATGTTTAAGTTGCCAATAAAATGTCAGAAGAATTTTCGCGGGACTGTTGCTTTTATTGATACTCAAGCGTTGGCTTTCAATATTCATTCCTTACGTCAATCTTTACACCCAGAAAGTTTTTTTTGTCCCATGATCAAAGCCAATGCCTATGGACATGGTGATATTGAAGTGGCCAGAGTCTTGCAAGCCCAAGATGTAAAGCAATTGGGCGTGTGTTCAATAGAAGAAGCCATTTACTTGCGTGAAAATGGAATCAAAACGGATATTCTATTTTTCTCTGGGTTTTCTGATAAAAATATCTTGGAAGTCCTGCAATACAACTTAATTCCTGTGGTCAGTCACTGGGGGCAATTGCAAGCCTTGGTCAAGGTGCCAAAGCCCATATCCTTTCATTTGAAATTTGACACCGGTATGGCTCGATTGGGGTTTTCATTTGCAGATATAGAAAAGGTTCATGACTTTATAAAAATAAAAAATATTTCTGGTTTACGCGGAGTTTGTTCTCATTTGTACCAGTCAGATGAGCCTTTTCATTCAGAATGTATTACGGCAGGACAATTAAAAATTTTTTCTAAAATTACGCAATTGTTTTGTGTAAAGGAAGATATAAAGCCACATATTTTAAATACGGCAGGTATCGAACAAAAAGTAGAAAGTCAGGCTGATGTTTTTTTACATAAGCAGCAAGTTTGGGGAGCTCGCCCAGGCTTAGGAACTTATGGTTATGGGTCTTTATCGAAAAAATTAAAATTAAAACCAGTCATGAGTTTACGTTCAAGCATTTTGGACCTGCGCGAAGTTGAGGCTGGAACCTGTGTGTCTTACAATGGCCGCTGGACGGCTCCAAAAAAATCTTTGCTGGGGATCGTGCAGGCGGGATATGGCGATGGCTACAATCGAATTTTAACTAATAAAGGTGAAGTTTTATTTTGTGGCCAGGTGGTGCCTGTCGTTAGCACAGTGTGTATGGATTATTTATTTATCGATATCACCGCATTGGATGGAAAAGTCAGTCGGGAACAGATGCGTGAATCAGCTGTAACATTATGGGGCTATGACGAGCATTCCAATTTAATGTCTGTTGCCGATGTGGCACAAAAAGCTCAGACTATTCCTTGGGAACTTTTAACTCAGGTGAGTCAACGCGTTCCTAGGATTTATAATGAGTCGTGAAAAAAACTGGGTGCATAAAGCCGCAGCTGGCATAGACTGGGTTTTGGATGAAATACAAAAAATCATCCGAGATTTTGTCTACGAAATAGGTGCTATTGTTTTATTTGCCATAGATAGTTTTCGTTTATTTTTTACTAAACCTTCACGCACTAATGAACTGATTAAACATATCGAGTTTGTAGGTAATCAGTCCTTGGGCATTATAGGTTTGACGGGTTTATTCACTGGACTGGCTTTATCTTTTCAAGTTTATTTAGGATTTAAAATTGTCAACGCCACAAATCTAGTGGGTCCGACTGTGGCCTTAGGTATTTCGCGCGAATTAGGCCCGGTATTAACCGGCCTTATTGTAGCAGCCAGGGCGGGTGGTGCAATGGCCGCCCGACTAGGAACAATGCGAGTTAATGAACAGATAGATGCCTTGGATGTGATGGGCGTAAATACTAAACAATATTTAATTGCTCCGCGGTTGGTGGCTGCCATCATTAGTATGCCTTTTCTGACAGCAGTATTTGATTTTGTGGCCATGCTAGGTAGCTATATCTTGTGTGTAAAGCTTGTTCAGTTGGATGAAGCTATTTTTTGGCAAAAAATCCGCGACACTATGGAAGTTCGACATATCAACGAAGGTTTAATCAAATCCATGGTATTTGGTTTAGTATTTTCTGTCATTTGCACTTATCGTGGTTTCACTACTACGGGCGGAGCCAAAGGCGTGGGCGAAGCCACCAACAAAGGGGTGGTGCAAAGCATGGTGATGATCATTATTTTGGATTATTTTCTAATGAACATCATTCGTATATTTTATCTAATAACAGGAATTGGACGATGATAAATAATAAATTTGCCGTGCGCATGCACAATGTGAAAAAATCCTTTGATGCTGGTAAGGAATTTGTTTTAAAAGGCATCGACCTGGATATTCCCAAAGGTAGTTTGATGGCCATCATTGGATTTTCAGGCACAGGAAAAAGTGTTTTATTAAAACATTTATTGGGCTTGTTCGCCCCGACCTCGGGCAGTATAGAAATTCTAGGGCAAGATTTAAGTGAATTTTCACCGGATGATTTAACCAAACTGCGCTGTAATTTTGGAGTGCTTTTTCAGTCATCGGCCTTGTTTGATGATATGTCTGTTTTAGAAAACGTGTGCTTCCCTTTGGTCGAGCATCGTCGAGATTTAAAATATAAACAGATCGAAAGTATAGCGGTTGATAAATTACGGCAAGTGGGCCTGGACCCTAAGCACTTTCAAAAATTACCCAGCCAAATCAGTGGTGGGATGCAAAAAAGAACGGGATTGGCCAGGGCGTTGGCCCTAGATCCAGAAATATTGATTTATGATGAACCAACAACGGGTTTAGATCCCATTCTGACAGAAATGGTGGATAATTTAATACTAGAAACACATCGGCATCGTGAAGGCGTCACATCGATTATGGTGTCCCATGATCTTGCAGCGGCTTTTAGAATTGCCGATAGAATTGCTATGTTGGATTCTGGAAAAGTTCTTTTGCAAGGAACCGCAGAAGATTTTTTTAATTCCGATATAGATTTAGTGAAAAGATTTGTCAGCAAAGGGATGAAGCATCAATGAATTTTTTAAAAGCAGCAGAATTCAAAGTTGGCTTCTTAGTCATTGCTGTGGGTTCTTTGATTGCTTTTATGTCTATGCAGGTCAGTGATGACCCTAGTTATTTAGGGCGGTCTAAAAAAGCTTGGTTTTTAATCCCCAATGCTGGCGGCTTGGTGGTCAATTCAGCGATCAAATCTGCCGGAATTCCTGTAGGAGTCATAAAGTCCATTCGCTTGCAAGATGGCTTTGCCAGAGTAGACATCACGGTTAAATCTGAAGTGAACTTGACCACGTCCGCCGCTGTGGAAATCAAAGCGCAGGGAATTTTAGGCGATAAATATGTAGAAGTCTTTCCGGGGGTTGCAGGGGATAATCCCCTTTCTGATGGCGGGCAAATTATTGTAGTTCGCGACAAGGGCTCGATTGATAATTTAATCGCACAGGTTTCAGACATAACTTCTTCGCTAAAAAGCGTATCTGAGGCTCTGAAAGATTCTGTATCGGAAGACGGAACTCGAAAGCATGTTTTGGGTCGCATAGTATCAAATATTGAAAAAATCACGGATGATTTATCTAAAGTCACCGCTGAAAATCGAAGTAAGGTTTCTGATATTATTGATCAAGTTCGCGATATCACTTCAGGCTTAAGTGATATTGCCAACGACCCCAGTGACAGTGGTTTAAAAAAATCTTGGCAAAGGCTGGCCTCAGCCTCAAAAAATTTAGAAGAAATCACAGCTAAAATCAATAAAGGCGAAGGCACTATTGGTAAACTGATCAACGATGAAACCACGGTTGAAGAGATCAATACCGCAGTCGAGGGGATTAGCAGTTTAATAGAAACCTCCAATAAGTTGCAAACGGGACTGGATTTAAAAACGGAATACTTATCTTCTGTAGGGTCTGCAAAAACCACTATCGGTTTGCAAATCCAACCCGGGCTTGATCGATATTATTATTTAGGTATTGTTGATGATCCAGCCGGAGTTGTAGAAAAAACAAAAACCGTTTCAAGCCTGAATGGCGGTGCTGAAAACACGGAACGAACCACCGTCACGTTCAGTAATAAAACCAAGTTCACTGCTTTGTTTGCAAAAAACTTTTGGGATTTAACAGTCAGGGGCGGTTTGATTGAAAGCACCAGTGGTTTAGGCTTAGATTATCATTTTTTTAATCGCAGTTTAAGGCTAACATTGGAGGCATTGGATTTTACAAATTTGAATTTACGTCCGTCAGTGCGCTATGAGATGTTCTATGGTTTTTATGCCATTGCAGGGATGAATGATCTTTTAGACAAAAAAGAAGCTAGATCCAGCTATTTGGGGGCTGGCCTATTTTTAACCAACGACGATCTAAAACTATTGCTGACTAAGTCGCCTTTTTAATTGCAGGGGTTTAATATGAAACTTCAAAATGCAGAAAAAGATTGGTTAGTCAGATCTGCCAATCAAATATTAGGACCCTACACTGTTGAAGAGCTCACTCATTTGCTGCAAATCAAGCAATTGTCTATTTTAGACGAGGTTTGTAAACCCTTGGCTCGTTGGTCTTACATTCGTGAAAATAAAGTTTTTTTAGAAGTAGTCAAAAAAATTAAAAAAGAACAGGATCAACTTTTTGAGCCTACGCAGTCTTCAGCGACAAGCACTTGGACCAATACAAAAACAGATTTGGTGGATGCTCCAATTCATGAAAAACCAGCTATAATTCCTAGCCAAGAAGTAAAAATAAAATCTACGACAGACGTAAAACATTATGGATTAGAAAAAACTCAAAATAGTAAGAAGAAAATGTACAGTCGTTGGATGTTGCAAACTGTTGTTGGAGTTGGCGTAGTAGCAGGGCTATTGTATTTTGCATTTCAGTCTTATCAAGATAGAAAAAAAGAAATGCTATTTTCTGAATATACAAAACAGGCCCTTTACTATAAAGAAGTTTTTTTATTCGACAAGTCGTTATCCGCGTATAAAAAAGCCAGTTCTTTAAAGAAGGTGAATTTAGATCTGGACCTAAAGTTGGCCGCCTTATTTATTTCTGAAGACCGACAAACTTTGTATTCGAAGCAAGTTTTAAACAAAAAATTAGAGCAGCTAAATTTAGATCCTAAACTAGCAATGGAGTATTTATTATCTTTAGTGCAAGCCGGCTTTATAGATAATGATTTGGATGCAGTTAGTGAATACATAAAAAAATTAGAATTATATGCCCCCGACAATCCATGGGTTTTGTTAAACAAAGCACAACTGCTATTTCGCCAACAAAATTTCAACCAAAGCATAGAAGTTATTCAAAGCATCGATTTTGAAAAAAGTAATAATAAAAGTTTTTTTTGGTGAGCAGATGTTCAGCATTTGCAAGACTATAGTTATCTGTTGGAAGCGTTGATTTTGGCTCAGATGCCAATAAATCAAACCAGTACCAAAGAGCATATACAAACGTGGTTTAAACGTTTGGATTTAAACTATAAAGACATAAAATACAGATATCTAGCCAATGAACAGATTTTGTTGAAAGTTTTTTTAGCGCACCGGTTGTTTGATTTACCCAACTTAGAACTCGCTTTAAAACAGTACATAGAAATGCCGTTTTCGGATAAAAATCAATTTGTTAAAGACCCCTACTTAGATATGAGCTTGTTTTATTCTGAAAATTTATTTAAATACTGCAAAGAAGTGTTTGAAAATAATAATAAAAATTTATTAGCAAAATCTTTTTTTAGTTTATGCTTACTGCAAAATAATTTTGAAATGGATGCTAAAAAATATTTAGACGAAGTCTTGGCTGAAGCTCCTAACGAAACAGATACTCATTCGACTTATTTGCATTTTTTATATAAATCAGGAAAAAGCATCGAAGCGGATTCTTTTTTAAAAAATCTATCAGAAAAAAATGGCCAGTTAAAACAATATTTTTTATTGCAGTCCTGTTTAAGCAGTAATCAGTTGGATTGTCTAGAGTCCATTTATGAATCAGGTGAATCAAAGTCGACCAAGTGGCCCCAATTATTTTCTAGCCTGTCTTGGAAGTACATAGAAAAAAATCAAAGGTTTAAAGCCTATGAAACCATCAAAGAAGGTCTTAACTTATTTCCGCTGTATTTGCCACTGCTAGAGCTGCGTGATTATCTAGAGAACAAACAATGAAACAGGTCCGTCTAAAATTATTAATTTCAAGGAATGAAATATATTTTATTTTAAAAAGTATTAAAAGATCTGTTTTAATAGGTTCGATATTTTTGTTTTGTAGCTGTAATTACTTTTCTAACCATGTTTCAAAAGAAGAAAAAAGTTCTATCATACAAAAAGCAGAACCCTCCGATGATTTTTTAGTGCCTAAAAAATTATGGAATTTAATTACCGAGACTTCGCAAAAATCTTTACCCAAGGATTATATATTTTCTGAGGTTAATTTGTATTTGAAAGAAAAAAACCCATCTGTTTTGGTAAAACCTAAATTTAAAGTGGTCTTTCCAAGGGGGGGCGGCGAGCTGGATTTATCCAGTTATGTCAGTGGGCTGAATGGGACCTACTTTTTGTCTTTTGATATGCCGGCTTTTAAAGAGGCTGAAGAAAAGCAAATATTTTTTATTAGTGGTACAAAAAAACGCAAAATCGGTGGTGAAATTTTGGGACTTGGTTGCAATCAATTTATTGCGTTAAAGTCTGTTGCCATAGAAACCTTGATAGATAAAGGTATTGCCGTCAATACCACCGAGGATAGACATCTGAATGTCATTGCGGGATCTTTTATTTTTGTTGCTAAAAATGCCAAGCAAGTGCATCTTGCACAAGTGACTTTAAAAGACTCAAAAAAACAAACGCTTTTTTGTGAATAAAATTTGGGATAGGCACTAAAATCATGGACAAACAGAATATTTCCGATCTTAAAGATAAAGAAAGTGTAGATTCATTTTTTTTACTGCAAGAAAAGCAAATGTCTTTAGGTAAAAATGGGCGTCCATTTTTAGTTTTATTATTGGGTGACAAAACTGGTGTTATTGATGCTCGAGTCTGGGACCGCGTTGAAGAAGTGAATAGCGAGTTAGAAGTAGGAAGTATAGTTTCCGTCAAAGGACAGGTTCAGCTTTTTCAAAATCGCAAACAAATCATTATTCATAAAATTGGTAGGAACGAAAACAATCAATTGAAAATTGAAGACTTCATTCCGCAATCCAATATTGATACTGAAGCGCTGTTTGCTCAGCTTTTAGTTATTGTCAATGGGGTGCAAAATCCATCTTTGCAACAGCTTTTGAAAAACACCATCAATGACGTTGAAATTAAAAGTTTATTGTTGAGGGCGCCAGCGGCAAAGACTATTCATCATGCTTGGATTGGTGGTTTATTGGAACATATTGTTTCAATATGTAAATTGATGAATTTTATTGGCGAGCACTATTCTTTTTTAAATAAAGATCTGCTGATATTTGGGGCGATATTTCATGATATTGGCAAAATTTGGGAGCTTTCTTTTGAAAAAGGATTTGCTTACACCGATCGTGGTCGTTTGCTGGGCCATATGCAGTTGGCTTGCGAATTGATCGATAAAAAAGCCGCGCAAATTTTAGGGTTTCCTGCAGATTTGAAAGATATTTGCAAGCACATCATTCTTAGTCATCATGGGAAAATGGAGTATGGATCCCCCAAGACACCTCAATTTTTAGAAGCTTTGGTGGTGGCTATGGTGGATGACTTTGATAGTAAAATCAGCACAGTAAAAACTTTGATCGAGCAAGATCGCACAACGGGTGTGGGTTGGTCTAGATATAGTGAAATGTTTGATAGGTATTTTATGCTGGATGATTTGAAGGAAAAGTTTAAATAAATGATTTCAGGTTTTATTGATTTTTTAAAGGCTTACAAAAGCTATGATCCTGCTGCTAAATCTTTTTTAGAGATTGCACTGCTGTATCCTGGACCTAAAGCTATTTTTTTCTACCGGATTGCTCATTTTTTTTATAAATTAGAATTGTTTTTTTTAGCGCGACTGATATCCGAACTGGCTCGGTTTTTAACTGGTATAGAAATTCACCCTGGGGCGCAAATCGGTCAACGTTTGGTGATTGATCATGGCATGGGGACAGTGATCGGTGAAACTGTGATTTTGGGCAATGACTGTATTGTCTTTCATGGTGTGACTTTAGGGGGGCTGCGTTTTGATCCGGTCAAAAGGCATCCTACTTTAGGGGACCGGGTTTTAGTGGGAGCCGGAGCTAAAATTTTAGGTCCGATAAATATTGGTGATGATTCAAAGATTGGTGCTAACAGCGTAGTGACTAAGGATGTTCCTGCAAGAACGACTTTTAAAGGGAGTTAAGCATGAAGGTAGAAAAGTACACCATTGCTATTGGTGTGACTCTGACCTGTATTTGTGCCTATCTATCAAATTCCTATTTTGATTATAAAAAAAATCCTGATCCCGGAAAAGCCAGTCAAAAGATTTTAGACACCATTGATGTTTTAAGTTTGCGCTACAACGATTTTAAATACAAAGCCCGGTCAGAAGTTACCTCAATCGCTCCCGTGGCCATGATTGCTGTGGATGATGACTCTTTGCGGGAAGTGGGGCGCTGGCCCTGGAGTCGTGAGCTTATGGCCCAATTGACGCAAAATTTAATTGAGTTGGGGGCTATCAACGTTACCTATGACGTGATTTTTTCAGAGCCCGAGCGTGGCTTTCCCGAATCCGATTTGAAATTAAAATCTGTTATAGAAAAAAATTCCGATAAGATTGTCTTAGGCAGTTCCAGCGAGCACTTGATGCGAGTCAGACCTTATCAAGACTACTGTGTGACAGAAGCTTTTTTGCAAAATGGTGGCGACCAGTTGGTGAAATTAAATCCTGGTTTTATCGTTGATGATGTGTCAGGGGATTATGACTCCTTAGAATGGAATACCTTATTCCAGCCTTTATTTTTACTTGAAAAAACACGCACCGAGCAAATTGTTTTGAAAGAGTTAAATAAACCCAATGTAGATAGTTTGACCTTCTTTCAAAAAAATTACCTGCAATCGAAGCAGTCGGCGGCTTTATTTAATTATTGCGAGCAGTGGCTGACCAAAGAAGATCCTTATTTGCAAAGTTCTTTTGTTGAGCAGGTTTTACCTTGGTACGAAAAGTTGTTTTCCTCTATAGAAACAGCCGACTCTTTCGAAGAAAAAGTAAAAATATTTAAATCCAGTATTTTACCCCATCCCATTCCACAGTACGGAGAGTGGACCCCAAATATTGCGGTTCTACAAGAACCGTCCTCCTACACCGCCAGCTTTATTGCCCAGCAAGATCAAGATGGCTATGTTCGTCGTTACCCCTTGTTTTTTCGCTCTGGCAATCGTTTGGGGTCTAGCTATATTCCTTCTTTAGCTTTGCAATCCTATTTGATTGCCAAAAATTATCGGGCAGAAGTGAAAATAGAAAAACTACCGGGCCAGCAAAGCAAAGGCATCACTGCATTTAAAATTATTGATGGGCAAAGTGATCCAGAAAAAACAGTGATGAATTTGCCCGTGGATAGCAAAGGTCAACTGTTGATCAATTATTATGGTCGACAAATGAGCTTTCCTTATGTTTCTGCCAAAGAGCTTTTGAATGACAACCCCAAAGTACGAATACGCCAGGCTTTACAAAATTCAGATTCTAAACAGTTGATTATTAAAGAAGAAGCACATGATAAAAAAGAATTCTTCAAAGGCAAGTCCGTTATACTGGGGGCTACAGCTATCGGTATTTATGATTTAAGAACAACTCCGTTAGAAGCCAACTATCCCGGACCTGAAATCCATTTGACTGTTTTAGCAAACTTGTTGGAGCAAAAATTTATTCGCACCATCGACGCAGAAAAATGGACCATGTGTGGATTGATTTTTTTACTAGGATTGGTATTTAGTGTGTTATGGAGCTATGTGGGCGCAGTTATGGCCTTCACCAGTTTTGCTGCAGTCGTGCTGACGATCGTTGGTAGTGAGTATTATTTATTTTTTAAAAAAGATATTTTAGTTTCTGGCTTTTTACCATTGCAGTTGTTGGTCTTGATTTTTACTATTATTATTGTGATCAAGTATTTTTCTGAAGAAGTAAAGAAAAAGCAAATACGGGCCACATTTTCTAAATACGTATCCCCAGCCGTAGTGGATGAACTTCTGCACCATTCTGACAACTTAAAATTAGGTGGTCGTAAACAGGTGATGTCGGTGTTTTTTTCTGATGTGCGAGGTTTTACCACCATATCAGAAAAATTATCGCCTACGGATCTGTCTGATTTATTAAACAGCTATTTATCACCCATGACTGACATTGTATTTAACAACAGTGGAACTTTGGATAAATATATGGGTGATGCCATCATGGCTTTTTTTGGCGCCCCTGTGGCCACAGAACAGCATGCGCATCAGGCCTGTCGTTGCGCTTTGCAAAGTTTAGTCAAGTTGAAAGAGCTGCAAGAAGAATTTCGTAGAAAAGATTTACCGAATATAGATATTGGTATTGGTATAAATACGGGGGAAATGAGTGTGGGGAATATGGGTTCCAATATCGTGCAAAGTTACACGGTGATGGGGGATTCGGTGAATTTAGCTTCCCGTTTAGAGGGTATTAATAAGCAATATGGCACCCGCATTGTCATTAGTGAATTCACCCAAGCTCGTGTGAAGAATGAATTTATATCCCGCGAAATTGATTGGGTGAAGGTCAAAGGTAAAAACGAGCCTGTGCGTATTTTTGAATTGATTCAAGAAGGTGCTGCCAATGAAGATTTGCAAAAATGGCTGATAGATTACCAGCTGGGTTTTGATCTGTACCATAAAAAAGATTTTACAGTGGCTTTAGAAACTTTTAAAAAGATTTTTTCAGCCAAACCTGAAGACTCTGTGGCCGAACTTTATATTGAACGTTGCGAAGATTTTTTAGCCCATCCGCCGCCAGAAGACTGGGATGGGGTTTACGAATCAAAGACCAAGTGATTTTTTTGCAGGTTTGTCCTTAAGTACAGTGCCGGTGTATGTAAAGTTAATGCTGATCAAAAACTTATCATATTTGTAAGAATCCACATTGGATGTGTTTTGACTGTAGGTCAGACCAACAACCGAATTTATATTTTTACTAAAATCTTTGGAATGGGTTAATGACAACGCATAGATTTTATCCGCTCGCTCAGTGGTTGAGTCTGGATATTTGGTCGATGTGTATTCCAGTTTGGCAATGCCTGTGCTTTTATAATACGAGGGGAACACATAAGAGACACCTAAAATTTCTTTTTGATAAGTGCTGTTTTTTCCATTGGCTTTATTTTGTGCTAGGCTGATATCGCCAATTAAAATTTTCTTACCATCAGCACCTAAAAGATAATTTTGACTGGCGCCTAAAGTCCAGCGATCCGAAGTTTGATCGTCATCGGCAGCGCCAATCAATAAAGAAAGATCTTTATTGTATTCTAACTTAACTGTCGACATCCAGGTGGAAGTCAAACTGGTGCCCAGGTCTGTGCCCAGTGTCGTGGATTTTAAAATAATGGCGCGCCCAGTGCCATCGGTATTCATGCGCAGGGTGGTGTAAGAAGGATTGATATTCCAAGCATAAGATCTATCTTTAAATTGGAATTGAAGTTTCGCTGGAGCACTGATTACGGTGCTTTCAGGGTCTGCCGCCTGCAGTGTTGCATCGGGTTTTAAGTTTTTATCGTAGCTATAAATATCACTATAGGCCAGTTGCAAGGACAGATCGGAAGACATGGTTTTGTAATAGCGGTATAAAAAGGTGCCCCCGTAATTCAAACGATAACCAGCCACATCTGTAGCCACATTTTGTTTAGCAATACTTAAAATATTACCATCATAGCTAGGGCCTACCGAAATGGTATAACGAATGAACTCTCTAGAGCTTTCTAAAAAGCTTTCAATACGATCGATCTCTTCAATCATTTTCTCTGCTTCTTTATCCATCTTTGGGTCACTGGAATTATCGATTACATATTCAAAGCTGGCTTTAGATTCTTCATAGTTTTGAAATTGAAATTGAATATTTCCAGCAAAAAAAGCAGCCACGGGGCTAAGGGTCTTGTCATTTTCTTCTTGCAGTGCTTTGAATTTGTCCAAGGCTTTTTCAAAATCTTTCAGTTTAAAATGATTAAGGCCTATATAGTACTCATACTCGCGGGGATTAAAATCTCCACCTTCGGCTAAGGACAAAATAGATAAAGATTTGTTATAGTCGCCAGTCTGGTACAGCGAGACACCATACTGGTAATAAAATTGATCATTGCTAGGATCCAGTTCGGTGGCTTTGACATAATTGATTTTCGCTTGTTCAAATTGTCCCTTACTATAAAAGTCATTGCCGATTTTAGCAAAGTCAGCGGCTTGTTTCTTTCTTAGTGCCTTTTCTTGTTGGCTCAGTTTTTCTACTTTGTCTTTAAGGGCTTCACGCTTCAAAGCTTCTTCAGCTTCGATATTCAGTCGGCTTTTTTCCATCGCTTGGTGCTTTTGCAGTATGTTTTGCGCGCCTGTGGGCGTTTGGCTTGCACTGGCTGCAACTTGTGCCACTTTTTTTTGTAAGTTTTTATCGAATTGGGCCGAGAATTTTTCTAAATCATTTTTTGCAGTAAACAAAACCAAAGACGTGGTTGGCTTTTTAGCGTTTGGCAAAGTCATGGTGTGAGCAAACATTGGCTTTCGATTTTTTTCTTCTATATCTAGTGTCATCTGACTTTGTTCTTCAGAGGCCAGTCGGATCAGTGAAAGACTATACCAAATCTGGGGTTGTTGCGGCAGTCTTTGCAATTGCAAAGATGTTTTTTTGCCGCTGGCTCTTTCGGTGATTCTTAAAACCACTTCGTTGATATTTTCACGGGTGCGGTATTCAATGTACAGGGGTTGATCTTTGGGCAAAGTAATTTCTATTGCTTTCGCCAAAGATTGAAAAGTGATCAAAGCTGCAAATACTAAAAGATGTTGTATTTTCATAATTTAATTTTTTACTGGAGTAATGGTTAATGTTGTTTTGCCTAAGTTACGTCGAATAATATCCCCAATCGCTGGGTTGGGTGGTGGTTGATTGGCCAAAGGGGGCGGAGCAAAAACAGGAGGCGGTGCCATTGGCGGCGGAGCATAAGGATTTTTAATTTCTCGCACGATAGATGTATCCAAGTCCGCTGTGTTGATCATGCTGCCGGGGCCACCAAATGTCGGTGGTCCGCCAGGTCCTTTGGGACCACCACCTTCTGGGCCTTGAGGGCCACCACCCGCCAGTGGGGGCGCAGCATCCGGCCCACCAGGCGATGCGGGCGCACGATCCCCAGGGCTTTTGCTGGGGTCAGCTTTAGCGGCGTCCGACTTGGGTCCTTCGCCAGCGGCCACATCTTTTTTTCCGCTATCCCCATCTTCCTTTTTATTTTTTGCATCTTGGCCGCCAGCCACTTTTTCTGTAGCAGGCTCTTCTGCTTTTCTAGAAGCTTGGGATTCTTTATCGATCTTGTTCAATTCTTCTTTCGGTACGGCCTTAGGTTGTTCTGGTGGTTTGCCATCAGACACAGAAGTGGTTTCGCCTTTTTTGACCAGGACCACTTGATCTGGTGTCGGGGCCGTGACATTGGCGGGGGCCAAAGTTACAACTCCTTTTAAAGTCACAATGTTGGTGACATTGGTTTTTGGATTGAAGGAAGTTAAAAATTGAGTACCGCGGACACCGGCAACTGCAGTAGGGGTCTTGACCAAAAATTTACTTTTCTCTCCGTCATAAGTTTGTTCCACATTATTGCGGACCTTGCCTTGAATCAGATTCATTTCTACATTTTTAGTCCCGGACTTTGTGTCGTTTTGGTATTTTTCAATGACCAATTTTGAATCCGGTGAAATGTTAATCACATTGCGATCAGCCATAACAATTTTTGCTCTAGAGTCTATGCCGCTGATGACCGCCTCTCCAGATAAAATTTTAAGTCCTACTTTGGCTGGCGCAGTTTCTTTTTTTACATTTTGTACTTTGATATCCCCTTTGACCACCATAAAAATACCGTACAGATTTTCCCCCATGGCCAGGGTGGCTGTCGACATAGAAATAGTGAAGGTCAAGCCAGTGATTATTTTTTTCATTTTTGTCCCTTCAATTTAAAATCAATTCAAAAATAAACTCAAATTAAAATTGTGTATATACTGCACTTTGATGAAAGTTATTATTAGCATCATAAGCGCAGGCCAGTAAGTAAGTTCCATTAGTAAGGACTCCAGGCATTGCAATAGTATAAGAGTAAGATGGCCCAGTAGAGGTGTTTGGTCCATCGCCATACAAACTGATGCCATTGGTGCCAACAGCGGCGGCTACTGCTGCGCAGTCGTAGCGTTCAAAGGGCCCTGAAAAGCGATAATTGTTAAATAAAGATCCGGGGATATTGAATAATTTAACTCCGGCCACAGTGCTGGTGGAAATTCCAGGAAGAATGCGAATCTGCGCCAAACTTCCATTCACATAAATATCATCTCCTGAAGAATTAGTGGTAAAAAAGGGTGGTACTGGGCGAAGGCTGCGACTGCCGGTGGGGTCGATATACAATCCCGTCGGTGAAACCAAATTTGAAGTCAATCCAGTACAGCCGCCGGGATTGGTGCTTCGATCAGGGCGCACAACAGTGGTGTTGTTGGGATCAGAACTATTGTATTGAATCAAATTGCTAATTGCTAAATCGGTCCAGCGATAGGAAACGGGAGTGTCGCTGGCTGCAGAATTAGCGCATAAAATCTCGCTGCCAGAAAGGCCTGGGCCAAAAAAACCAAAGAAGTAAATTTGTGGTTGGCGATAACGGACCACGCTGTTGGAGTTTTGTTCGTAATGTCCTGGAAAATAAATTCGCACTTGGGAATTAGAAGTTGCAAATTGTTGATCAATGGATGTTGGGCCCCCAAATATAGATAAGCCATTGACAAAATATTCAAATTTAACCCCGGTCATACCAAATAAAGAAAACCAGCCATTATACATGTAAGTTTGACCAAAATACATGCGAGGCTTACCTGTCGGAGTAAAGTACACATCAATTTTACCCGTAGGACCAACGCCACTGGTGCTGAGATAACGGCCCATGATATCGGTTTCAATCGCACTACCAGCAATGGTCAAATCAGACATGGTGATATTGATCGATTGAGCTCCCGGACTTAGTGCAGTTGTTAGGTCTCCATAGGCAAATTCAGTGACCCCCGCCGCAGATTCATACACGCCTAAAAATTGAATCAATCGGTTGTCGCCAGATTTGACCTCTAAAGTGCAGTTGGAACTGTTGCAAATGGGCGAGTTGTCATCTTTGCTCCAGGTGGCAGATAAAGTCGGAATGTCACCGGCAGACACATTCAACAAAACATGTTTTAAGGTTGAGGCATAAGCTTGAACATCTGATTTGGTGTGCGCTTGCGCGGCTGAATTGGTGTAATATTTTGGCAATTGCAATTGCAGTACAGAGGTCTTTTCAAGCTGCGGTCTTTGGCAAGACAGCATGCT
Source organism: Pseudobdellovibrionaceae bacterium (assembly GCA_049315665.1). GTDB lineage: Bacteria > Bdellovibrionota > Bdellovibrionia > Bdellovibrionales > Bdellovibrionaceae > JBMOJS01. The sequence continues at coordinate 2,745 of JBMOJS010000032.1, read as the reverse complement.
AGTGGTGATGACTAAGAATGGAAAAATTGTAAGTAATAATTGTTTAATTTTGAGTTGTTTGTTATTTGTCATTGGCTTTTGCATCTGCGAATCTTTTTTAAAAAGCATAAAACATCCTCTGCTAAAATTTTATTAATAAAAATTTTATGGATATCTATCCAAAGCTATTTATTAATAAGGACCTTATAAGTTTAGATGAAAAATAAATAATCCATCAGGACGAAATATTGACGCCTGACCATGGTCGATAAAATGTTGTTTGTGGTGTGACGTCTAGTCAAGTGAGGATGATCCTAAGCTACAATGGCGCGACCAAAAGATGGGGCTGGTAATAAAATCTGATATGTGCTTTATCGGTCGGGTCACACTCTTTTGGGTAAATCGCCTAGCACTTCCAAGTGGAACTTGAATTTATTAACCCGGCCAAAAGTAAGTTGACGTTCTTACTGCCCAGCGAAGTCCTGCACAGCAAGCTTGTTGAACTCACTTCCCGTGAACGAAAATTGACCAAGTAGAAAGTTTTTAAGCGTGGATCACATTCAGCCGCAGTTTAAATCTACGGGGGGAATACTCTTTATAAACAATATATATTTATCTTGCCTGCAACTGATCGATCACTTTTTGCACAAGGTTGGGATCTTTTGCGCTGGCCGGAGCGAAAAGATTTGTTTTCTTTTATGCCGCTGCTTTTTCAGCCTTCCAAATATCAAGTTGAACTTGCAAGTTCATCCACATCTTTGGATTGGTCTTAAGAACTTTGCTGATAAGTACCGCGAATTCAGCACTCATGGCTCTTTTGCCGCTAATCACTTCATTCAGCTTGGTTTGAATAGTGGTCTTTTTAGACTGGCCATCAGTGGCCCTAACAAGTAAATCGGCAAAATGGGATTGACTGTAGCCAAGCTCTTCGAGCCAAAGGATTTTAAGAATTTCGCCCGGGTGAGAGGGCGTTCTGCTGGGGCTTTTTTTTAAAAATTTAGCCATAAATATCTCCCTAGTGATAATCCTCAATTTTAACATTTACAAATTCACTGCCTATAAATTGAAAGGTAATCCTCCAACCAGATAGCTTATTTATATCGATAGCCCAATCCCCTTTACGTATACCCATCAATGGGTGAAGCCTAATGCTAGGGGGAAAACCTTGGCTTTTCAAGTCTTCAAGGCTTTCAACAGCTTCCATAACATCTAACAAGTAAATAGCCCTTCGCCAATATTGGCGCGGCAATCCCTTGCATGATCCTTTGTGAAAAAGTTCAAATGCTATCTTGTTGCCAAAGTCTTTGATCATAATTCAGGCCTCATAAGCTGGAATCTATATTACTATATTACGGTAAGACAGTAAAGATAAAGTTTTATAAGTAGTGATAATTATCGATTGGAATCATAGAACAAGTGACTCCCGACGGGCACATCCATGACCTCTACCACCCTGGTTAAAAACCCATCCATAAGTCTAGGACATGTTGGAGAGCAATAAAACCTCAGCCCGAGTCACCAGGCCATTTAATTCAAAGACCTTTGAATCGTTCGATGATCTGAAGTACTAATAAAATTAGACCAAAGATCATCTTTAAAATTCTAAACAGATTCCGAATAAACCAATACTTGTTGTGTTTATTCTTCATATGTCACCTCTTTGTTAAAAAGGTGGTCAAAGTTCTTTTTGCACCAGCCAGGAGTCACACTGGCCGGGTGCAAGAAACATCTGATACTGAATCATCTATAAAATGCTTTTCAGCAAGATACACATCCGAAGGAAGGGCAAGTTCTATCATCCTAGCAAGAGCGATGGAAAATGAACGACTTCCATCGCGGAAGTGACCAATAAGAATATGAATAAGGTGAAAGCAATTCCTATCTTGGGAAAGGCTTAACCGTCGGCGCAACCCCTACAGACATATTCTGTTTATCTTGCCCGCAGCTGATCGATCACTTTTTGCACTTGCTCAGGATCTTTTGCTTTGGACTTGTTATCGATCAAGTACTGCAAGATTTTAGGATCCTTGGGCTTGATATTACGCAAAGCCTCAGCTGCAAAATAGCGCACGTTTGAATCAGTATCCTCGAGTAGGGCTTTCACCAAGGCTTGGAGGACTTTAGGATCCGAGGGCTTGATTTTACCCAAATTCCAGGCTGCACGCACCCGCACATTCGAATTAGCATCTTTCAGCAGTGCTTCAATCAAAGCCTGGTGGATTTTGGGATTTTTTGGTTTTAAACAACCAACTGCACCTATAAAATATTCATCACTCCATCTGGCTTTTGGGATCTGTTCATAAACCAAATCGCTTTCAACTCCCAAAGAACAGATCAGATCTTTTTTTCCCAAGGATACTGGTTCTGCAAATTTTAAATCCAAAATGCTTGGGAGTCTTTGTGCAAACTCAGCGTCAGTGATTTGTAGCAAAGACTTCATTAAATTTAAAATATCCACCCGCAGTTTTAAGTACATATCCACAGGTAAACTTAATAACTGTTGAAAATCTTTTTTGATTTTTTCATTGGCTTTAAGGCTCAATAAAATAGCCTTCTCTTCATTGCTCCACGCGGGCGTAGCCCCAGATTGTTCTTCTTTCATGTAGTTTTGAATATGGGGGATCACCGTCAAAGTTTGGCCAGACTCCAACACCCTTTGAATGTACTGCAGCTTTTGCAGTCGCGATACTTTTGCGCTGGCCAAATAACAGTAGGGCTTTTCAAATTTTTGTGGCATGCGCGCATCACTGCCCTCCACCTGCACCA
>JBMOJS010000031.1:0-18421 GCA_049315665.1 Pseudobdellovibrionaceae bacterium | reverse complement strand
AAGATTTAGAAGAGATCAAAATGATGATTTCAGCTTTGGGCACAGGAATCGGTAAAGACAATATCAATGTGGATAAAATTCGTTATCACAAAATTGTTATCATGACGGATGCGGATGTGGATGGATCACATATTCGAACTTTATTACTGACATTTTTCTATCGACAAATGCCCCAGGTTTTAGAAAGAGGCTATGTGTATATTGCCCAGCCGCCACTTTACCGGGCAAAAAAAGGCAATAGCGAAAAATATTTAAAGGATGAAGCCGCTTTAACGGAGCACCTATTGAACTCTGGTGTGAATCATATAAAAATCGTTGGCAAAGAATATTTACTAGAAGCTGATCTGAAAAAGACCATTTTGAATATTCAAAAATACAATCAAATATTAAAGCTCTCTTCAGTGAAATATGAACCTGAAGTGCTGAATTATTTTATTGCTAATATGGTTACGGAAACAGAACTTTTTAACGATGAGTCAAAAATCAAACAGCATTTGCAAAAACTAGAAACTAAAATTCATGATAACCCACAGTGGGGTATCACCGAAGTCAATACTAAAATAAATCCTACAGAATCAGGAAAGTTCAGTTTTGATATTTTAACTTCAAGGCATGCAGAAAAAAGAAGTTCTAAAATTTCTGCAGATACTTTAAAGGCACCAGAAATTATTGAACTGGCCTCACTGTATAAAGCTATTTTTGATGTAGCTCCCCTGCCCGTTAATTTAACCGTGGGCAATGAAGAAAAAGAATTTACAAACTACACAGACTTTTACAGCCATGTGATGGAAAGCTCTAAAAAAGGAATTTATATTCAACGTTATAAAGGTTTGGGAGAGATGAATCCCGAACAGCTTTGGGAAACCACATTGAATCCAGAAAATCGCATGCTTTTACAAGTCAATATTGATGATGCTTTGGCTGCAGATGAAACATTCAGTGTTTTAATGGGCGAGCAAGTAGAACCACGAAGAAAATTCATTCACGACAATGCGCTTTTTGCTAAAAGCCTAGATGTATAAACGAGGTTAAGTATGGATACCAATCAAAAAGGCGTTACTGTTGTAGATATTAATAAAGAAATGCGGGATGCTTACCTTCAGTACTCGATGTCAGTGATCGTGGGTCGCGCGCTTCCTGATGTGCGTGATGGTTTGAAACCTGTTCACCGACGAATATTATTTGCACAATACGAAACTAGCAATACTCACGATAAACCTTATAAAAAATCGGCACGTATTGTCGGGGATGTGATAGGTAAATACCATCCTCATGGTGATACTGCTGTATATGACACTATGGTCAGAATGGCGCAGGATTTTTCTTTGCGCTATCCATTGATTGATGGTCAAGGAAACTTTGGTTCTATAGATGGCGATTCGGCAGCTGCTCACAGGTACACAGAAGTCCGGATGACTGAACTGGCGGAAGAGCTTTTAGAAGATATAGATAAAGAAACTGTGCCCTTTGGCCCCAACTATGATGACAGTTTACAGATTCCTTTAGTTCTGCCTGCAAAATTTCCACATCTTTTAGTGAATGGATCTTCAGGTATTGCGGTTGGAATGGCTACTAATATCCCGCCACACAACCTCACTGAAGTGATCGACGGATGTATTCATTTAATAGCAAACCCAAATTGCAGCATTGATGATTTGATTGAAAAAATCCCAGGTCCGGATTTTCCTTCAGCGGGGGTCATTGCGGGCCGTGAAGGTGTACTGCAAGCTTATAAAAAAGGCCGTGGAGTTATTATACTTAAAGCCGTTGCAGAAATTACTCAGAAAAAAGATCATGAAGAAATTATAGTTTCAGAAATTCCCTACCAGGTGAACAAGTCCAAATTGATAGAAAGCATAGCCGATTTGGTGCGTGATAAACAGATCGAAGGTATATCTGACATTCGTGATGAATCTTCCAGAGAAGGCATGCGCATTTTGATTGTTCTAAAGCGTGGAGAAAACGCCAGTGTTATTTTAAATCGCTTATACAAATACACGCAGATGCAAGTCAGCTTCGGTATTATCATGTTAGCTCTGGATGCAAAAAATCAACCCGTGACCTTTGATTTAAAATCCATGTTACAAGCTTTTGTGGATCACCGTCGTGATGTGGTAACAAGAAGATGTATATTTGAGTTAAAAAAAGCAGAAGAAAGAGCCCATATCCTTGATGGGCTTAAAAAAGCTTTGGATCAAATCGATGCCGTGATTCAAACGATCCGGGCTGCCAGTGAAGCGACTGCAGCTAAAGCCGACTTGATAGAAAAATTTGCTTTCAGTGATCGTCAAGCCCAAGCAATTTTAGAAATGCGTTTACAAAGATTAACGGGTTTAGAGCGCGATAAAATATTGAATGAACTGACTGAAATCAAGGCCTTCATTGAAAAGCTAAAATTTATACTGGCAGATGTGCAAGAGGTTTATAAAATCATCGTGCAAGAATTGACAGATATCCGTCAGCGTTTTGGTGACAAAAGAAAAAGTCAATTGTCTGGAGATTTAACTGATATTGAAGATGAAGATCTTATCGCGGATGAAAAAATGGTCGTCACTATTACTAACACAGGATACATAAAAAGAATTCCTGTGGAAGAGTATCGATTACAAAAAAGGGGCGGAAAAGGTACAAAAGGCATGGAGACTCGAGAAGAGGACTTTGTCACTGATATCTTTATGTCCAGCACCAAAACCATGCTTCTGATTTTTTCTGATAAAGGAAAAGTCTATTGGTGCAAAGTGCACAAACTGCCTCTTGCTGGTCGAACTTCAAAAGGTAAAGCTATAGCCAATGTGGTCCAATTGAGCTCAAATGAAAAAGTTCGCGCCATACTTCCGGTAGAACAATTTTTAGAAAATAAATATGTCGTTTTATTGACAGAAAAAGGAATCATTAAAAAAACACCTTTAAACGCATTTTCTCACCCAAGGACAGCTGGCATTATTGCTTTAACAACAGATCTAGATGATTTGTTAATTGATGCAAAAATTTCGGATGGAGAAAGTGATATATTTATTGCAACCAAAGAAGGTATGTCTATTCGCTTCAATGAAGCCGATGTGCGCGAGATGGGACGAAATGCCCGAGGGGTCAAAGCCATCACCTTAGCAAAAAAAGACGTCGTCATGGGTATGGAAATTTTTGAAAAAAATAGCAAACAAACAGTCTTGATGGTGACTCAATCCGGCTACGGAAAACGTTCTGCCATTGAAGATTATCGCATTCAAAGCCGTGCCGGTGCCGGTGTTATAACTCAAAAAACAACTGATAAGGTGGGCCTAGTAGTGGGCACCAAGAAGGTGAAAGAAGACCAAGAGCTTATTTTATCTACCGATAAAGGACAGGTTATTAGAATGAAAATTTCTGATATCTCTATTCTTGGTAGAAACACTCAAGGTGTGCGACTTATCAATTTGAATGAAAAAGAAGAGTTTGTTACGGGCATAGCTGTGGTGGATGATGAAGACAAACAAGGGGAAGAGACCCATTAAAGTTATTTTCTATCTGTTATTTTTAGCCTTTTTGGGTTGTTCTAACCAAGAGGACCGTGAGATGGCAGAGGCAGTAAGCCAAGGTAAGAATAAAAACTTTACTTTGGCTCTTCATCACTACGAACAGTTGGCGCGAAAAACTCAAAACAAGGATATTTTATTAAAAGCTGTACGAGAAGCCGCTAAGATTTCTTTGTTCGAGTTAAAAAAGTATCAAAAAGCCATCGACTATTATCAGTTGATTATTTTGAACTCTGAAAATCCTGTGGAACGACAATGGGCGCAAAGACAAATTGCGACAATTAATTTTGATAACTTACAAAATTATCAACGAGCAATTACTGAGTTTAATAAATTATTGTTGCTGCCTCACACTGATGAAGAAGAGGCTCAATTCAGAATGAACATAAGCCGCTCATACTATTATCTTAATGCCTTTGACCAAGCCCTCGGCGAAATTGAGGTTGTTTTAAAAAAGAAGTATGACAAATCCACTCAGTTTGATGCAAAGATGCTTTACGGAAACATCTTTTTGGCTAAGAAAAAATTCAAAGAGGCCACGGCCATATTTAATTTTTTACTTCAAGATTATGAAGACAGAGCCATTAAAGAAAATGTGGCGTTGATGTTGGCAGTTTGTTATGAGGAAAATGATGACTATAAATTGGCCATACAAATTTTAGAAAAATACAAAAGTCGCATGTCTCAGCCTGATTATGTAGAGCTACGAATCAAGCGTCTAAAAGAAAGGCAAAACAATGCCCCAGGAGCCAAAGGATACCGAAAATAGAAGAAAAATACTTATTTTTGCATCTATTGGTTTTGAACTGGTTGGATTAGTATTGTCTTCCGTCTACATCGGGGGTTGGCTGGACCAATCTTACCAGGGTAAGGGATTGTATACGGTATCACTGATTTTACTGAGTCTTGTTAGTTGGCTGGTCCGAGTCATTTGGTTATTAAAAAAACTAGAAAAATAACCCTACGCATAAATAATATCTCAGCAGTTGCTCTCTTTACGGGTCTCATTGTATCAAGAATCTCGATTAAGGAAAAAAGATGGCTTTTAATTGGACACAGATGATTCCTGCCGTAAGCAGTGGATCATACGAAGAAGTACATACAAAAATTGCAGTAGCAACATTGATTTTGGGCTCCTTAGTATCCCTTTTGTTGGGTTTTGTAGCTAAAGCAAGTCTAGGTCAAGGTGAGGCTTCTGTTGTTCCCACCTCTAGATTTTCAGTTCGAGGAATTTTTGAACTTTTGACTGAGACCATTGCAGGACTGGTCGAAATGGTGATTGGCCATGAGGGTAAAAAGTTTGTACCTTTTTTTACTTCAGTATTTTTCTTTATTTTATTGAATAACTTAATTGGTGTTATTCCTGGTATGACCCCTGCTACCGAAAACATCAACACCACTTTTGGTTTTGGTATACTGATGTTTTTATTTTATAATTTTCATGGTATTAAAGCCAATGGCATTTTGGGTTATCTAAAACATTTTATGGGCCCAGTTTTATTACTTGCCCCTTTGATGTTTGTCATAGAATTGGTTTCCCACATAGTTAGACCTGTTTCATTGGGACTACGTTTGGCCAATGTAATGATGGGTGACCATACGGTGCTTTCAGTATTTTTAGATTTGGTACCAATCATTGTACCTATACCATTTTATGTTTTGGGATTATTTGTGTGCTTTGTTCAAGCGTTTGTATTTACCCTACTTTCTATGGTTTATGTCGCTTTTGCAACTGCTCACGATCATTGATTAAAAAACAACAAGGAGAAAATTTCGATGAAACAAAATTTAAAAAATATGACTTATGCAGCACTAGTTCTTGCAATGTCTTCATCTGCTTTTGCAGAAGAAGCAGCCACTGCTGCTTCAGCACCAACGGTAGACCGTGGTTTAGTGGCAATTGCAGCAGCACTAGCCATTTGTGTTTCTGTAGTCGGTGGAGCAATTGCACAAGGTCGTACAGCATCAACTGCCTTAGAAGGTATTGCTCGTAATCCAGCAGCTTCTGGAAAACTTTTGATTCCTATGATTCTTGGTCTTGCATTGATCGAGTCATTGGTTATCTATGCTTTGATCATTGCTTTGAAACTAACAGCTTAATACATGCTTGAAAAATTGAGTCCTTATTGTGGCTCAATTTAAAGAGTTGAAAAAGATAAAATAAAAAACCCACTTAAAAATGTGGGTTTTTTATTTGTAAAGTGTTTGTCTTTGGAAGATTAAGCCAGAAACAATCTCGAAGAGGCTTCTATTCTAAAAGTAATCTGCAACCCAGGATTTACGATTTAAAGAATAGAATTTAAATATATTTTTGCACTATAGATTCAACTTTGCTTTGAATTCTTTGCAGACCAGCTTCCGTTGAAGATTCATAGCGCAGAACCAAAACAGGTTGGGTGTTAGAAGCTCGACACAAGGCCCAGCCGTCAGTAAAACTAAGGCGAATTCCATCAATAAGATTGGTGGTGTATTCAGAACTTTTGACAGAAAAAGCTTCTTTCATTTTTTCAACAATCAATAATTTTTTTTCTTCCGTAGTATCAATTCGAATTTCTGGAGTATTAAAGGCTGTAGGTAAACCTTCTAATAACTGCGGAATGGTTTTTTTAGTTTGTGCTAAAATCTCTATCAATCTTAAAGCTGCATAAGGGGCATCATCATAGCCAAAATTTCTATCTGCAAAGAATATGTGTCCGCTCATTTCGCCGCCAAAAGGGGCATGTTCAATCTTGATCTTTTCTTTGACCAGACTGTGGCCGGTCTTCCACATAATAGGAATACCGCCTTGATTAGCAATATCTTTGTATAATCTATCCGAACATTTAACATCGCCAATAATTTTAGATCCTGGCTGTTTTTTAATGATGGCCCTGGCGATGATCACCATCAATTCATCGCCGTAAAGCATTTTACCGGTATGATCTACGACACCAATTCGATCCGCATCACCATCAAAACCGATTCCACAAATAGCTTTTGTTTCTAGAACTTTTTGTTTCAGATGAACTAAATTTTTCTCGACGGTGGGATCAGGATGGTGATTTGGAAATCGCCCATCGGGCTCTTCAAATAAAAAATTGGGTGTTAAGCCAACAGCTAAAAACAACTCTCGCGCTACTGATCCAGCAGCGCCATTGCCACAATCAATCACCACTGGAATATTTGTAATTTGACCAAATTCTTTGGCATGATGGCGATAATAAGAAGGGCGAATATCAAAATTTTCTTGGCTTCCCTGGCCTTGTCCAAATTCATTAGCATCAATGATTTTTTGTAAGGCTAAAATCTCTGCACCAAAAAGAGAAGAGTTTTTGTAAGAAATTTTAAAACCATTATACTCTGGTGGATTATGGCTGCCAGTCACTTGAATAGCCCCAGAAATATTTTCTAAAGTGAATGTAGAAAAGTAGCAAACAGGAGTAGTGACTAAACCCAAAATTATTACATGCGCCCCGGATTCTGTAAGACCCTTGGTTAAGGACTTAACAATATCAGGACATGAAAGTCTGGCATCGTATCCAATACAGATTCGTGGTTTTGTTACTGGGGATTTTTTTTGAATATAAGTAACTAAAGCCCTCCCTAATTTTTCAGCAAACTCTAGATCAAATTCTTTCTCATAAACTCCGCGGATATCATATTCTCTGAAAATAACTGGGTGGTGCATAAGCTCTCCTATTAACAAACAAGTTATCTATAGCCTGTCCCCATTCGAATGAACTACTAATAAAAACAAATTTAAGTCATAAATCTACTCAGGGTCTGTGCAGAATTGAACTATAATTTACTAGAAGATCTATTTTTTGCCACTGGTGGTTATTTGTCATAGGGCTTACTTATTAAAATAGGTATTATGAATTTTTTAATAGCTTTATCGCGCATTGGATGGCCAATAGCATGGATTGGTGGGAGGCGATATTTCGTTCAAAAAGCTCCTTGGCTGTACCGTGATCAACACTGGTACGAATAAAGGGCAGGCCCAAAGATACATGCACTCCATCTTGACCATGAATACTTTTAAATGGAATTAAGCCTTGATCATGATAAAGAGCAATGTAGCAAAGAAATTTCTTCCAGTTTTGTGGTAAAAAAGCTGCATCTGGTACTAAAAAAGCATCTAGATTAATATTTTCTTTTTGACCAAATTTTTTTAAATTTCTTAATAAATTTTTTTCTTCTGAGCCAATTAATCCGTACTCCCCTGAATGTGGATTTAAACCCAATAGGGCCATGGGTTTGGATTTAGAACTGGTTTGAGAGAAAAATTCAGAGCTGATTTTTATTACATCTTTTAATCTTTGAAGTGTGATCGCAGCGCTGACCTGCCGTAAAGGTATATGGTCTGTTGCTAAGACGACATTAAAATGTGCCCCAATAAAGCCCATAAAAACATTTTTTGTCTTAGAAATACGCTTCAAAATACCAGTATGGCCCATATCTTTTAGACCAGATTTGTAAATTTCGGTCTTGGACAGGGGGCCAGTAACAATGGCAGAAATTTTACTGGTCATAGCTAGTTGTGCAGCGCCTTCGACCCATAAAGCCGGGGAAAGATCAGATACAATATCTAAAATTATATTCGATTTTAACGGAACATTGCTAAAATAATCTAAAGCCAAAAACACATCTTTGAATTCAATTCTATTAAATTTTTTATCAAGCAAAGATAGATATTTTTTACTAGCATTTGGGCCGCGGAAAAGTAAAAAAATAGTTTTATTTTGTGGGCCTAAATCTAATAAACTTTTAGTAGTGATTTCAAAACCAATACCATCTACATCCCCCGTGGTAATGGCCAAAAGATTGAATTGTTTGTGATTTTCTTTTTTCAATAAGCAGTCCCTGGGAACTCAATCCATTCGAAATCTATAAGCTGTATTATAATCTATACCGGGTCATTTATTTTTATGAAGGCCTCTTCTTTTTTTATTTGTAACCAAAGATTGAATTGTTGTTTGAATTTAACCTCTAACAATTCTGATTTAATATTGTTTTTTTGTTTTTCAAAATTTGAATCAGATATCACTTTTTTAGAAAGTAACTTTAGTATATGAAAACCTTTTTTTGATTTAATGACCTGTGAAGTTTCGTTAGGCTTCAAGTTAATAACCGCTTCTTCAAACTCTTTTAAAAACTCCCCACTTTTAAAAGTACCAAAGAATCCAGAGGCAGAAAAATTGGAATCTTCACTATAAGATTCTGCTAAACTTTCAAAAGATTTACCTTGTTTCAGATCAGATAGTACCTTTTCAGCCCTTTCTGAAGCTCCTTTAGCCCCCCCTTTTTTAGGATTAAAAAAAATATGAGAAATACTATACTCGTCCACTGAAGATTTAGCATTTGGATTTTTTTTAATATACTCATTTAAAGCCTCTTCATCAGAAACCTTCAATTTAGAGATAATTTCCGAATCAATAAGGCTTTGTTTTTCAATTTTATTTTTTAAAAAATCTCGATATTCGGCTATGGTAACTCCCTGACTTTTAATCGCCAGTAGCATTTCCTCTTGTGATATGGAGTTCTTTTTAGCCAATTCTTTAATTTCTTGATCTACGCGATCAGTTGTTACAGAAAGATTTAAGCGTTTAATTTCAGCCTCAATCAATTTTTCGTGAATCAAATAGTCCAGTTGTAATTTTCTATTGGATTTTAGATCTGCAAGTGGCTTATTGATTAAAGTTTCATCCACTAGGCCAGGTTTATGGATTGAGTTTTTTAAATTTTGAAAATCACTTTCTAAAACCACTTCTGAATTAACAATAGCGACAATTCTTTCCACAACTTCTGCTTGAGTAGAAAATATTCTGAAAAAAACCAAAAAGAAAAATAATTTTCCAAAAGATGTTTTTAAATTCATAAGTATCACCGCCTTTTGGTTTCCACTTTTAAAGATCGTATTAATTCTAAGTCTTTATAAACTTTAGCACTGCGTAACTGTCCATCCAGCCAAGATAAATAAATAGCCTGATTTTTTTGTGATAACAATTCCGATTCAATCACTTTTTTGATTTCATTGAAAGGTAGAAAGCCAGCAGATTTTTTTTGTTCAACTTTAACAACATGGTATCCAAAAGAGCTTTGGATGATTTGTACAACATTTAAAGGGCTTTTAAACAAAGGGTCAAAAAAATCAACACTGCCTTTTTCTATCCAACCGACTAAACCGCCATTTTTCGATTCGGGAGCAATGGAAAACTTTTTCGCTGTTTCTGCAAAATCTTTTGTTTTTACTTCATTTTTAATGAATTCAGCTCTACTTTCAAGTTCTACTAAAATCTGACGAACCAAAATACTTTCTGCTCGCTTGAATTTATTTTTTTGATTTTCATAATATTGAATAAGTTCAACTTCTGAGGGCGAAGTTACTTTTTCAGATAACTTTTTCAGAACGGCTTTTTCTATTAGCAGATATCTTAAATTGTTTTGCCACTCCGAAAAAGACAGATCTTCTTTAGCCAAGGCCCTACGAAAAGAAAGATCATCAGGATAATTGGCACGTAATTTTTTGGCTTCTACCTCTAGATCAGAATCGGAAATTGATATATTTTGTCCAATAGCCCAATCTTCTGTAAGGCTTTGAATTATAAAAGACCTAGTAACATCATCTTTAATTCTTTGAATATTAAGACTGTCCTTAGCTAAAAGGGCATCGTAGTTTTTGAGTTGCCGTGCAATCTGGGTAGAAAACTCTTTTGATGTTAGAAAGTGGTCATTCACTTTTATTACGGGTTTAGAAGTTATCTTTTGATAAGATAAGTTACAACCAGAAACAAATGAAATAAGTAATAAAGCAATGGTGAAATACACTTTTTAATACAATCAGTTTATTAAACTGGAGTTTACCTTTATGGGATAAGATTTTTTTAAACGAGAAAAATACTCGTTAAAAATTTGTCGGCGTTTATCATCAAAAACCGCGGCGCGAATTTGTCTTTTGTTGGCGTTTTCGTAAGAGCGTCGACCAGTGACTTTAATCACATGAAAACCAAAAGGAGTTTCAATCAAACCTTTGATATCGCCGACTTTGGCACTCACAACAGCTTCGTAGTATGTAGGCACTAAAGTGATTTTAGACTGCCAGCCGACATCGCCACCTGCTTGTTTACTAAGAGGATCATCAGAGTACAGTTTTACTAATTCTTCAAAAGGTCTTTTGCTTTTACGAACTTCATCTAAAATTTCGTTGGCCCTTTTTTTAGCTTCAGCCACTTGTTGTGCAGTAGCTCCCGATTTAAACTCAATCAGAATATGGCTGGTGCGAATCTCTGGGTTATTTTTATACCACTCTTGCATTTCTTTATCATTCACTTGAATTTTTTGTACCTTTTGCCCCAACTCTTTTTCAAGCAAGGCTTTGTACATCTCTTGCTTGGCGCGCTCTTGGTATAAAGGATCTTTTTCAATATTTCTTTTTTGCGCTTCTTGCACTCCAAGTTCAAAACGAACCAAATCTTCTAAAAATTTTTGCTTTGTTGGTGGGTTTACGGATTGAACTTTAACTTCATTGAACTTAGAACTGAAGTACTCATAGGTGATAGATTTATTGCCGACAACTGCAACCACATCATTTTTATTGGGTGCAGATACAGATTGCAATGAGGCCATTAAGACGACTGAAAAAGCAAATAATTTAACCTTCATAAAAATCCTTTTTTAGAGTTGATTAAAGGCTAGCATCAGGCCGTGATATCCGCAATAACTTTAAGAGCTTGTCCATGAGTCTCATGAAGTTGTTCGGCTAATTTTTTTAATTCTTGGGGATCACGGGGGTCTTGATTTTCACTGATGGGCGACCAAGGGCCACTCCAAACAATAACCACCTTAGCAAAAGGTTTGGGTAAATAGGTTTTATTCCAAGACTTCGAAAAGCGCCATGCGCGATCGCAAACCACACCTGCCGTGTAGATATCTTGCTTTAATAATTTGGACAGTTCAAAAACCCCAGGTTTCACCACATGCAAAGGTCCTTTGGGGCCGTCTACAGCAAAGCTACAGCGGCGGCCACTTTTAGCTAAACGAACCAATCCCTTTAAAGCACCGATTGCGCCTCGGGTAGAAGAGCCACGACTGGTGCTTGCGCCCAATTTTTTTAATACTTTATCCATCAATTCGCCATCTTTGCTGGTGGAAGTAATTGTGGCAATCTTGTAATGATTGGCTAAATGTATAAGAGCCAACTCGTCTCCGTGCCAGTGAGCTAAGACAAAAGATCTATGGGTTTTTAAATCGTCTTGCATTTTTGCGGGCTCGATTAAAGTCAAGCGCCAAGACTTGGATAAAGAGACATACAGCAACCAAACTAAGCGGGGCGCTATATATTCATAAAATAGCTTTTTTAAAAATTCCAATTTCATTTAGAGTGCCCTACTGATGAAGTGCTTTTTTAAACTCTTCAGTTAGTAGGGGCAAAATTTGTAAAGCATCCCCTACGATTCCATAGGCGGATTTTTGAAAAATGGTGGCTCCTGGATCACTGTTTATGGCCACAACCACTTTACTGCCACTCATCCCTGCTAAATGTTGAATGGCTCCGGAAATTCCCACGGCAATATACAGACTAGGGGCTACAGTTTTTCCAGTTTGTCCTACCTGCATTTCGTGCGGTACCCAGCCCGCATCAACAACGGCACGCGAAGCCCCTACCGTTGCACCCAAAACTTGGGCTAAATCTTGAAGGAGCTTAAAATTTGCAGCTTCTTTTAGGCCTCGTCCACCACTGACAATGATATTAGCTTCAGTTAGATCTAATTTTTCTGAAGTGCCTTTAACAACTTCTTTGAGCAGAGCTTTTAAGTCCACAGGAACTGATGGGAAATCTTGAACTGTAGCATTTTTTGCAAGTGGGCTTGTCGTCAAAGACCATTGATTGGGTCGCATTAGTACTATGAATGGTTTTTGTCCTGAAAAACGAACATTGGCTGAAACTTTGCCAGAATAATAAGGCTTGGTGGCTACATAAGTGTCAGAACTTTTTTGTAAATCGATGCACTCATTTAAAATTTGCACTTCTAATTTTGCAGCTACGCGTGGAAATAAATCTTTAGCTAAGGCCGAAGTTGAAGAAAGGATGATTTCTGGTTGTAACTTTTTGCTAAGTTCGACCAAGGTAGAAACATAAGCTTCGGCGTTGTAAGAATTTAACAAGTCACCAGTTAAAAAATAAATTTGATCAGCGCCATTTTTTTGTAACTCATTGGTCAATGATTCATTTTTTTTGCTCGCAGTAACAGCACAAACTTGCAGGGACTGGGCGTCAGCCCAGTGAAGAAGTTCTAAGCTGCTGCGTTTAATTTGGTCTTTGGCGGTTTCAATATAAACAAGACATACACTCATAGACTCTCCCTATAAAACTTTAGCTTCATCACGAAGCAGCTGGATCAGTTGTTGGCATTGTGAAGATAATTCCCCACTTAGAATTTTTACTGGGGCTTTGTCGGCCGGCGCGTGAAAACGCTCAATCACAGTATGAGCTGAAGATTGAATATTTAAAGATTTAAAATCCACCTCTTTAATGGTTTTCTTTTTAGCCTTCATTATTCCAGGCAAGCTAGCATAACGTGGAGAGTTTAATCCTTTGTTGGCGCTTAAAGAGACCGGCAAGCTGATTTGAAGAACTTCTTTGGCGCCGCCTTCAATATCACGTTCAACACTTAAAATACGATTCTCTAAACTGGACTTTGATACCACTGAAACATGGGGCCAGTTTAGAAATTCAGCGATCATTGGCCCAACGCTTGCGGCGTTGTCATCAATGGCTAGTTTGCCAGTTAGCAAAATTTGAGCTTCCCCTTCGGACTGAATGACCTGAGCCAAAGCTTTTGCTGTAACCAAGACATCTGTTGGTTCTGCCGCATCAACGACAATGGCTTCATCTGCACCCATGGCCAAGGCTGTTCTTAATGTTTCTACTACGCGAGTTTTTGGGCCCAGACTGATCACCCAAACCTGTGATCCAGGAAGCTTTTCACGATATTTTAAGGCCTCCTCCACCGCATACTCATCATAGGGGTTCATCACCCACTTAATACCCGTCGTATCAATAGCCTCAGCCGAGGCAGTCAGCTTGATTTTTGTTTCTGTATCAGGGACTTGTTTTACGCAGACAAAGATTTTCATGGACACCTCATGTATGACTATTCAAGCAAAGCCAGCTTTTAGCCCAGCTATTAACGTGTTGCAAAACATTACTCGCAGCATAGACAATTTGAACAGGTAAGTGATAATTAATTGATAATTCTTTAATTTCAATCATCAATGCATCGACGAATAAAATAAATCGACGGCAATGATCGTTAACTTTGGTGTGAGGACAGCTATGAGTGGATTTTTTGGCTCATCGGTAGGAAAAAAGTATTTGATGGGTTTAACTGGATTGGTTTGGGCCGGCTTCGTACTGGCACATATGGCGGGCAATCTGCTGATTTTTGTAAGTGCAGATGCCTATAACAAATATGGTCATTTTTTGACCAGCGGTTATATAATATATGTCGCTGAAGCTGTTTTAGTTGCTGCGCTTTTGACACATATATTTTGCGCTATATCTTTAACACGACAGAATCGCGCGGCGCGACCGGATAAATATGCAGTGTCGAGTGGATCATCTGCAAAAGGATCAACTTTAGCTTCAAGGACCATGGCCGTTCAAGGCACGATGATTTTGTTTTTTATTATTTCCCATATTATAACTTTCAAATATGGAACTTACTATGAAACTCAAGTTGAAGGTGTTGCTATGCGGGATTTACATCGTCTAGTGTTAGAAGTATTTCAACAGCCCGTCTATGTAGTTTGGTATGTCGTATGTCTGATTCTTTTGGGCTTTCACTTAAGCCACGGAGTTGGATCTGTATTTCAGTCTTTTGGGTTATTAAATCCGCAAATTCAACCGACACTAAAAAAGTTAAGCTATGGTTATGCGATTGTAGTTATTGCGGGATTCTTATCACAACCCCTTTACGCCTTTCTTTTGAGCAAATAATAGAGGAGCAAAAATGTCTGTCATACTAGATAGTAAAATTCCCAGTGGCCCTATTGATAGCAAATGGAAAAATCACAAGTTCAATATGAAGTTGGTGAATCCAGCTAACAAAAGAAAGCATTCAGTGATTGTTGTTGGAACAGGATTAGCTGGGGCTAGTGCAGCCGCTTCTTTGGGAGAACTAGGTTATAAAGTTAAGGCTTTTTGTGTGCACGAATCCCCACGCAGAGCCCATTCTGTGGCGGCACAAGGTGGTATCAATGCCGCAAAAAATTATCAAAATGATGGCGATTCAACTTACAGACTTTTTTACGACACTATCAAAGGTGGGGACTTTCGTGCCCGCGAGGCCAATGTCTACCGCTTAGCCGAAGTTTCCGCCAACATCATTGACCACTGTGTGGCCGTGGGTGTTCCTTTGGCTCGTGAATATGGCGGCTTGTTATCCAATCGATCTTTTGGCGGAGCTCAAGTTTCTAGAACATTTTATGCTCGCGGACAAACGGGGCAACAGCTTCTTTTGGGTGCCTATTCGGGAATGATGCGACAAGTAGATACTGGCAATGTAGAGTTGCGCACTCGTCGAGAGATGTTGGATTTAGTTATCGTCAATGGCAAAGCCCGTGGAATCGTTGTGCGAAATTTGCTGACTGGCGAAATTGAAACTCACGAAGCTGATGCTGTGGTCTTAGCCACAGGCGGATACTCAAATGTATTTTATTTATCAACCAATGCGATGGCTTGCGCTGTAACTGCTGCATGGAAAGCCCATAAAAGGGGCGCCTATTTTGCTAACCCCTGTTATACGCAAATTCACCCCACTTGCATTCCCGTTCATGGTGAAAACCAATCTAAATTGACTTTGATGTCTGAATCTTTACGAAATGATGGTCGTGTTTGGGTTCCAAAACAAAAAGGAGACAAACGTTCGCCTTTAGATATTCCAGAAAGCGAAAGAGATTATTATTTAGAAAGAATTTACCCTAGTTTTGGAAATTTAGCCCCCAGAGACGTGGCTTCAAGACAAGCCAAATATAGAATCGATGAAGGTCACGGCGTGGGCGACACAGGGCTTGCCGTGTATTTGGATTTCCGTGATGCAATTCAACGCTATGGCGCCGATAAAATTGCTGAACGCTACGGAAATCTTTTTCAAATGTACGAAAAAATCACCGGAGAAAATCCTTATCAATTGCCGATGAAAATTTATCCAGCTCCGCATTACACCATGGGTGGATTATGGGTGGATTATAATTTAGAAAGTACAATTCCTGGCTTATTTGTTGCTGGCGAAGCTAATTTTTCTGATCATGGGGCCAATCGCTTGGGCGCTTCTGCGCTAATGCAGGGTTTGGCTGATGGCTATTTTGTTTTGCCGTATACAGTTGGTAACTACATAGCCAGCAATACTTTGGATAAAGTAAACACAGATCAAGACGCATTCAAAGCTGCAAAAAATTCTGTCACTGAAGAATTGCAAAAAATCTTACAGGTTAAGGGATCTAGAACTGTCGAAAGCTTTCATAAAGAGCTGGGACGAATAATGTGGGACAATTGTGGAATGGGCCGCAACTCCACTGGTTTAAATAAGGCTTTGGAGTTGATTCCTAAACTGCGTGAAGAGTTTTGGAGTAATGTACGTGTGCCCGGTCAAGCCAACGAGATCAATCCAGAATTAGAAAAGGCAGGCCGAGTTGCAGATTATATAGAGCTTGGCGAGTTGATGTGCCGTGATGCTTTGACTCGTGAAGAATCTTGCGGGGGGCATTTTCGCGAAGAACATCAGTCTGCTGAGGGCGAGGCCACGCGGGATGATGAAAAGTTCTGCCATGTAGCCGCGTGGGAGTGGAATGGCACTGCAAAACCTCAGACCCGCCATACTGAAGAATTAAAATTTGAAAATATTAAACTAGCAACTCGAAGTTATAAATAAGGAAATATTTACCATGTCATCTGCAAAAAAAATAAATGTGACTTTAAGAGTATGGCGGCAAAAAACTAAAAATAGTGAAGGTTCATTTTCAGATTATGCAGCTAAAAATGTTTCTACGGACGCCTCTTTTTTAGAAATGCTGGATGCTGTGAATGAAGAATTGATCTCGACAGGACAAGATCCCATTGCTTTTGACCATGACTGCCGAGAAGGTATTTGTGGTAGCTGTGGCTTTATGATCAACGGTCAAGCCCATGGACCTTTAAAATCAACAACGGTTTGCCAACTGCATATGCGTAATTTTAAAGACGGTGAAGTGCTAGTGCTTGAGCCTTGGCGAGCTACAGCTTTTCCTGCTATCAAAGATTTGATGGTTGATCGCACAGCCTTTGACCGAATAATTACAGCCGGTGGATATATTTCTGCCAACACAGGCAATGCACCTGAAGCCAATGCCAGCCCTATTCCTAAGGCCGATGCGGATGAAGCTTTTGCTTCAGCCACTTGTATTGGTTGTGGTGCATGCGTAGCTTCATGCAAGAATGCTTCTGCAATGCTTTTTACTTCTGCAAAAGTTTCGCACATGGCTTTGTTGCCACAGGGCAAAGTTGAAAGAATTGATCGCGCCTTAGGAATGGTAGCACAAATGGATGAAGAAGGTTTTGGCGCCTGTACAAGTACTGGAAGCTGTTCGGCTTCTTGTCCTAAAGATATCAGCTTGGTCAATATTGCTAGACTTAACAAAGAGTTTTTAAGTGCAAAACTAAACAAAAAGCCTGAAACCCATGGTGGTGATGGTATTTAACCACAGAACCATTGTCTAGAAAAGGACTGTAACAAACGGGTCCACCAAACAAAAATATTTTTTCATAATCCTTCTTGATACTCTTTAAGACTATCAAGTTGATAAGGGTGTTTTCATCTTTGCAATTTGAAAACACTTTACAATCAAGGAGGATTGCATGTTACGGCTGAGTGGAAAAGCCCTCAAGCTTGCCATAATGTTTTCATTTTTAATAATGGGTTTTTATACATCAGCTGCTGAACAAGCCCCTGAAGCTATTCCCGGTGAATTTGTAGTCAAACTGAAAAAAGAATTTTCAGTGGAAAATAAAGAAAAATTGAAGTCAGATTTAGGTAGCTACATTAAAAGCACTATCCCGCAGTTTAATTTGGTCGTTATTAAAAGACCTGTTTTTGAATTAAAAACCTCTGTTATAAATACATTATCAAAAAATCCAATGGTTCAATTTGTTGAACCAAATTACATTTATAAAATCAATAAAACTCCCAATGATCCTTTGCTGCCACAGCTTTGGGGTATGAAAAATATTGGTCAACAAGATTCGGCCAATCGTAGTGGTATAGCTGGTGTTGATATTGGCGCTGAACAAGCTTGGGATATTGAAACAGGTTCAAAAGATGTGATTGTCGCAGTGATTGATACCGGTATCAATTACAACAGTGAAGACTTAAAAAATAATCTTTGGATCAACGAAGCAGAAGCCAATGGCAAACCGGGTGTTGATGATGATAATAACGGTATCTTTGACGATATTCACGGTGCCGCATTTGTGCAAGGCAAAGAATCTGGAGACCCCTTGGATGATCATGGCCACGGGTCACACTGCTCTGGCACTATTGGAGCCTCTGGCAATGATGGCAAAGGTTTAGTGGGTGTGAGTTGGAATGTTCGTTTGATGGGCGTCAAGTTTTTAGATGCCAATGGTTCTGGAAGTTTGGAAGACGCAGTGAGGGCTATTGATTATGCCACCAAAATGGGAGCAAAAATCATGTCTAACTCTTGGGGTGGTGGAGGTTTTTCAGAGGCCTTGAAAGATGTGATTGAAAAGGCCAACACCTCAGGCGCTTTGTTTGTAGCTGCTGCTGGCAATGAATCTAACAATAATGACGAAAATCCAACTTATCCTGCATCCTATGAAGTTCCTAATGTGCTGTCCGTTGCCGCCATTGACAATAAAGGACAAGTGGCCTCAT
>JBMOJS010000030.1:0-18640 GCA_049315665.1 Pseudobdellovibrionaceae bacterium | reverse complement strand
TCGTAGAGGTTTTCAGACTATTTATTTTCGTTGTCTAAAATATTTTTTACAGTTTCTTTAATTTTTGAATTTACAACTACCTGAGATAGACCACTTGTTAATGTCCATGGCGCATGGGCTGCCAGCTGGGCCAATGCCATTTTTGGTGAGCAGGTTTTAGCTAAAAGAGTAACCGCTCCAGATTTTGTAATAAAGCCAATTTTTAAAACGCCAGGTTGGTAAAAAGACTCATTGACGTCACGAATATTGTCAGCCGTGTATGCAAAAAATTTATCGTTGTTGCTGCTCCATTGGCTAGCGGGAAAGAAATTCACGGAACGGCTCAAAACTCGATCTAAACCTTCTGGACCTACTCTTTCCAATTCATCAGCAAAAATGAATAAAGCATTTTTTCTTGGATCGTTTGGAAAACTTTGACTCAGAACTGTTCCAAGATCCTGTGTGATTTTTTTCCAATATGAACTATTCGCTATAACAGCCATTTCGCCCTCAAGCTCAGCTTCTGTACAATTTTTTTGTGCAAAACTGGTTGATGCTGTCAGTAATGCTAAAAATAGAACTAACTTTTTCATATCTGTCTCCTTGGTATTATCAAAACATAAATTTGTTCTGATGGTGTTAAATCCAGCCCATTGATTTGAGCTGATATAGACTGTTATACACAAGTTCATCCCGACCTTCATTTAGTGCTTAGCTAATAATTAATGTTTTTGTTTGCTAATGGTTAATATGTATTGTGCTAAAAATAAAAAATGAGGGCAGCCGCTGACCTTTTTGATACAAGACCAGACTGACAAGTTAGCATGAAATTTAGTTTGCAGCAGCTACTACTCTGTAGTACAATGGATATGTGAAGCGCGTGTTTGTGTATACACCTTTAATGCAGTCCCGACTTTCAGAGTTTAGTGACTCTGATGCAAAAGCTCGTCAGATTGAGAATGACATTTTAAATAATTCCGAAGTGGGTGACATTGTATCTGGAACTGGCGGGGTACGAAAGTTTCGAATGGCTGATGAGTCCCGTGGCAAAGGTAAGCGGGGTGGCATAAGAGTTTTATTTTTGGATTTGCCGCATGTACAGAAAACGCATCTGCTGTTTCTTCTTAAAAAGGGCGAATCAGAAGATATCACCGCTGACGAAAAAAAGGCCATTCGTGATTTGGTTGTGATTTTAAAAAAGGAGAGCAAGCCATGAAAGCAAAAAAGAAAACTGTTTTAGGTCAAAACTTGATTTCTGGTCTATCCCAGGCTGTGGCTTTTGAGCGTGGCCAAGTGAAGCTAAAAACTGTTGAGCGCGAACTTGCGCCTCCCGCACCTGAATTTTCAAAGGCTCAAATAAAGAAACTCCGAACAGAGATTCTTGACTGCACTCAGCTTGAATTTGCGTCGCTTCTGAATGTTGATATTGGCACAATTCGACATTGGGAACAAGGTCTGCGCAAGCCCGCGGGTTCTGTCTATCGTCTGTTAGAAATTATTTTAAAAAAACCCGAGATAGTAGAAGAACTCATAGGCGCTTAAATTTTTCCACGGCACCTGATATCGCTCACACAAGTTCATCCCGACCTTCATTTAGTGCTTAGCTAATAATTAATGTTTTTGTTTGCTAATGGTTAAGTAAACAAGTTCAATGTAAATGTGATCCATATCTATTCTTTTCAAGACTATAAAGACTTTATTCGTAAATGGGTGTTGCAGCAGCCACAAAAAGGCCGTGGCTGTTATGCCAAAATGGCCGAAGACTTGGGCCTAAGTGCTGTGATGGTCAGTCAGATTTTTAATGGTGAAAAAAATCTTTCCATGGAACATGCTATTTTGCTGGCCGAGTTTTTATCCCTCAATGCCAAAGAGACCGAATATTTTTTATTGCTGGTGCAGTATGAAAAGGCGGGCAGTCATAAATTGCAACAGTACTATAAAAAAGAAATTCAAGCTTTGCAGCAGCATAAAAAAGACAACCTGAATGAGGTTGTAAAAAAAGACATACAAATGAGTGATACCGAAAAAGCCATTTTTTATTCCAACTGGCTGTACAGTGCGGTTCGGTTATTGACTTCGATCAAAGGCTTTCAATCTATAGATTCTTTGACTAAATATTTGCAAGTGCCCAAAGATCAAATTCAAAACATCATGCAATTTTTATTGGACAAGGGGCTTTGTGTGCAATCCAACAAGGGCTACCAAATGGGTCCGCAAAGAACTCACCTTGAGGCCCAATCCCCTTATATTAAATCCCGCCAGGTCTCTTGGCGAGTCAAAGGTTTTGAAAAAATGGATCTGCATAAAAAAAATCATTTGTTTTACACCGCGCCGATGTCGATTTCTGAAAAGCAGTACGATATTTTACGAAAAAAAATCACCGATTTGATTGCAGATTTTATCAACAACATGCCTGATGAAGATCCTGAAAAGTTAGCTTGTTTAAATATTGATCTGTTCGAGCTTTAGGTGGGATAATAAAAGTCATGGCGGAATTAAAAGCAAAATCAATAACACTTAAAAATGGAAAAAGTCTTGTTTTAAGATCCATTACTCCCGATGATGCGCAAGATTTTTTAATATTTAAAACACAAATTCCCTTGGAGTCTTCAAACATGCTGTATGCGGGCTTGCCGTTGCCTTTATTGCAAAAGATGGCTGAACAGCTGGCAGTGGATGCCTTAGATTCCGTAAGTTTAAATATCGGTGTTTTTGACAATCAGCGAATTGTC
Source organism: Pseudobdellovibrionaceae bacterium (assembly GCA_049315665.1). Classification (GTDB taxonomy): domain Bacteria; phylum Bdellovibrionota; class Bdellovibrionia; order Bdellovibrionales; family Bdellovibrionaceae; genus JBMOJS01. The sequence continues at coordinate 15,929 of JBMOJS010000030.1, read as the reverse complement.
GGCAGTCTGGGGTTTAGAGTTTCAGATCCCACCCATCCCTGGCTCAAGCACATTGGCCATTTTAACATGATGATTCTAAAAGAATTTTGGGGGCAGGGCGTAGCGCAGCAGCTTTTGGCAGAGCAAGATCTGCATGCGCAAAAAAAATCCATTCAGCGCATTGAGGCCTTGGTGAAAGCGGACAATGAAAGAGGACTCAAGCTTTACGAAAAATCAGGATTTACGATTGAAGGGCGAAAAGAAAAAGCTGCCTTTATTGACGGACAGTTTTTTGCTGCCTATTATATTGCTAAATTAATGTAAAAAAATATTTTGGCAAAGATTTGCTGGACCATGACTAATCAAAACTGTGTATTCGCGGCCCTGATCACTCAAGTTAACTTTGCCATTCCCCGAAGCTGGAAGGCCGCGCCCCCAGGGACTATTAGTAACAAAAATATTTTTATTATCGACATGAGAAATTACTCGTAAGTCAACTATGTTCTCTCCGACGATCGATAAGGGCGTGTATTTTTGCACGATATACTGTGTAGGATCTTGCAATATTTTTTTCTTTAGCTCAGGCAGCTCTTGGCTATTTAGTTTGGGTCCCACCCAAACGCCGTCGCCACCTCGTCCATCTACTTTTTTGATAACATACTGGTCAATATTTTTAAAAACATGAAAAAATAAACTTTCATTTAATTTTAAAGTATGATCATCAGCCAATCTATCGGTCTCTATGTTTTTTAAAATGGGTTCTTCCTGTAAATAAAATCGAATCATACTTTCAACATAGACATAGAACTCTTTATCGCCAATAAAATCTATTCCCGGAGAATAATTACTTTTTACTTTTCCACTAAAAATTGCTTCAGTTAATCCTTTGAAGGCTTTTGTTTGTTTTAAAGATGTTTTTACTCCATTTTCAAGATTGGAATCATTCTCTATCCAATTGTAGATTTTTGTTATATTTGGATTTTTTTTACTCAATTCAGCAGATAATTTTTTTTTCAAAGAAAATTCTACATCTGGATCTTCGAAATGCTCTTTAGCCTCTAACAAAATTGCTTTATTAAAATTTAGAGGATGGTTCGGGTCTAACCAACTGTGCTCACCATTAAGGACAACATAGCCCACTTCTGGACCCATTTCTTTTTCTTTAGTATTCCACAAAAAAACCTGGTGAGTTGTCGGATTAATTTGCAATTGCCAAATAGAATAAGGTGTCACAGTTTTTATGCCGTAGTCCGCAAAGATTCTTCTTAGTCGTTGATCTTCATTGTCTGCATAAGGTGGCGTCATGTACATCACCACGGCTTTTCCTTTAGCATTTTTTTTATAAATTTTAGTTAGTTCTTCGTAAAAAATCTCTGACCTATTAAAAGCTATTTCTTTTTGATATTGGGGGAATTTCTGTAACAAAAAATTTTGCGCTAGCCTTAAGTCTCCTAGGCCACCAATAAATCCTGGGTTATCTTCAATGACTCTCCAGGTGCCTTTTTCATCGCGAATAATATCTGGGCCATAAAAAAACGATATATCTTCTGGACGGATCTTGTTTTTATATCCCGTTTCATTATAACGAAAAAGCAGGGATTGGACAATACGTTCTGGGATAATCCCTGCTTTAATATATTTTTTTGCGCCTGAATAATAGTCTTTTAAAAAAGCCAACAGTGCTTTTGCTCTTTGTTCAACTCCTGGCTTCAGGATATTTTCATACTCAGCATTAGAAATTATTCTTGGTACGGGGTCTAACATGTTGTCACCACGAAAAGCTATTTTTGACATTTGTAAAAAAACTTCTCGTTCTTGCTGCGATATTGAATTAAAAATATTGTAGACGTTTACGTAGGCAGGGCGAACCGCACCTGTCTCATCATAAATTTCATTATAGTTAGCAAATGCTGAAATCCAAAAGATCAATACACAACATACAGCTGTGTAAAGTTTTAAAAAATGAATTGAAGATACTTTATAGGTTGGCATCAATGAACTCCTATGCTGCCTTCTTGCAAGCTCATGCCAAGTATAAATTCAGTTCATTTTGTCTCAATCATAGACAGTTATACATGATTATAAACAGCCAACTTATTGTAGTTTAATGCTTTTCTAGCATTTTAACAATTTTTGTACAAAAGAACAAAAATAGTATCTTTTTAGTGGTCTTTTGATTGTCCAAATGGGCTTTAAGCGACTTTTCTGATGATTTCATGTTCAGTGTCACTGTCTGTATCTAAAGTGTTCCAGGTTTTATGTGCTTGCAAAAAGATACGCACCAGTTGCGGATCAAACTGGGTGCCCGAACAGCGTTTGAGTTCTGCATAAATAATATCATCGGGCAAACCTTTGCGGTAAGCCCTGTTGGCTGACATGGCATCATAGGTATCCACCACTAAAATAATTCTGGCTAACAGCGGAATCTTATCGCCAGTCAATTTATCGGGGTAACCGTCGCCATCCACTCGCTCATGGTGTCCACGAATGGCCCCTAACATGGATTTAAAAAAACTGTGCGTCGACAAAGGTTGGACAATCTGTTCGCTGATCACCGGATGGCTTTTCATGATGTCCATCTCTTTAGGATCCAGTTTCCCTGGTTTACTGATGATTTCTGGATCAATGCCTATTTTTCCTATGTCGTGAAACAAACCAGAAAATTCCACAACTTTTTGTTCGTATTGATTTAATCCTACATCTTTAGAAAGCTTTCGCGCCATTTCGCCTACCCGGCAGCAGTGCTCATAAGTAGCGATATCCACAGACTTCAATGATTGCATCAGTGCCCGAGCAGAGTCATAGGCCCATTCGGGAATATCACCCCAATTTGTATTTTTACTCATCAATACTTCCTTGCAAAAGCTTCTACATGCTTTTCGGCAAGGTCAGTCTGAAATATAAGCAGAATAGGTCTTGGACCTAAGTATTGAAGAAGGGATTCTCAAAAGGAGTCATTGTCTGATGATCCACTGACTCAACCTGAGGCTATTTAATTCGATCAGTGCTTTCAAAGATCTTATCTGCAGATTTAGTAACAAAGCCTTGGTAAAGCTGGCCATTTGGCAGCAGATGGCGTTTGGCAAATTCATAATAACAAGCGGGCACCAAGAAAGTGCCATCAGTGAATTTGACAGGAACTTCTTCAGCCATGGTCGAGCTTTGCTCTAAAAAATCAGCAGCGGTGCCTTTTACTTCTCCGCCTGAAGAATTTAAAACAATGCCCTTGGATTTTAAAAAAGTATTGATTTCAGCTACCTGGGAAAAGTTCTTTAAGGCATTGATATTGACTGTAAAATGGTTGGGGCGAAAACCAAAGGCGGCCACCCAAGAAGCATATTCGCTTTCAGCTGCTAATTTTTCATAGGTCGAGTGTGCAACGGCCCACGGGCGTCCGCCAATCACAAAGTCCTCACTTTGAATCAAAGAATCAGGCACTTGCGATACCAATTTTTCAGCCTCAGATTGAATCAACGAAGAAACTTTTTCCAATTGCAATTCGCTAATAAAAATTTTAGGTAGCTGGCTATCGGGATGTTGGTAGTGTTTAGCATATAGTTTTTTTTCGACAAAGGTGTAATCATTGGACTCTTTATAGCCCCAACTTTCAAAATGTTGGGCCAAAGACTTTATTCCCAGACGGGGATGATTAAAAGTTCTATAAGCCACATGATCATTCAAGATGATCTCGCCCTGCTGGGTCAATAATTCATAAATCTTCAAAGCGGCGGGATTTAAATTGCAATAGTCTTTCCACATATCATTTAAAATTTGAGCCAATGTTTTTTTTGTCGTCATGTTTTTTACCCCTTGTAAAACATTGTGGTCTTGTCAGGCTTGCATAGTGAATCAACGGATGTCAAAATTAAACTGATGTCAGATTTATTGCCAGAAATTCAGCAAATTTATAAAGCCACTCAAGATCTTAAAGGCCTTGCTAGAGTCGAACAGATTTTACAGGTAGACAGCGGCTTTTATCGTAAAAATCAGCCACAAAATTTGCCGGTTTATAAAATTTCTTTTGGCACAGAAAGACCTGATGCTCCAGTGCTGGGATTGATTGGCGGAGTGCATGGCATCGAGCGCATTGGTTCGCAAGTTTGTGTGTCTTTGTTGAATATGCTTTCCGAGTTGGTGCTGTGGGATAAAAACACTCAGCGGGTTTTAGAAAATCTGCGGGTATTTTTTATCCCGACAGTGAATCCCTGGGGTATTTTGCACAAAAGGCGCAGCAATGCCGCGGGTGTAGATTTGATGCGCAACGCTCCGGTTGAAGGTGAAGATAAGTTGACCTGGTTGGTCAGCGGGCATCGTTATACAGACAAACTTCCCTGGTATCGCGGGGCCGAGGGAAGTGCTTTGCAGCCCGAATCCAAGGCCTTGATTGATGCCGTAAATAAAGAAATCAAGCACAGTCCTGTGGCTATCACTGTGGATTTTCATTCTGGATTTGGATTGCAAGATCGTTTGTGGTTTCCTTATGCTAAAACCATCAAACCCTTTCCGGGGATTGCTTATATGCATTCCTTCAAAGATCTATTTGAAAAAACCTGTCCCCATCATTTTTATCAGATCGAGCCTCAATCCAGAAACTACACCACTCATGGTGATCTTTGGGATTATATGTATGATCAATACAGCGCCTCAAGTAATCAAAAAGGTGTTTACTTACCACTTTGTTTAGAAATGGGTTCCTGGATGTGGGTGAAAAAAAATCCATTGCAGTTATTTTCTTATGAAGGGCCCTTTAATCCTTTAAAGTCCCATCGCCAAAGACGAACTTTGCGACGTCACAATACTTTGTTTGAGTTTTTAATGCGTATTTTATCTTCACCCCAGGCTTGGGCTGAACTGAGTGCCGAACAAAAAACCAAGCATGAATGGCGGGCCTATGAAACTTGGTACAAGGAAAAAAAATGAGCCGTAAATGGATTTTTTTAAGAGGACTTACTAGGGGTGTCGGTCATTGGGGCGAGTTTGTTGATATTTTCAAAAAAAAATTCCCAGAAGATGAAGTTGAACTGATTGATATTCCAGGTAATGGTGCCCGATTCAATGAATCTAGTCCCAGTAAAATTAAGGATTACGTAAATCCCATTCGCGATTGTTCCAAGTTTGTCAAACAAGGCCCTATTCATCTTTTGGCGGTGTCTTTGGGCGGAATGATAGGCATAGAGTGGTTGAATCAATATCCCAACGATATCGCTAAAGCGCATTTGTTTTGCACCAGCTCTGGCGAAGTTAGTAAATTTTATGAGCGCTTGCAGCCCATCAATTACAAATATTTATATGACATTGCTCGTGCGTTGCCCGGTCGCCAACAAGAAAATTGCATTTTGAAAATGATCAGTCAAAATAAAGAAAATGCACAAAAGGCTTTATCTACTTTGGCTTACTATTCTAAACATCACCCGGTAAGTATAAAAAATTCTTTGGCACAAATGGTGGCGGCGTCTTCATTTAAATCTCCCCTTTTGCATCCAGATAAAGTTCACTGGATTGGCAGTTGGGGGGACCGCATGGTAGCCCCCGAATGCACGCTTAAATTGGCCGAGAAATATCAATCTAAACCCACCATGCATCCTTGGTCCGGTCATGATATTGCTTTGGATGATCCCGAGTGGCTTGTAGAGCAATTACAGGGTTGATTAAACTTTAAATAGTAAAACTTACACAGTGCGGTTGGAGTCGATTTATACCGCATAAGGCAAAATACTTAAAACTGGCTATTGACGAGGCTTTGAAGTCTGAGTTTACTAGACTTAGATGTTGAAATATGGCTGTTGGTGTTCAATAAAAAAAATCTTATTTCGGGGACTTGTCGCTGGTCTTTTGGGTATGTCCTTCGCTACCAGAGCAGCGGATGGAAGCAACACCTTAAATATTAAAGATCAAATAGGTCCTCAACCCCTGCAATCAGCAGAGTCCACCAGTAGATTCAAAATCAAAAACCATTCCCAAGCAGATCAAGATAGCTTTTTTAAAGGTCAGTTGCGTTTAGAAAGCATGCAGTATTTAACCCCATTGCCAAAAGCTCCGCAATTGACCAACAGTCAGCTGTTAACCACGCATTTTTTGGGACAAAAAACAGGTTCGTTGTTGGGGGCTCGCCTAGATTTAACGGCAGGGACTTTTTTTTATCGCAGTCAATCCCATGTAATTTTTCATGAAGCCTTTATTTTTAATCCTAGGTCAGAAAAACATTCTTTTTCTTTGGGGCGACAAAAGCAACACTGGAGTGTGGTCGATGAACTGTGGCAATTGGGCTTATGGCAGCCCAAGTTTGCCTTGGATGCCTTGCGCCCGCAAGAGCAAGGTCTTCTGGGCTTATTCTACAATTACCAACCTTCAAAATATTTTTCTATGTTGCTTTTTTCAAGTCCTATTTTTGTTCCAAATATGGGGCCGCAAATCCGTGAAGAAGGTGGAAACTTGGTTTCTGACAGTCGTTGGTACACATCACCCAGTTCCGAATACAGCTTCAACAATCGGGTTAATTCTGTGGTTTATAAATTGGATATTCCGGATCAAACCAGGCTGGCCTCCCAGTACAGTTCGGCCATACAGCTGGTAGCAGGGGCAGTGGATTCGGGGCCCTGGGTTCAGGGAAGTTATGCTAATAAACCAGTGAATGAATTGTTACTTAAGCGCCAGGCTTTCAAAAGCACTTCAGAGTCCAAGGTGGATGTCACAGTTTCCCCACTAGTGACCCGGCATAGGATCAGCAGTGTAGACCTGGGTTATTCTTGGCGGGGTGGAGATTCGTTTTATGCAAGCGAAAAAGAAAATTTTTATCGAGGCGCGCAAACTCAACTTATATTATCTTATTTAGAAGATCAGCCCAATCTTATTCCTGCGGAGACTGATTGGTCTGTGCAAAAGCTGGAAGACTTAAAAATATATTCCGGCACGCTGATGACTCAATTTCGTTCGTGGTGGTTAGCGCCTATTCAGCTGCATTTATCTTACTTGCGTACTGAAGGTGGACAGATACAAGATATTGTTTCTGATGGCAGCAATGATGATTTCACCTTGTTTGACGAAAGATTAAAATTTAAGAATGCCTTTTTTGTGCAAGTAAAAACCCCGCTGTGGCAGATATGGGGACGTCCCTTGCTGGGGCAGTTGAAGTGGGCTTACGATGATTTTCAAAAAGGGTCTTTGTGGAGTGGCGAGTTGGATTATAGCATCAATAAAAACTGGCAGACCATGCTGGGTTTTGATGTTTTAGGTGTTCAAGATGAAGCCTATAAGCCAGCCAGCTTTTTGAATCAATTTCGCGCCAATGATCGAGTCTACGGAGGGATGGCCTATGTTTTTTAAAAATATCCTGGCGACATTCTTGGCTTGTGCTAGCTTAGTGGCCTGCAATGCTAAGATTGGCGAGGCGCCGCCGGATTCTAAAACCCAAAATTTTGATACAACCCAGTGTATTTCAACAGTGATGCCCACGGTCACTTTATTTGTTGTGGGCACTGCAACCAACGATCAATTGAAAGAGGCTTGGGGATGTTATTCTTTAGCCATTCAAAAGTTTCGTAAATATGTTCGTGGCAATGAAAAAGACAAATACACATCACAAGAATTGGCCTCATTTTTAGAAGATAACTTTTTAAACAACAAAACTGCAAAAATTTCTTCTGACTTGCAAGTTGAATTTATGAAGTTTAAACAGATTTTTTTGGGTGGTCGACGAGAGTATTTGACCTTGTCTGAATTGGATTCCCTGCCAGGTTTATTTGAACAGTTGCGGGATGTAACACTGTCTCTGAATCCATACATGAAGTTGTTGATCTTGGATTGGCAGCCAGCGGAAGACGGTCAACAGCAAGCCAATATTCAGTTTTTTGATGGAGCAAATATTGCAGTTCAAGGGGCTGCCAAAAAGCTAGCCTCTTTGATTCAAAAAAATCATCTGGGCTATAACTTATCCGACTTTCAAATTTTTATTCGTGAAATGTCAAAATTTTACAAAGAAGACTGGGCTTTGAATCAATCATTGCAACGTCTTATGCCTATCATCCAACAGCTAAAAAAATCCATTGCCGGTGGTGTGGCAACCACCGTGGATCCCAGAGAGTGGAGAAGCTTTTTATTGTTAGGCAGCCGAGGCTATGTTCAATACTTGCGCTATTATTATTTTATTAAAAAAATACCCGAATCTGGATCGGGAATTCACTTGGGTTATTTGTCCAGATCTTTAGAGGATTTTTTCTCTGTTTTTCAAGACCTATTGTCAGAAAAACCAGGGGGCGTGATTTCTGATCAAGAGCTTTTTGATTTGCTGCAATCTTTTTCAGTAGCTTGGCCTGAATTTATTGTTTCTGAAAAGCTGGTCAATTCTTTCATGAAAATAAAACAAATGTTCTTTGGCGGGGCTATAAATACTTGGTCTATTCGTGACTTTGAAAAAGCCCGTCTAAAAGTTCCTCAGTTAAAACTGCTTTTAGAAAAACTTCTTCCCTACATTAATCTTTACGAACTAGAATGGGATCGTGAGGGGATGAATCAAGATGAGGCTCAAAAGTTCTTTTCTGAAGCCCAGAAAAATTTAAATTCTTCGACGCAAGAATTGAGTGATGTTCTAGAAAGCTCGATAGCCTTTGAAGATCTTGTTACTTTATTTGACGAGTACTGCCGCCTTTATCCCCATGATGTTGGGGATACCCATGCATTGTGCTTTGCAGATTCTTTTAAAAAATACCGTCCGCTGATGAGGGATATAAAAAATATTCTTTTTAATGAAAATGACGATGTAATTAAGAAGGAGCAGTGGCAAACAGTTTTGCCTGTAATTATTGAGTCCTATTCTTCTTATTTGTATTATTACTATTTTATTAAAGCCATTGATTTTAAGGATCCGAATGATTTAAAAAATCTTCAGTTTTTTTCAGATCAGGTTTTGAATTTAATCAGAGACTTTATTAATAAAAATCCCAAAAATCAGATTGCCATAGAAGATTTAATTTCCATAGCTAAACGTTTGTCCGAATTAGGCATTATTCCTGAATCGGTAGAACCTAAAACCATTGAAAGTATTGTTCGTGCTTGGGTGAAAAATGTTCTTACCCCGCCGGAGTTAAGATTGCAGGGGCTGCAAAACTCCTCATTGAATTTAAATTCTATCGAATATGTCAGGTATGAAGTGAACATCTACCTGCAAACGGAAAGATTTATTGCCGGATTATTCAAAAAAAGTGCTGTGACAAGTTTTTCGCCCAAAGAGCTACTTTTGATCATTGATCAAGAATTGCAAAAACCCACATTGGATAGCAGTTTGCAAAAGGGCCTGGTTGAATTTAAAAATATTTTAGATACGCCTTACCCTATGATTCTAGATGAACAAAAAAGATTATGGATTGCTGGATATCAAACTTATTCTTATAACCTGGACAGCTTATCGCAGCTTAACTTAAATCGCTGGATTTCTAAAGTTTTAGTTCAATCTTACAGCACGGATTTGCTGCGATTAAAACAAAACCCATCTTTAAGCGCAGAAGAGGCCGAGACCGCTTTTGCGGATTGGAAGGACTTAGCCATTAACTTGGATTTATTGCAGCCGCAAAAAACCAACTTTATTTCTTCGCGATTTTTAGAGGCTAATATTTTTACTCCCCACTCTGTGGGCGATGAGTGGTTGTCATTAACGGAACTGAATGATCTGATCAGTATGATTTTTTCTGGCATTAAAAATAAATCTTTGATCGAAAATGATATTAAGAGTTTATGCTTTCAGAATAAAGTTTTAAAATCCAATTCCTCCTTGGAATTAAAATGTTTACGAAGTGTTTATTACAAACATGCCGTCAAGCACTTTGCCGCTTTACCCGGCTTTGCTCGATATATGCAAAAAGTGGATAAAGCCGATTGGGTTTTCTTTTTTAGCAATATTTTAAAGGCGTCAGGATACAACCCTAGTAGCGATCAGCAAGTGAAGTATGCAGATGCCACTTTGCTTCCGCATATTATTCAATACATTGAAATGGTTTTTGCTTTATTTGATGCGGATAAAGATGATGCCATCACTATTTCAGAGGCTCGAAAAGCCTTTCCTGTATTTAAGGAAGTGCTTAAAAAACTAAGTAAAGATCAGTTAGCAAGTGGTAGCCTTAAAGAAAGTGATTTATTTGCTGTATTCACATATATACTGACTTACGGGCATCCACCAGAAACCACACGAGAACAGCTTTATTTTAAATTTATCTGGTCCTCTTCACCTGATCGCTGGGACAAGGTGTGGGCGGATCGCAACTTGATTGCTCAAGTTTTGGGGTATATTGCAGATAGAGTGAACGCCAAACCTTAATCGATGCGGAGGTTGGCGTATTGCACCTGACCTGAGATCTATTATAGCCTTTTCAAAATCTGCAAAGTCGAGGCGCAGCTGACTGGTCCAACTTAAACCAATTTCATTTGAAAAATAGACCGAGTCGCAAGGAGGTTCGAAGCGGAGGTGTGCATTAGGTACATTGAGCATTCGAACCGACGAAGCAACAAAGGTCTATGAATCAAATGTAATTGGTTGTTAGAAGTTGTTTTTCCACATCATAGATTCCGTCGGCAACGGCGAGCGCTCATTGTATTTGGCTGATAGTTTTGAGTTGTAAGATGTCGTAACATCGCCAGCGACTTGAAAATAAATCAATTGACCAATAGGCATGCCGGCATAAACACGCACAGGTTTTTTTACAGATATTTCTAAAGTCCAGTAGTTGCAAAAGCCCACATCGCCTTTACCAGCAGTGGCGTGAATATCAATTCCTAAGCGGCCAACGCTGGATTTGCCTTCCAAAAATGGCACATGTGCCAAGGTCTCTGTGTATTCTAGTGTGGCCCCTAAATAAAAATTTTCTGGGGTTAATACAAAACCTTCAGGTGGAATTTCAAAGGTCTCAATTTTATTGTGTTTTTTAGAATCCAGCACCGTATCTGTATAAATGGCCAAGGTGTTGCCCAAATGGACATCGTAGGAATTTGATCCTAAACAATCAGGACTGAAGGGCTCTACTTTGATAGAACCCTTTGCCATTTCTACTAAGATCTGGGTGTCGGTAAGGATCATCGACTATTTTGTTTCCCGGTGTACAGTGTGCTTTTTTAAGTTTGGATTGTATTTTTTCTTTTCCAAACGTCCTGGAGTTTTAGTTTTATTTTTTGTTGTCGTGTAGCGTGAAGGGGCTTTGCCAGCCGCTTTTGCTTCGGTGCATTCTAGTGTAATTATAATTCGTCCGCTTTTTTTCGCCATGGATTCCCCTTATGCAATGCGTAATTCTTAAGTCAAGTCGGCCTAGACTAACAAAGACTGCTGCAAACATCAACCGTCAAATCATAAAAAAACCACCATTTCGTCGAGGTTTAGGGGGATTATATACTCCCTTGTCCGAAGTTGATGTTATTCTATCCCAGGGAAAAGGTTTTTTTGCCGGAGGTGGCTTTGTTTCCAACTAAAACAAGAATTTTAATTGTGGATGATATGCCTTCCATACGAGATTTGGTTCGTAACCATCTGCAGGGCATGGGCTATAAATTTATCTTAGAGGCCAATAATGGTGAAGAGGGACTTAAGATACTGCAAGAAAGCAATAGCGTGGGAAACCAAATCCAATTGATTATTTCGGATTTAAATATGCCAGTATTGAATGGGGTTGAGTTTTTAAAAAAGGTGCGGGCCTCTGCGACTTGGGCCAGTTTGCCTTTTATACTTTTGACCTCGGAATCAGAAAGAGAATTAGTGACTGAGGCCATTCTTTCAGGGGTATCTCAATACGTTGTAAAGCCATTTACCGGTAAAATGTTTGAAGAAAAGCTAAAAACCGTATGGGCTAAATACGAAAAAGCGGCTTAAACTTGCGTAAGCACTGCCAAACATGAAAGCATACCTTACATCCGTTTTAAATATTTAGGCGACTTTCGCAAGTGTAGAAGGCGCTTCTAAGGGCTCAGCAAAATAAGGAACCTGTATACACAAACGAGTGCCTTTGTGTGCTTGTGATTCGACCCACACTTTGCCTTGCAACTGCTGGACGGCATTCATAATAGCATCCGCGCCGACTCCACGCCCTGAAAGCTCACTGACTTCAGAACGAGTTGAAAATTGCGGTAAAAAAATGGATTGCATGATTTGAAAATCACTCCAGTTCGAACAATCGATAGATTTTTCTAGCAGCTTATTTTTAATTTTTTCTACAGAAAGCCCCTGTCCATCATCTTCGATAGTGATAGCCAATATAGAGTCTTGCTTTTGAAAATGAATTTGAATTTGACCTTGTTCGGATTTTCCCAGTTGTCGGCGAGTGTCTGTGTCTTCTATGCCATGATCCATGGTATTTCTAAAAGCATGCACCAGGCAGCTGATTAAGCTGCTGTAGGCTTCGCCCCACACTGGCAATGCTCCATTAATAAATTTCAATGGCTGCATTGGTTTATTAAGCTGGACCGACAAATCTTGCACTATGTATTCAAAATCATAAAATAAAGTTTCAATTTTATCTAAAATATATTCGTTTTTTAAACTTGTTTTAAAATTTTTAAGATCTTCCAAAGAATTCAAGGTTTGGGTCCATTTTATAATTTTATAAAGCGGAAGTTCTACTTTCTTTTCTAAAGAAAAGATTTGGTCGCCAAACATTTTTTTGGACTGATCTATGAAATTTAGTAATGTACTTTCGATAGCTTGCATTTGCTTTTTTAAATCAAGAATTTTGTTAGAATCACCAATATCTTTATTTTCTAAAAAATCTTCAGCCTGGTGACATAGATCTGCCATATCTTTAAGGGCAAAAGTCGCCGACCCACCTTTTAGGGTGTGTAAATAACGAAACAGTTCATTTTTATCTGGATCTGATTGTAAAAGTTCTTGTTGAGTGTTGGCAATAAAATTTTTGGCATCATTGACAAACAAAGCAATTTCTTTTTTTCGTTTCAATAAGTAAAGAATTTGTTCTACATGAGCTTTTTCATTGGCTGCTTGCTCTTTAGCTTCAACCAAGGAAGTGATATCGGTGGCAACAACCACAACTCCAGTTAAAGCGCCTGCAGCATTTTTATAGGGATGATATTGCAGATCAATATGTTTACCCTGGCTATGCTTGTAGCGATTGAAAGTCAGTAAAGCCATGTCTTCAAAGGGCAATGCTTCTGCAAACGTGGCAGTCATCCACTTTTTTAAAGCCGCCTGTTCATTTTCGGAAAGCTTAAAAACATCCCACACCATTTTATTTATTGGCAAAGCCTCTAGTGTATCTATGCAAGCCTTTGAATAAACTGGCAATACCTCGCCATCAGTATCAAAAATAAAAAAGCCTTGGTTCAAACTATCCAGCAACGTTTGTAAAGTGGTGTTGATTCTAGATATTTCTGTGGTTCTTTGCTGAACCATATTTTCTAAATTTTTTGAATAGTTTTCAAGTTTAAGTTTGGCCTCTTCCAGGTCTTTAATCACCACTTCTTTTTGTTCCAACTGGGATCTGTATTTTTTTTGCAAACGCTCTTCTAAAGTGACGTCCCTTAGATAAATCAACCATTCTGTATTGGAATACAAACTGGGTTGAACAGTTAACTGCACAGTGCCAAGCTGATCTGCCGTGGACTTGAATTGTATCTCTTTATAAGACGAGGCTTCTGTAATCAAAGATAGATTTTCTAAGATATCAACATTTTCAGTGAACAGCAAAAGTTCTGTGAAAATGGGGTTTTTAGATAAGATTTTACGTAGTGATGTGCTAGCCAATGTTGCCGCCGGTTCATTGCAATAAATAACTTGTTTGTGTTCATTCAACACAAAAACGGGATCTAAAAGTGTATCAAAAAAGCTGTAATTGTTTTTCATTTACTCAAATATATCGTTCTTTTTTTGGTAAAGGGTGAAGGCTTGTTTGTCGGTCCAGTCTGAGTCATCATTTATAAACTCGGCTTTGGCTTTCACACGCCAGTACAGTTTTTTATAGGGCAATTTTTTTTGCATTAAAAAATGAGTTCCAGACACTGTTTCTTGCAATAAAGTGGTTTGGAAGTTTTCAAATTCAGACACTTCTAGTTTATAGGCTTGGGCTCTTTTTACGTTTTGCCAACGTATTTTTAAATCTACAGAGTTGTCTTTTTGTAAAAACAAGGTGAATTGATTTTGAGGAAATAAAATTTTTGGAGTTTCTAATAAAGAGCGAAAAGTGTATTTGAAATCAGCCGGAGCCGACGGCAAAGTTAAAGGTTTATTTTTCTCATCCAGGGGTACAACTTGAATTTGGTAAGAACTAGGGTTGCGCACTTTGAATGACGCTCGATTTTGTGAAACTTCAAAAGTTTGTGATTTGCTGATTTTTGATTGTAGATTTTTAATCTCTACTTTGTATTTTTCTGCAAAAGGTATTTCAGTCCATTGAATTTGCACGGACTTTTCTGGTGGGGTAGCATTGAAAGAGTGATCTTTAACTACAACTTCTGCTAGGGGATCAATCACTGGTTGGTCCAATTGAACATTCAAAGTTCCCGCATTGCTAGGGTTGCTCCAGATATTATTTTCACCCAATAGATAAACTCGAAAGTAGTACTGCCCGGGACGATATTTGGACCAAATATAAAATGGATCTTGAGTATCTACTTCTGCTGCCGTTTTAAAGTCTGATCTGCGTGAAATCTGCAATTTAAACTTTTTAGCTGGCACTAGACTTTGCCACTGCATCTGAGGTTGCGCAAGTGAGGCAGGGTTTCGTCCCTGGGCTGCGACAGGTTTGAAGGAAATGTTTTCTGTCAATAAGATCGGGGCTGGTGGTGGTGGCAGCTTCATTCTTGTTAAATTTAAACTGAACATATTGGTTTCTGACCATTCAGTATTTATATTTTTGACAAAGCTACGCACGCGGGCATAATACTGACCACTTTCTAATGCTCTGGATTGGATTTTAGCACTTTTACTGATCTGTTGGTCCACCAGGTGTTCAAATTTTGAATCTGTAGCCAATTGCCATTCGTATCTGCTGTCACTTTTTTCATCGGCTTTGCATTCTAAATCTATAGAAGCAATCATAGGGTTTTGATTTGGTGGCAGTTCAAGATTATAATTGGCATTCAGCAAAGGAGTCACCCAAACGGGCGGAAGAACAAATTGCAAATCAAAAAATGAATGCTTAGATTCTCCTATCCAATTTCCATCGTTGTCTAGGGCCTGAATCCGCCAATAATAACGTCCTGTCTTACGAAACCCGATGACCTTGTGTGTTTTAAGTTTGGTACTTGCGCTATAATTTAATAATGAAAAATCGGGCTGCGAAGATATTTGCAATGTAGAATGGCCCACAGCTGTATTGGTGTTTGCCCCGAAATTCCATTTGAATTCTAAACTTTGCTGTTGTGACACCATTTGAAAATTTTCAAGATGCGGGCTTAATAAATGGATAGCGACTTCTTTGGCCTTAGACAAATCTCCTTTTTGCGAAACCATCAAAGACTCGTTCTTTTTTACTTCAGTCAGTTTATTATTTTTGGTGATTTGAGCTTCGCCCTCGACAACCTTAAGGCTTATGCTGCCACGCCTAGATTTTTTAAATGAAACTTTGGATTGGTTTTTATTTTTCTGACTGCCGACCTGAATTTCATCCTTATCAGATTGAATTGTTAATACGCTTCCTTGCTTTATTTCGCTGACCAAGTTTCCATATTGTAAGTTCAAGGTCATTTGCCCTTTTTGCTTTTTTAAAATAATTAATGAATTCGGTTCAATAGATACTTTAGATCCGTCATTCATCAATAAAGTCGCAGTAGAGTTCTCTCCAGTAAACAAGCTGTCATTTTCAAAAACAAAATCCTTTTTTTCTGCCGGGATCCAGCTGAAGGTATCTTCTTTTTTTCTGCGAACATCGTTGTTGGATTTATATAAAGTGCCCATATTGCTTTGCAAATTGGTTTTATTTGTTGGGTTTAGTAACGAGTCATCAAATAATAAATAAGACAACAGT